>CAVGZQ010000145.1:0-8073 GCA_963633515.1 Bacteroidaceae bacterium
GAGCGATTTTTTGAGCAGCTGACGGCCGCGGAAGAGCCGGCTCATGACCGTCCCCAAGGGAATGTGCAATTTTTCGGCGATTTCTTTGTAAGACATTTCCTGCAAATCGGCGAGAATGACGATCGATTTGAATTCGTTGGAAACGGTGTTGAAGGCGTGAACGATTTCGTCGGAGAAGGCGAAAGATTCGGACATTTTGACGTCGGATTCGAGGTCTTCGAGGGACTTGTCGGCGGGAGCCGCCGTCATGGCCGGATCGTCGGCGGATTCGGTCAGGATTTTGTCGATATAGGCGTGTTCGCGCTTTGAGCGGCGGTATTTGTTGATGAATGTGTTTGTGAGAATGCGGAAGAGCCATGCTCTGCAATTGGTGCCTTCTTCGTAGGAACCGAAGCTGTTGTATGCTTTGATGAGGGCGTCTTGGACGAGATCTTCGGCCTCGGGTTCGCTGTGCGTGTATTTGAGCGCCATGCCGTAGAGCGCGGGCATATGGGGAAGGGCTTCTTCTTCGAAAACGCGTTTTTTGTCGATTGTCATTTCAGTGTATCTCCCAGAGCTCAGAGTTGACGGGCCGCCGCGGTTCAGGCGCGGACGATGCCAAGCGAAACGGCATAATCATGGAGTTTTTGCCGCAGGATCTGACGGCCGCGGAAGAGCCTGCTCATGACCGTCCCGATGGGAATGGATAATTTTTCGGAGATTTCGCGGTACGATTCGTCCTGGAGGTCGGCCATGATGACGATGGCGCGGAAGTCGTCGGGGACGTGATCGAGGGCATAGGCGACTTCGTCGCCGAAGTCGTGCTGCATGACTTCGAAGCTGTCGTCGGAGACGCAGGCGCCGTTTGTGTCGGGGAGATTTTCGTCGAGCGGTTCGCGCCGATCGACCAGAGCGCGTTCGCGCTGCGAGTGGCGGTATTGCGTGATGAATTCGTTCGTCATGATTCGGCACAGCCAAGCTTTGCAGTTCGTGCCGGGTTCGTATTTATCGAAGTTTTTGCATGCGCGGATAAGGGTATCTTGGACGAGGTCTTCGGCGTCTTTTTCGTTGTGCGTGAGTCTGAGCGCGTAAGACATCAGCGCATTTTGGTGGCACATGGCTTCGGACTGAAACAGCTCGTAAGAATTCATCGTCAGGCTCCTGTCGGATATATCGTGAGACTTCGCGGCGGCAGCGCCGCGATTTCTGCACACGGCTGAGCATAGACTGTGCCAACGGCAAAAAATAATAAAATCGCCTGAAATCAATGGTTTGCGGTTGTGGATAAATGTAGGTGCGACGGAATTTGTTTGCGTTTATGTTTTGTACGTAATCTAAATTATGCGTAAAACATAATTTTGGTTTAGTCCGAAAATCGCCGGCTTCAAGCCAAAACACGCCTTGCTTTCGCACGCAAACGATCCCCCCCCCCGGCGGCATGTCCGGATCGCGCATAACCGCACGGAGTCTCTGTTTCGCAACAATGTTGCGTTAAAGAAAAAGCGCTTTTTTCGGTCAAAATACGTATGCAATCGGGAAAAATCGTTATAGATAAACGCCGCAACATAACCCAATCGGCTGTAACGGCGGCAGATTCGCGCTGAGAAGGTGACAAACCATCGGACGAAGGACGGTAGGATATGGAACGGATTCACTGCATGATAAATGACGAACATCACGATATCGTCGGCGTTTCGCCGACGATGTCGCTGCTTCATTACCTGAGAGATGTGCTCCGCCTGACGGGGACAAAAGAGGGGTGCAACGAAGGCGATTGCGGCGCTTGCACGGTCGTCTTTCGCGACGGCTCGGGCGATGCTCCGCGCTACCGCGCCGTCAATTCATGCCTCGTTTATCTCCCGATGCTTCATGGCAAACGCATCTATACGATCGAGGGAATTTCGGCCGGCGGCAAACGCCACGCCGTCCAAGAGGCCATCATGCAAAATTATGCTTCGCAATGCGGATATTGCACGCCCGGCGTGGCGATGAGCCTTTTTGAAGCGACATACCGTCACGATATGAAAGAGCCGTGGCAATTTGTCGAACAAATGGCCGGAAACCTCTGCCGCTGCACAGGCTATCGCCCCATTATGGAGTGCGTCCGTCAGTTGGCGGGAACCGGAAACGACGTTTTCGCGCAAAAATTGTCCGATCCCCCGCCCGACGTCGAAACGCTCGATTATTCAGCCGAAGGATTCCGCTTTTTCGTTCCGAATACGCTCGAAGAAGCGCTCCGATTCAAGTCGGAACATCCCGACGCTCAAGTTGTCTCCGGCGCAACCGATGTCGGCGTCATCATCAACAAGATGGGGCCTCGCGCGAAGACTTTTTTGGCGCTGTGCAACATCGGCGAACTGCGCCGGATGCGCGAAGACGCCGGCAAAATTTACATCGGAGCGACGGCGCGTCTGGCCGATGTTGAGCTCTTCTGTCAGGATCGATTCCCGCCGCTTGGGCGCATGCTGAGGTTTTTCTCGGCGCACCAAATCAAGCAAATCGCATGCATGGGCGGGTCTGTGGCGGGCGGATCGCCCGTGGGCGACATCGCGCCGATTTTGGCCGCGGCAGACGGCGTTTTGCGTCTCCGATCGCTCGGCGGCGGCGAGCGCAAGCTGCGCATGGATGAATTTATTTTGGGCTATCGCAAGACGTCGATGGCGCCCGACGAAATTCTCGTCGGATTCGAATTGGACAAACTCCCCGAAAGCGCGCGCTGCGCGTCGTATAAAGTTTCCAAACGCCAAGAACTCGATATCAGCAGCTGCTCGGCGGCGTTTTGCGTCGATACCGACGATGACGGCCGCGTCATCGCCGCGCGGTTTGCCTTCGGCGGCATGGCCGCCGTCCCCGGCGCCCGCGCAAAACATGCCGAAGCAGCCATTTTGGGCAAAATTTGGAACGAAGAAAACGTCGAACGCGCGGCCAAAGCCATCGAAGAAGATTTCAAACCTTTGAGCGATTTCCGCGCAAGCGCGTGGTATCGCATCACCGTCGCAGCCAACCTGCTTCGCGGATTCTATTGGGAAACGCTCGAAGATCGCCGCCCCAAGCGGCTTTACCGTCCGTATTCCGCGCTTCAATTGGAGGTTTAATCATGAAAGATCCCAATCGCACCAGCCCGCTCCATGAAGATGCCGTTCACGAAAGCGCATGGAAACACGTTACCGGGCGCGCAAAATTCGTCAACGATATGGACTTGCCGCCGCACTGCCTCGTGTCGCATATCGTGGCATCGCCCGTCGCGCATGGGCGCATCAAAAGCATCGATTCCGAAGCGGCGAAAAAAGTTCCCGGCGTCGTCGCCGTCATCACCGCCAAAGATATCCCCGGCGTCAACGACGTTTCGGCCGTTTCGGCCGGCGACGAAGAAATCTTGGCCTCCGAAGAAGTCTTCTGCGTCGGGCAAGCCATTGCCCTCGTCGTGGGCGAAACGTACGAAGCTTGCATCGAAGCCGGCAAAAAAGTCGCCGTCGATATTGAGCCGCTCGAAGCGATTATCGACGTGCGCGAAGCCATTGCCAAAGGCAGCCTCTTTCCCGAACACCATATCATCGCGCGCGGCGACCTCGAAGCCGCCTATGCGCAAGCCGATTTCATCCTCGAGGGCGAAGTCGAGTCGCCCGGACAAGAGCACTGGTATCTCGAAACGCAGGTTGCGCAGGCCGAAATCAACGAAGACGACGATATCTTCATCTATGCCTCGAGTCAGAACCCGCGCGAGTGTCAGGCAAAAGTCGCCGAAATGCTCCATTATCCCGAGAGCCGCGTCGTCGTCGTCATGCCGCGCATGGGCGGCGGATTCGGCGGGAAAGAAACCCAAGGCGCGCAATATGCGTGCCTTGCCGCCCTCGGCGCTTATGTCACGCGCCGCCCCGTGCGCGTCTGGCTCAATCGCGACGAAGACATGATGTATACCGGAAAGCGCCATCCCTTCTATTCCAAATATAAAGCCGCTTTCTGCAACGACGGCCGAATATTGGCGCTTCATGTCGACGCGTATGCAAACTGCGGCTGGGCGCGCGATTTGTCGATTTGCATCCTCGACCGCTGTCTCTTCCACCTCGACGGCTGCTACTTTATCCCGAATCTCAAATTCGACGGGCACATGGTGCGGACAAACGTCGGATCGAATACGGCGTACCGCGGATTCGGCGGCCCGCAAGGGTTTATCGTCGTCGAAACCGTCCTAAACCGCGCCGCGCGCCGTCTGGGCATGGAACCCGTCGATATCCGCACGCTCAATTACTACGGCGACGCGCCGCGCAATATCATGCAATACGGCGCCGAGCTCACCGATTTCCGCATCCCGCGCATGACCGACATGATCCTCAAATCGTCGCGCTATGCGCAGCGCAAAGCCCAAATCGACGCATTCAACGCGACGCATCGCTTCGTCAAGCGCGGCATCGGCTTTATGCCCGTCAAATTCGGCATTTCCTTCACCAATACGATGCTCAACCAAGCCGGCGCCCTCGTCTTGGTCTATTCCGACGGATCGGTCGCCATCAATCACGGCGGCGCCGAAATGGGGCAGGGGCTGCACACCAAGATGATAGCCATCGCATCGCACAATTTGGGCATTCCGCCCGAGCGCATCCGTCTCATGAATACGCGCACCGACAAAGTCCCCAACACGTCGGCGACGGCCGCTTCGAGCGGCACCGATCTCAACGGCGGCGCCGTCCGCAACGCATGCGGACAAATCACCGAAAGGCTTCGAAAACTCGTCGCCGAAAAGCTTTCTCTCGGCGAAGCCGAACGCGATCAAATCGTCTTCGACAACGATTGGTGTCTCGTCCCCGGCCGCGCTCCCATCCCCATGAAACAAGTCATTTCGTGGGCATATTGCAGCCGCGTGCAGCTCTCGGCCTCGGGCTATTACGCCACGCCCGGCATCGGATACGACGCCGAAAAAGGCCGCGGCATCCCGTTTGCCTACTATTCGTACGGCGTTTGCGTTCTCGAAATCGAGCTCAGCACGCTGACCGGCGAGTACCGTCTCGCCGACCTCGAAGCGATACACGATGTCGGCGATGCGATTATTCCGAGCATCGATCGCGGTCAAATCGAAGGCGCCATCGCGCAGGGCTACGGATGGCTTTCGTGCGAAGAGCTCATTTGGGACAGCGCCGGCAATCTCAAGACGCATTCGCCGGCAACGTACAAAATCCCGACGATCGGCACGATCCCCGATCCCGAACATTTCCGCATCAGTCTTTTGCCAAACGCCACCGCAACCGCCGTTCACGGTTCAAAGGCAATCGGCGAGCCCCCGTTCGTGCTTGCCGTTGCATTGGTTCAGGCCTTGGAACATGCCGTCTGCGCGTGCGGCAGCGATCCCAAACGCGACCCCGTCATCCGCTGGCCGGCAACCCCCGAATCGGTTTTGCGCGCAATTTATGCGCAGCGCGAAGACTAAACCGCGTCCGGGTTCTGTGATTTTTCGCAAAATTGCGTTATAACCGATCGCGTAACCGCCCCGTCGGCAAGATCCGATGCGGCGGTTTTCTTTTTTTTTGGGGGGAGCGCTGCCTATTGGCTTTCAGCCAATACGGCTGCGCCGCCGCCTATGCGCGCATACGGCGGCGTTGCGCCCGTATTGCCCCCCATGCGGGCGGCAATACGGGCGCTGCGGAGCGGCGGATGCGACGGCCGATGGGGTTGCGCGCCGGCGGCGCGGCGAATTTGGGAGACAGATGCAATGTGGCTCGTTTTGGCTTTTGCTTCGGCGCTCTTTGCCGGACTTTCGGCGATATTGTGCAAAGTCGGCATCGAACGCGTCAGCCCGACGCTTGCGACGGCGATACGCACCGCCGTCGTTCTCGTCTTTGCGTGGATTATCGTCTTTGCCTCGGGCACTCACGGCGGCTTGCGCGATATTTCGGCGCATGCCCTTGGCTTTCTCATCTTGTCGGGATGCGCGACGGGCGCAAGCTGGCTGTTTTATTTCTATGCGCTGTCGCGCGCCGATGTAAGCAAAGTCGTTGCCGCCGACAAGTCGAGCACGATCCTGACAATTCTTTTGGCTTCGCTTTTCTTGGGCGAGCGGTTTTCGGGGCTGCAATGGCTTGGCGTCGCCGTGCTGGCGGCGGGCACTTATATGATGGTCGCCGCCGGGAACGGCAAACAGACGCCGCAAAAAACGCCCGACGCCGCTGCCGCGCGCCGAAAAAGCGGCATCATCGCCGCTTTTGCATCGGCTGTTTTTGCGGCTTTGACGTCGATTTTGGGAAAAGTCGGCATCGAAAATGTCGATTCCGACCTCGGAACGGCGATACGCACCGCCGTCGTCCTCGTCATGGCATGGGGCATGGTTTGGATAAAACGAAAATCGATATCGTTTGAACGCATATCCGGACGCGATGCCGGTTTTATTGTGCTGTCGGGGGCGGCAACGGGCGCAAGCTGGCTGTGTTTTTTCCGCGCATTGCAAACCGGTCCGGCTTCGGTCGTCGTCCCCGTCGATAAATTGAGCATCGTCGTTGCCGTCGCGTTTTCTTCGATTTTTTTGCGCGAAAAAGTGTCGAAACTGTCTTTTGGCGGCTTGTGCCTCATCGTCGCCGGAACGTTGCTGCTGCTTTTGAAATAATGATCGGCCGGCGGCCGGCTCTGCGTTTAGAGCTTAGAGCGGGCTGCAATCGGCAATCGGCAATTAACAAGGATTTCTCTGATCTTTGCCGATTGCTGTTTCTTGTTTCGCGCGGACTGCTGTCGGCATGCGCGGATGGTTTTATTGCGCTGCCCGGGCCGATGCCGTTTGCCGCCGCTCGGATTTGATCGCTTGGCATCGCAAAATAAAAAAATAAAGCTTTGCGTTTTATTTTGCCCCGTCATTTTGAATGCAGACGCGATCCTATGCTAAAAGAAAGCTGACATATTTTTCTCAAGGCATGTGCGAAGCCGCATAGCCCCGGACGAAAGGGGGGCTATGAACAAATCCGGCGTTTTTGACGGCGATGGCGCGTCGGCGATCGGTCTTGCCCCCCGATACGCATATGAAGGCTTCTTTGCGCGTCAGGACGTTTCAAAACGTCCGCATGAAATGCCGGAATAACAGGAGTATTTCTGCAGCCGCCGGGGGATTGTTGCCGATCGTCAAAAGGGAGAAATGCTATGATACGCTTGCCGAGGCTGCGTAAACACTGACATTTGTTAAAAATGTGTCAATCAAATTTGATATTTTCATTTAAAAACTCCGACGGTCTGCCATAACTCGTCAGGTAAACGCCCTTTTGTGCGCGTGTCATCGCTACATAGAGCAAACACTTTTCGGATACCGTCGATTCCGCCTCGGAAACTGCATCCGTTCGATTGATTGCGTCATGCAAAGGAATAATTCTGTTGTTGACTGCAACTATAAATACATATTTGAACTCCAATCCCTTCACGCGATGCATCGTTGCCGCACGCACGCCATCAAGACTTCGGTCATCGGCTTTATTCCGTTTGATGGCATAGGAACGAATTCCTGCTTTTGCAAACAATGAGAGATAATCCTCAACCAGCTTTTTAGTGCGCGCCGCTATGCAAATATCCTTAAGTGCAACCCCGCTGTCGCGCAAACCTTTTATTTCGTTCAGAATGAACTCAAATTCCTGATTTGCTCCCGAAAAATTTCGGATAACCGGGTTTTCGCCATGTGTTAATGACAGACATTTATCGCCTAAATCAATACCTTCGTCTAAGTCATCAAAAGATATTCCGTTCAGCAGAGCAAATGCCGCTTTGCGAATTTCTTCCGTTGTTCTGTAATTGATTTTCAAAATGCTGCTGCGTCCGCGCACGTTAATTCCGCATTTGGATAACGTCGGCCGGTTCCTGTAAATGCGCTGATGGGAATCGCCGACAATGAAAATATCATTTTTATGTTCCTCGCCGGCCAAAGCGCGAAGCAAGCGATACGCATTATCGCTGAAATCCTGTCCTTCGTCTGCAATGATGCTGACATAGGTCGGTTTTCTTGAAGAAGATTCCAATAATTTTGTGCATTCATACATCGCTGTGTTGATATCCCGAACCTGATTTTCCTTCATCAAATTCTGATAGCACTCAAACACCTTCCAGACTTGCATCCGCTTTTTTCGATCAAGT
>CAVGZQ010000146.1:0-8067 GCA_963633515.1 Bacteroidaceae bacterium
ATGAAGATGTATTTCTTCAGTTCGGTCTGCTTCGTCTTTCCCTTGGTGCCGGAAGCCTTTTTCGACTTAATCGCATTGTATATGGCGAAGTCGTAGGAGTAATGTTGCGTCGCAAATCTCTTCCCGAAAAACGCGGTGATATCTCTGACCTTCGTGAACTTTGCATCGGATTCAAGCATACGTCGGATCTCGTCAACTTTCAGCGCGAGTTTATTGACCGTGGTATTTCCGGGTATCGAGATGTTGATGTGGTTCTCATCCGCGCCCGTGATTGTGAACGCATTCCCGGTAATAGTTTTGAACGTATCAGTGCCGAGCTCAATGCCGGAGAAGAAGTCTGTCATAGATTCCCGAACAGAAACCTCGCGTTCGATTGTTTCTTTCGATTTCTGAGAATCCTCGCAGTTTTTTCTTGCCCGTGCGATGAACTTTTTGAAGATGCCATCCTGCAGCTCAAAACCCATTGTCCCGTCATCGTTTAACTTGGGACGTAATCCCTCAACGAAGTCGGAGTAATCATAGCTCGGATGAAACTGGACAAACTCCGCCTGTTTGCGTTGCTCTGCGGAAAGCCGGGCGTAATTATCGCAGCATCCGTTGCTGATGATGTCGGCGGCGATTTCTTTTGCAAGGTACGACTTGCCGGTGCCCGGAGCGCCATGGAAGATCAGATTCCCGGATTCAATCAACATGGAAGAGAACGGATTCCGATACTGCTGTTCAGGCTTCTCCCGCGCAGCCGCCTCAGCTGCGGCTTTCTGTTTCTCCTGCACACTTTTTTCCTGTTCTTTTTTTGTATCAATCATATGTTTTTGCGCATCCATCGGATAGGGGCAGTCAGCGTTCGGCGGTCAAGGATAAGAGCTCAGGGCTTGGCGCTGAGTTCTGAGCTCTGAATCGGAGAGCGCTATTTCAAGAGTTTCGAATATTTTCGGAAGGCATCGTTTCCGGCTTCTTCGACGGCCTGATAGACGAGCGTTTCGGTGTTTGTCGTAAAGACGCCGACGTTGCTCAATTGGAGAATGGCATTTTCCCAATTCAATTTTTTGCGCGAAGCGACGGCATCGACCGGGACGAACAAGGCAATTTCTTCGTCTTCGTCTTCGTCGATGATGTCGAGTGCCGTCATGAGGACGCAAATATGCGCTTCGATGCCGACGATGATGAGCGTTTGCGGGATGTGCGGGCAAACGCGGTCGCAAAACGTGCTGTCGGCGAGGCAGGAAAAACTCATTTTTTCGATGCGGATGGCGTCGCGCAGCTTTTGCGCCAAAACATCGGCAGTGCCGCCCAATTTGGCGGGATTCTGCTCGGTGTAAAAGACAGAACCGCCTTTGTCTTTGACCAAATCGATGAGAATGCCGACGTTTTTGATCAAATCTTGGCGCACGCCGTCGGGAATGACGCTCAAGAGCTTGTCTTGCATGTCGATGACGAGAAGCGCGCAATCGGAATATTCGGGAATCATGTGCATATCCTTGTAAGCAGACGGATAAAAAAAGAAAATCGCGCCGGGAAGCGCGGAAAAAAACGGCCGAAGCGGCGCAGAAAGCGGCCGCAAGCCCGAAACGGCGAAGAAAGCGGGCGCCGGCGCGGCGGACTGACGAGACGCCGGATGATGTTGCCGAAACCGGCCGACGGCGGATCAAAACGCGCAAAATGTGTTTTTTTGCAGTTTTTTGCAAACAAAAACTTGCCTCATGCGCATCGGTGAACACTGTCGGCGGACCGTGCCCGAAAACAAGCCGGCAACGGCGGCGCGAAGCGCGCCGATTCGATTGACAGACGGGGGCGCGACGGTTTATACACGCGCGCGGGCCGAAGCGGTTTCGGCTCGTTTTTTATGATGTGATGAGGAGGTTAATATGACCATCAAAGTAGGCATTAACGGTTTTGGACGCATCGGCCGCATGGTTTTCCGCGCAGCGGTCAAGAGCTTTGCCGATATCGAAATCGTCGGCATCAACGACTTGCTCGATCCCGATTACCTTGCCTATATGCTCAAATATGACTCGGTTCACGGCCGCTTTGACCACGATGTCAAAATCGAAGGCAATACGCTTGTCGTCGACGGCAAAAAAATTCGCCTTACGGCCGAAAAAGATCCTGCCAACCTCAAGTGGAACGAAGTCGGCGCCGATGTCGTCGTCGAATCGACGGGTCTTTTCCTGACCGACGAAACGGCTCGCGCCCACATCAAAGCCGGCGCCAAGAAAGTCGTCATGAGCGCGCCGAGCAAAGATGCGACGCCGATGTTCGTTTACGGCGTCAACCACAAAACGTATGCCGGTCAGGACATTATCTCCAACGCAAGCTGCACGACGAACTGCTTGGCGCCGATCAGCAAAGTGCTCAACGACAAATTCGGCATCAAACGCGGTCTTATGACGACGGTTCACGCGGCGACGGCGACGCAAAAAACGGTCGACGGTCCTTCGAAGAAAGACTGGCGCGGCGGCCGCGGCATTCTCGAAAACATCATTCCTTCTTCGACCGGCGCCGCCAAAGCCGTGGGCAAAGTTTTGCCCGAACTCAACGGCAAATTGACGGGCATGTCGATGCGCATTCCTTCGTCGGACGTTTCGATCGTCGACCTCACCGTCGAATTGAACAAAGAATGCACGTACGAAGAAATCTGCGCTGCCATGAAAGATGCTTCGGAAGGCGAACTCAAGGGCGTTTTGGGCTACACCGACGAATGCGTCGTTTCGACGGATTTCCGCGGCGATTCGCGCACCTCGATTTTCGATGCCAAAGGCGGCATTCAGCTCGACAAAACGTTTGTCAAAGTGCTTGCATGGTACGACAACGAATGGGGTTACAGCAATAAAGTGCTCGAAATGGTTCGCGTCATCGCGAAATAATTTTGCCGTGATTTCATTGCAAAATATCGTTTAAAAAAAAGCCGGCGCGCGAAGCGCCGGTTTTTTTTTGGGGTTTTCGCCATGCTTCGGACTTTCGCCGGACGGATCGGCGCCGGAAGCGCCGAAAAAGCGCGGCGCATGTTCGCCGCGCAAAGCCGCGCGTATTGCCCGTCCGGCAATAGCGCGGCAGCCTGCCGTATTTGCTTTGCAAATAGGCAGGCCGCGAAGGCGTATTGCGCCCCAAAAGGGGCGAAACAGCCGGAGCCGCGTACCCGCATTGCCCGCCGGGGGGGAATGCGGTCCGCCCCGAAGAAATAAAATATCCGTTGCATGCGTTTGCATGTGCTAAGATCGCACGGTTCGCGCGAACGCCGAAGGATGCGATTATGAAGCGGCATGCTGTTTGAGCCCCCAAAAAAGGACGATGATATGGCGGGAAATCCGCAAGACTGCACGATCGAAGACAACGCCGGCGAACGGCGCATTTATTTTCGCGGCGCGCTGACGCTGCATGGCGTCGAACGGATTGCAGCGAGCATAGAGGAGAGTTTTTCGCATGCGGGGACGGTCGGGCGGATTGTCGCCGACTTGTCGCAGCTCGAGGCGATGGACACCGTCGGGAGCGGTTTTTTGTCGGCGCTCAGCCGAAAGGCGCAGGCGCGGCAGATCGCGTTTCGCATCGAACATGCAAACGATGATGTCAAACGGGTGCTCGATCGGTTTTTGTGGCTCGATACGCCGCAGAAGAAGAAACGGACGCTTGCCGATTGGCTCGAAGCGCGCGGCGGCGATATTCTGAGCGCGAAAGATCGCATGATCGATTTTCTTCAGCTCGTCGCCGACACGCTTGTTTTCAGCGTCGCCGAAGACAAGCGGACAAAACGCGTGCGAAAAGGGGCGGTTTGGCAGGAGGCCAATCAAATCGGGCTTGGGGCGATGGGGATTGTGTGTTTGCTGTCGTCGCTCATCGGGTTGGTCGTGACGTTGCAGACGGCGTCGCTGTTGCGGATGTTCGGCGCCGATATTCTCGTCGCCGACATGATCGGGATTTCGATGGTGCGGGAATTGGGACCGCTGATGACGGCGATCATCATGGCCGGTCGAAGCGGCGCATCGATTGCGGCAGAAATCGCCACGATGTCGATTAACGAAGAAATATCGGGCATTACGACGATGGGGCTCGACAAGATAAAGTATATCGTCGTGCCGAAGTTTCGGGCCATATCGCTGACGATGCCGGGGTTGACGGTTTTTTCGATTGTATGCGGGATTTTGGGCGGTTTTTTGATTGCCGTCTTTTATATGGGTCTGAGTCCGTCGGCGTTTATCCATGAGCTGTCGACGGCGGTTATTCTCAAGGACGTGTTGGTGACGCTGCTCAAGAGCGTCGTGTTTGCGTGGATCATCGTATGGGTGGCGGCGCACCAAGGGTTCAGCGCATACGGCGGGAGCGAAGCCGTCGGGCGCGTCACGACGAAGAGCGTCGTGCTGAGCATTTTTTGGTGCATCATCGCCGATGCGCTTTTCAGCATTATTTTTTATTTTTGACGGTTAGGCGCGATGGATGCGAAACTGAGTCCATACGTCGTTGAGGCAGATCATTTTGCCGTCGGATACGGCGAACGCACGATTTTGCACGATGTGACGACGAAAATAGCGCGCGGCAGCGTGACATGCATATGCGGCGGGTCGGGGTGCGGAAAATCGACGTTTTTGCGATCGACTATCGGGCTGGTGCCGCACAAAGGCGGGTCGGTTCGGGTTTTGGGCGCCGATGTCAATGCGCTGGGCGAAGCCGAACGCGCGCAGTTTTTGAGCCGCGTCGGTTTTATGTATCAAAACGGCGGTTTGATCAATTCGCTGACCGTTTTGGACAATCTCAAGATTCCGCTGATGGCGCACACGCGGCTTCCCGACGATGTGATCGAGGAATTGGTCTATCATAAGCTGTCGCAGGTGCAGCTGACGCATGCCGTTCATTTGCTGCCCGGGGAATTGAGCGGCGGGATGCTCAAACGGGCGGGGTTTGCGCGCGCCATGATTTTGGAGCCCGAACTCGTCTTGAGCGACGAGCCGTCGGCGGGGTTGGATCCGGTGACGGCGGCCGATCTCGATGCGCTCATGGTGCGGCTCAAAGAGGAATTGGGGATGACGCTTATCGTCGTCACGCACGATTTGGACAGCATCCGGCGCATAGCCGACCGCATCGTCATGCTCGACAAGGGCTACGTGAAATTCGACGGGACGCTCGCCGAGGCGCTGCGCTGCGAGCTTCCTCTCGTCAAAAACTTTTTTGCCCGCGCATCGCAAGAAGGTCACCCGGGCATGCAAAGCTTATGGCAGCGCAGCGGCGGCAAAACTCATGACGCGCAACGCGGGAAATAGGAATATAATTCGATATGGCAGCGACAAGAGCACAGAAAATTCGGCTTTCGGCATTTCTCATTGTTGTGACGGCAATCGTCATTGGGACGTTATTTTACCTCGCGGGGGCAAGTCTGATGGAAGTCCGCGATGCATACAAGATCGAACTTCAGGGCGGATCGGGCGGTTTGGAAGTCGGGAGTCAGGTACGGTTTAACGATATCATCGTCGGACGCGTCGAAAGCGTGAAACTCGATTCGGACGATCCGAATCGCGTCGTCGTATGGGTGAGTCTCGAACACGGGACGCCGGTGACGGCCGATACGATTGCAATCCCCGAGATGGCGAATATTACGGGGTCAAAGATGCTGTCGATGCGCGGGGGGACGAAATCGTCGAAGCGCTTGGCGCCCGGCGACACGATCCGATCGACGACGTCGGATTTGAGCATGCTCACGACAAAAGTCGTCAACATATCGAACAAATTGGAAGAAGTTTTGGCAAATATCGCCGAATTGACGAAGCGCGAAAACTTGGCAAAGATCGACAACGTCATCGCGCAAGTCGACGGGATAACGAAGAGCATCGACAATCTCATCGCGTCGAACGAAGAAACGATTACGCTGATGGTTCAAGACACGCGCAATGTCATCAAAAAAGCCGACGGGATATTGGTTCGCGCCGACAGCATTTTGTCGACGGCCGACAGCGCCGTTCAGCGCATCGCGAGCGCGCAGAATGTCAGGCAATTCGGGACTATTCTCGAGTCGGTCAATCAAATGACGAAGAATGTGACGGCGCGCACGAGCGATGCCGAACTGGGTCAGACGATTCAGTCGGTCAACCGTCTCGTCGCCGATTCGAACGTGACGGTTTTGCGGCTTCGGACGGATTTGCAGCGCGTCATGCGCGAGCTCGAAACGAGCGTGGAAAATATCAACGAGTTTACTCAAATACTCATAGAAAACCCGTCGGTCCTCATCAGCGGACGTTCGGAGAAGGAGAGACAATTGCCATGATAAACGCTGACCGCATTCGGAGTTTGCGCCGCAATATCGTTATCGCTTTTTCGCTTTTTGCGGCGTGCGCCGTTCTGACATCGTGTTTTGGCAACAAAGCGCCCGAACGTTCGTATTTCAGCATCGATTATGCGCTGTCGTCGCAGCCGCGATACGCTGCGCCGAAATACAATGCGACGCTCGTCATACAAAACATCGCGTCGACGCTGGCATACGATCGGCAGGAAATCGTCTACCGCACGAATCCGTATGAATTTCAGTATTACTGGTACCGGCTTTGGGCGTCGAAACCGCGAAAAATGCTCAACGAGCTCGTTTTGGGACATTTGCAGTATACGAATTTGTTTCAATCGGTTTCGTCGACGATCGAGGATCGGCTCCCCGATTACCTGCTCGATATATATATAGTTTCGATCGAAGAGCTCGACGTGTCGGACACGGAATGGTACGCGCATATGTCGCTGAGGTTTACGCTGACGCGCAGCAGCAGCTCGGAAGCGATTTGGACGTATACATTCGACGCGAAGCGTCCGGTGGCGAGCAATCAGCCGGTGTATGTGGTCAAGGCGATGAGCGAAATGCTGAGCACGGAGTTGGTCAAGACGTTCCGAGAGCTCGACAAGAAGCTGTCGGAATTCGAAACGCCGTCGCAGCAAAGCGCCGATCTCGCCATTTTTCCGCAAACGGGCGTCGAGTCCGACGGCGGCAAGGCCGACGAGACCGAAGCCGACAACCGCCCGAGCGCCCGTCTTGCGAACAAGCGATCGGCGAATTAGGAGAAGTCATGAAACGGTTTGTCTTTTCTGCCGGCGCGATCGTCGCCCTTATGACGGCGTCGGGCGTCTATGGTCAAACATCGGAAAGCGGCGATGCTCAAGATGCCGAAACGAAAGACGAAATGCCGGGATCGTGGGGCAGTATACCGCTGAGCGACGAACCGCTGCCCGAAACGTCGCAAGAAATCGGCGACAAATCGCAATGGAACGGGATTGCGCTGTCGGTTTCGGACGAAGAAAAAGCAAACCGAGACAATGCGCGCGCCCATGCAAAGCCGAAAAAACACGATCCGAAACCGGGCGCCAAACGCATAGACAATGCCGAGTGGGCCGATATCCCCGACTCGGTGCCGCGCGCGGCGGCGATAGCGCCCGCGCCGTCGAAAGGTCTCGATTTTTCGGCGACCGGCCAAATGCAAAAAGACGAAGAATACAATGCCAAGGGCGATCCGCACAAAAATAGCCGCACATGGCTGACGCGTCCGCCGGCGCATCAAATAAGCCACGAAGCGCAATTGCGGCCGCTGTCGGGGGGCGGAATTTTTGTGCCGGCGATGACCGGCGGCACAACGGAGCCCAAATACCAAATATACGACGCGCAAGGAAACAACATCGAAGAAGCGTATCCGGGGACGACGAGTTATGTGCCGGCCGGGCATTATACCGTTCGCGTCGGCACGCCGGTCAGTCACGATACGCCCGAGTTTCAGGTCAACGTCGTCGAAGGCGATATCACGGTCATTCCCGTCGAATGGTCGGGGCTGATGATCAAGGTTGTAAACGATCGCGGCGCGACGGTGCGCGGAAATTATGAAATCGTCAGTTTGCCCGAGCGCAGTTACATCGGTTTGGGCTCGGGCGCGCTTATCAACGAAGGCGAACAAATCGGCACGTGGCTCTTATGGCCCGGAAAATATATGATTATTTCGGCCGGCGAAGGGTATCAGGCGCGCAAAAACTTCATAACCGTCGACATTTCGCCCGGAGAGCTGTCGCGCGTGACGTTGGTCATCGACGAAGATTCGGGCGATATATTGGGCGGCG
>CAVGZQ010000147.1:0-3570 GCA_963633515.1 Bacteroidaceae bacterium
GGGGGGGGGATCCGAAGCATCGGCTGCAATTAAAACGCGCGGCGTATGCTCGCAGCGCAGCGAGAACATAGCCGCGCCGGCCTGCCGTATTTGCAGCGCAAATAGGCAGGCAAGCCGCGCTATTGCCCCCCCCGGGGGGGGGCAATAGCGCGGCAGCGAAGGCGCATTGCGGCAGCGGCGGCGGTGACGCCGCCGCTGCCGCAAAAGCCGAAGCCCCGAAACATCGGTTATCGCCGTGCCCGAAATCCGAATGCCGCCGCCGCCGCTGCCGCAATATCGCCTCATTGCGGGGGCTGTCGGTCAAGCAGCGCGCAGCGTCGGAAGATTTGCATTATTTTCGCGCAGCATATCTAAAAATAATGTACCAATTGCGGCGATTCGCAGTATTTAAGCGGTTTTGTGCATGAGCAGCGAAGCAGCTCGCAGAACAAGCATGCGCCGCATGCGCCGAACGCGGAAAAGCGCGGCAGAAGGCGAGAGCCCGGGAGCGTTAAAAGGCGGTATTTGAACGTCGCCGGCAGCGGTTTCGGGCGAAGCGCGCGCAGAGAGAATTGGCGTCGCCCTGCGGCGCAACCATCGGCAGCCCAAAGGGCATGGCAATCGAGGAGAAGGGCATGGCAGGATTAACACTGAAGGGGATCGTGAAACGATACGGCAACGCCGCCCCCACGCTTAAGGGGATAGATTTGGACATCCGGGACGGGGAGTTTCTCGTCTTGGTCGGTCCGAGCGGGTGCGGAAAGTCGACGCTTTTGCGCACGATTGCGGGACTTGAATCGATAACCGGCGGCGATCTTTATATCGGCGATCGCCGCGTCAACGACGTTCATCCCAAAGATCGCGATATCGCGATGGTGTTTCAGAGCTATGCGCTTTATCCGCATATGACGATCCGGCGCAATATTTCGTTCGGTTTGGAAGTCCGCAAGATGCCCAAAGACGAGATCGACAAGCTGGTGGCGGAGGCAAGCGACATGCTCGGTCTGAACGATCATTTGGACAAGCTGCCCAAGATGCTGTCGGGCGGTCAGCGTCAGCGCGTTGCGATGGGCCGCGCGATCGTGCGCCGTCCTAAAGTATTTTTGTTCGACGAACCGCTGTCCAATCTCGATGCGGCGCTTCGCACGCAGATGCGCGTGGAGATACGGCGGCTGCACAAGAAATTGAAGACGACGATTATTTATGTGACGCACGATCAGGTCGAGGCGATGACGCTGGCCGATCGGATAGCGGTGCTCAACGGAGGGTATTTGCAGCAGGTGGGTTCGCCGCTGGAATTGTTCCTCGTGCCGAAGAATAAGTTTGTGGCCGGTTTTATCGGCAGCCCTGCGATGAACTTTATCGATGCGAAGATCGAGGCGCAAGGGGATCGCAAATACGTGCGCATCGACGAAGCGAACCGTCTTGAGCTTGCGCCGAACATCGCGGGAAAGGTTCAGGACGGGATGCGCGTGATTTTGGGTGTCCGTCCGCAAGATGTCGTCTTGGCAGACGACGGGCTTGAGCCGAATTTGCATGTCAAAGTCGACGTCATCGAAACGCTCGGCTGGGAGAGTCACGTTCATTTCAAAGTCGGCGATTTGCAATTTTTGGCGGTTCTGGAAGCGCAAAAAGTCGCTTCGTTTGCCGACGGTCAGAGCGTCGGATTGCATGTTCCGCCGACGGCGATACATCTTTTCGATGCCGAAACCGAGGCGGCGATAGCGCACGGGAGTCAAATCGATGCGCTCGAAGCAATTGCGCCGTCGGACGCCGAAAAATCGTCGGAATCGGCGCTCGCCGACAGCGCGGCGTCAGCGCAATAGCCCGGACGGAAAGCGAGGTGATAAGCCCATGAGAATAACAGAAAATGCGGCAAGTCCCGGCGCGAAACGCGCATTCGGGCATTGCTTTTTGCAACTCTTCGTCTTTGTTTTATGTCTTTATCCGCTCGGCGCATCGGCTCAAGACGTCGTGCTCGATTTGTGGCATTCGTATCAGAGCCGCGAAGAGGCGGCGCTCAAAACGGTTGTTCATGCGTTCGAGGCTCAGAATCCCGGGGTTCGCGTCAGCGTTCTTCAAGTTCCCGAAGAATCGTTCAACAACAAAGCGTTCACGGCGATTCCGCGCGGATCGGGACCGGATGTATTCATTCGGGCACACGACATTATCGGGAATTGGGCCGACAACAAGATAATCGCGGATTTATCGCAGGAGATGCCGTCCGAGGAGCGTTCAAAATTCCATCCGACGACGTTGGAAGCGCTTTCATACAAGGGGGCGCTTTATGCGGTGCCGCTTGCGTACAAAAGCACGGTATTGTTCTATAACCGCGATATTATCGGCGACGGCGAAGTACCCGACACGAGCGCGGATTTGCTGCGTTATATCGAAACGCACACGGATTTTTCGAAACAGCGCTATGCGCTCGTGTACGACAACACGAGTTTTTTCTACCACGGTGCGTGGTTTAACGGTTTCGGCGGTACGCTTTTCGACGAATCGGGCAATGTTCGCCTTGCGACGCAAGAAAATGCGAAGAGCTTTGATTTTGCGCGTCTTTTGAGCAAGCATCAGCCGGCGGGTTTGGACGGCGCGCGCATCAAGACGCTGTTTAACGACGGTCAAGCCGCAATGGCGATAAACGGTCCGTGGTTTATGGCGGAATTGCGCGAGGGTCTGAATTACGGCGTTCACGTGTTGCCGACGATAAGCGAGACGGGTCGGCGCGCAGCGCCGTTTGTGACGGCGGAAGGCATGTTTATGGCCAACGACGAGGCTTCGCTTGTCAAGATCGCCGCGCAAAATGCCGATCTATCGGCCGAAGCGCGAAAGGCATTTGCGCAAAAGAAGCGCGCGGCGGCGATTTCGCTGATGAAATACGTCGCCGAGCAGGGGGCATATACGCGCGTGATTCAAGGGCGTCAGATGGTTGCTTATACGCCGGCATACGAGCGTTTGAACAACGATTCCGGTCCGGAAGCGGCGTTTATGCGGTCGGTTGCGCCGACGTTTTTGAAGCAACTCGACGATACGGTGCCGCAAAGCAACCGTCCCGAAATGGGTTCTCTTTGGTCGACGCTTCAAAATGCGCTGACGAAATCGCTCTACGGCGGACCGTCGGGCGAAACGCCGTATTTGCTTTTCCTCTTTTTGTCGCTTGCCGTTTGCGGATTTGTATTTTTGGCCAAGGCGACGAATCCGAGCACGGCGACGCGCAAGAAACATTGGATGCATGTCGGGATATGCGCCGCATCGTTTGCGATGTGCATTCCCGTGTTATTTTGGCTGGCGAGCATTCAGGGATCGAACAGCTTGGTCGATGCCATGTCGGCGCTGACGGAGGCGCAGGCGCGCGCGTCGACGCTTAAGGCGCCGCCGGCCGAGGCGGCCAATCCGTGGCCGTACATCGCGATTGTGTGCGGACTCGCCGCGATCGGATGCATTGCCGCGATAAAGGCATACAAAGCTCACAAAGCCAAAAATATCGAATATACCGACAACAAAATTGCGATACCGTTTGTCGCGCCGGCGGTGATCGGCATGATCGTGCTGGTGTTTTTGCCCTTTATCGTCGGCGCGGCGCTTTCG
>CAVGZQ010000147.1:3580-8055 GCA_963633515.1 Bacteroidaceae bacterium
CGTTTTTCTGTTATCAAAACGGCGAATTCGTCTTTGTCGGGCTGCAGAATTTTGCGCGGCTGTTTTCGGCGGGATCGGCGTCGTTCCTCGATTCGATGTCGTTTTATTTTACGTTTGTCGTGACGGTATTGTGGACGATAACGAACGTTGCGCTTCACGTCGGCATAGGAATGGCGCTGGCGCTGATGCTTCGCGAGCCGTGGCTGAAGCTCAAAGGTTTGTATCGCGTGTTGCTCATCGTGCCATGGGCTATTCCCAATTACATAACGGCATTGATTTGGCGCGGGATGTTTAACGCGGAATTTGGCGCGATCAACAACATTCTGAGTTCGCTCGGGTTTGAAAAAATCAATTGGTACAGCGAATTTTTGACGTCGTTTGCGGCAAATCTCACGACGAACACGTGGCTTGGATTTCCGTTTATGATGGTTGTGACGTTGGGGGCATTGCAAGCGATACCGCGCGATCTCGAAGATGCGGCGGCGGTAGACGGCGCGAGCGCTTGGCAGCGTTTTCGCCATGTGACGTTCCCGCTTCTCAAGCCTGCATTGATGCCGTCGGTGATTCTCGGGTCGATTTGGACGTTCAATGCATTCAACATCATTTACTTGGTGAGCAAGGGGGATCCGGACGGATCGACGGAAATTCTCGTTACAGAAGCTTACAAATGGGCGTTTGAACGCCAGTATCAATATGGCTATGCGGCGGCATATGCGATGGTCGTTTTTGCGATTCTCGTTCTCTATTCCAAGCTGACGCAATTCGTATTGGAGGATAACAAGGCATGAGCAAGCAACAAGAGTGGGCCGAACAGCCCGGCGCTTTGAACAAGCGCGATATGATAATCCGTCAGGTCGTGTTTAATGCCGTTTTGATTGCCGTGTGTCTTCTCGTTCTCTATCCGGTTTTATGGGTTGTGACGATGGCGGTAACGCCCAACGAAGCGGCAGGGATTTCGTCGTCGCTTATCCCCGACGAAGTGACGCTCGACAATTTCCGCAACGTCATTTTTCGGACCGACGATAACGGCAATCATCTTTTCTTCTATCAACTCAAGAATTCTGTCGTCGTTGCGGCGATAACGACGGCGCTCGGCGTCTTGCTGGCCTGCACGGCGGCTTACGGTTTCAGCCGCCTGAATTTCATCGGCCGTCAAATGGGGCTTCAGGCGTTTCTCGTCACGCAGATGTTCCCCGGCGTCGTGATGACGATACCGCTTTACATATTGTTGGGAAAACTCGGTCTTTTAAATTCGATAACGGGCTTGGTGTTGGTTTACAGCGTTTCGGCATTGCCGTTTTGCGTGTGGAATCTCAAGGGGTATTTCGATACGATTCCCAAAGAACTCGAAGAGGCGGCCATTGTCGACGGCGCGTCGCGATTTAAGATATTCGTGACGATAGTCTTGCCGCTTGCGCGTCCGGCCATAGCGATTACGGCGTTATTCAGTTTTATGACGGCGTGGAACGAATTCATTTTGGCGGCGACGCTCATGAACAGCGAACTCGCGTATACGCTTCCGGTTGCGCTGAAGCAGTATGTCGGGGCGCAGTCGACGCAATACGGGCTGTTTGCCGCCGGCGCGATACTCGTTTCCGTCCCGATTATGGCGCTTTTCTTCGCGCTTCAGAAACATCTCGTCGGAGGGTTGACAGCCGGCGGCGTGAAGGGATAAGAACCGGTCGGTTTGGGGCAGCATCGCGCGCGGCGCGATGTTGCTTTTTTTTGCGCGCGCCGCATGGGCGCGCATTTTCGGGAGCGCGAATTGGAAACGGATTGTTCGTCTTCTGTATGCATTGTCGGCAATTTTTATACATGTTGCGATGCGTTTCCGCGCGCGCAGGCGGTTGTCATCGAAGACGGCAAATTCGCTTTTGTCGGGAGCGCAGAAGGCGCGCGCGAATTTGCTCCGAAAGCCGAGATTTTGACGTATGACGGCGGTCTTATCGTGCCCGGTTTTATCGACGGCCATACCCACGCGTTCGGCGGCAAGATGTCGCAGCTCTATATGGCGCATTTAAACGATGCATCATCGGTTGAAGACTATCGGCGGATTATTGCCGATTTTGTCGCCGCGCATCCGGAATACGATGTTTATCTCGGGATGGGATGGAGCAACGGCATGTTTGACGGCCATGTGCCCGATGCGCATTTGCTCGACGATATCGCGGCCGACAAACCGATTATCGTTCAGTCGGGCGATTGGCATGCTTATTGGGTAAATTCGGCGGCGCTTCGCGCCGCGCATATCGACCGAAACACGCCCAATCCCGCCGGGGGGAAAATCGAGCACGATGCCCAAGGCAATCCGAACGGCTGTTTGCGCGAAACGGCAATGGATCTTTTGATTCCGCTGATGCCCCGATTATCGATTGATCAGTACAAAACGGCGATTTTGTCGGCTCAGGACATGTTTTTGAGTTTGGGCGTTACGGCTTACATGGATATGGTGCTCAATTTTGACGCATCGCATGAAGTGTTCGATGCATATGCTTCGCTCGATGCAGAAAATCGGTTAAAAATCGACGTATTCGGCGGGTATTTGATCGATGCCGACGACGATCCTGCATCGGAGATTGCGTGCGCATGCCAATTGCGCCGGGCGTGCGCAAAGAATCGCTTCCGTCTGACCGATATAAAGATATTTGTCGACGGGGTCGTCGAAGGGGGAACCGGTTTTTTGCTCGAACCGTTTGAAACCGACGAACATTACCACGGCGAAAATCGTTGGACAGACAAAGAACGCCGTCAACGGCTTGAACAGATTATCGGCGCAGCAAACAGCGCGGGATTTTCCGTGCATTTTCATACGGTCGGCGATGCGGCGGTGACGGTTGCGCTCGATGCGCTGCGCGCAGCGGCGCAAAAAGAGGGGGCAGGGTTTGACAATGTTTCGCGCAATGCCTTGACGCATCTTCAGATGGTTACGCCCGACCAAATTATGCGGCTGCGTCTTCAGAATATTTTGGCGGTCGTCAATCCTTATTGGTTTTTCAAGGAGAGCGGTTATCACGAAGTAGAGTTGCATTATTTGGGGGCGCAGCGCGCGGAACGCGAGTATCCGCTTCAATCGCTTATCGATGCGGGCGTGCGCGTATCGATGGCCAGCGATTATCCGATTACGCCCGATCCGAATCCGCTTTTGGGCATACAAACCGGCGTCACGCGCACCGATTTGACCGGCAATCCTTTGTCGCAGCTCGATGCCCGCGAATGCGCAACGGCCGAACGACTCATTCATGCCGCAACGATCGATGCGGCCTATCAGCTTAAAACCGAGCAAACGATGGGATCGATCGAAGTCGGAAAATGGGCGAATTTCGCCGTTCTCGATAAAGATATCGCGACATGTCCGCCGCTGACCATATCGCAAGCGCATGTATTGGCGACATACGTGCGCGGCGTTCCCGTTTATTTGCGCCCGGCCGATGCATAATTGCTGCAGACCGGAAATTTTAAGCGTTTTTTTTCGGCGCAAAATGCATGCAAGCGATGATTTGCGCGGCGCAGCTGCGCAAAATGCGCGTTTATTATCGGGATATTGTCATTTTTTGCCGATAATTTGTTTTTGAGCAGATTGCTTTTGCCCTCGGCGTCATGTCATAATCTTGCGCGTTCATTAAAAAAAAAAGCGGCAGGAGCAATGAAGATGTCAAAGCGATCGCGCGTAAGCATCCGTTCTGTTCTCGGCGAACGAGAACTTCGCGCAGCGTATGCCGAAATGACGATTTTTTCGGATGCGGTTGCCAATCTCTTTTTCGGCGATGCGCCGACGGCGCAGTACGTATTGCGCGCCGCCACAGAACAGGAGGATCTCGAAGTGCGAACGGTCAAGACGCAGAATGCGATCGAAAATCCGATGGGGCATTCGGTGCGATTCGACGTTTTGGCCACCGATTCTCAGGGCAATTTATACGATATCGAAATACAAAACGTTTCGGGCGCAGATTTGCTTTTGCGCGCCGATTATTACGGCGCATCGATGAAAATGCGGTATTTTGAAAAGAATAAGCCTTATGGAAAAATGCCGAAAGTTTATGTCATATTTTTTGTAAAAGACGGCGGATTTTGCAAAAATAAGCTTATCAATCATTATTTTATGCGAGACGATGATGGCGCGGATTTGGGCTTTGGGACGCGAATCTATCTTGTGAACGGTTCGTTGCGCGATGAGACACGCGTTGGTAAAATGATGCATGATTTCTCGTGCGCCGATCCGGATCGGATGCGAGACGAAGTCATTGCGCAACGGTTTAGGCAGATTAAACGCGCGGAGGAGAAGAAGATGGATGCATTTTCGCAAATGATTTTTGAACGCGGGATGGGAATCGGCGAAGCGCGCGGCATGGCGATCGGCGAACGGCAGGGCATGGCGATCGGCGAACGGCAGGGCATAGCGATCGGCGAAGAGCGCGGCATAGCGATCGGCGAACGGCAGGGCAGGGCTGCAAGCCGTCGGGCGATCGCCGCAGAGA
>CAVGZQ010000148.1:0-2045 GCA_963633515.1 Bacteroidaceae bacterium
AAGCTCTAAGCTCTAAGCTCTAAGCTCTAAGCTCTAAGCTCTAAGCTCTAAGCTCTAAGCTCTAAGCTCTAAGCTCTAAGCTCTAAACTGACCGCTGACCAAGCTCTAAGCTCTCCCCCGCCCGCAGCCTCATGCGAGCGATCCGAGAGCAAGAAAGATCATGCTCAAGAGGACGAGGGCGAGATCGAAGGCTTTGGAACGGATATTTTTTTCGCGCAAAACGAGCGCGGCAAAGCCAAAAGAGACGACGACGCTTGCGCGCCGCACCATGCTCACGACGGCAATGAGCGCGCCGTCGATGCTCAAGGCATAGAGATAGACGAAATCGGCCGCCGACAAAAAGATCGATATGGCAGGAATTGTCCAAACCCAACGAAACGGCTGCGTTTGGCGGCGGCGCGCCCAATAAGGCATGCCCAAAAGCCCCATAACGGCGCATTGATAAAAATTGTAGTACGTCTGAACGGCCATGCGATCGAGCCCCAACCCGCCCGCCGCAGGCGCAGCCATGAGATATTTGTCGTAAAGACCGCAGCATGCCCCCAAGATGCACGCCGCCAAAACGGCGTAAATCCAACGGTTATGCCCGAACGATATGCCTTCTTTTTTTCCGGCGCGGCTCAAGAGGCAAAACGCCGCAATCGCCGTCACGACGCCGCACCATTGGAGAATGTTGAGCGATTCGGAAAAAATGAACACGGCGCCGGTCAAAACGATCACCGGACGCATCGCGTTTATCGGACCGACCAACGAAAGCGGCAAATGTTTTATGCCGATGTAGCCAAAAAACCACGACGACAGAACGAGAAGCGATTTGATCGCGATTGCGCCGTGCGCTTGCATCGAAATCGGCGGCACGAAGACTTGACTTTGGGGCGAAATGACGCCGGCGGCCGAGAGTGCCAAAAATGGCGCAAAAATAAGGCTCGAAAGGAGCGTGTTTAAAAACAAAACCGCGATGACGGCGTTGTCTTTGAGCGACTGTTTTTTGCAAACGTCGTAAAACCCGAGGAGCAGCGCCGAAATCGCGGCAGACAGAAACCACGTCATGATGCGCGCGAATCAGATCATGCTTTTGTAACCGACGGCGGCGCGCGCCCGATTAAGGACTTCGTTCATCTTGACCGAAGCGCGTTTTGCGCCGTCGCGCAGAACGTCTTCGAGCGTATCGGGGCGGTTCATGTAATCTTCGTAGATTTGACGCGGTTTTTCGGTCAATTCGATGAGGAGGCTGAAAAGCGCCATTTTGGCATGCCCGTAGCCAAACCCCGGGGTTTTGTAGTTTTCTTGCATCCGGGCGATTTGATCGGGCGAAGCAAAAAGCTTGTAAAGCTTGTAAACGTTGCAACTCTCATAATCTTTGGGTTGGTCGATCGGGGTCGAATCGGTGACGATGCTCATGATTTGTTTTTTGAGCATTTTGACGGGATACATGAGGTTAATCGTGTTGCCGTAAGATTTCGACATTTTGCGGCCGTCGAGCCCCGGGATGGTATGCAATGTTTCGTTGAATTTGGCCGTCGGGAGCTTAAAGACGCTGCCGAAAGCGTAATTAAACCGCTCGGCCATATCGCGCGTCATTTCGACGTGCTGGACTTGGTCTTTGCCCACGGGAACGATATCGGAATCGTGAATGAGGATATCGGCGGCCATGAGCACCGGATAAGCAAAAAGCCCGTGGCATTCTTCGCCTGCCGTGCCGCGATCTTTGGCGGCTTTCCACGCGTGAGCGCGCTCCAAAAGCCCCATATTCGTGACGCAGCTCAAGATCCAGGCGAGCTCGGCGACTTGCGGCAAATCGGACTGACGGTAAAAAATGCACTTTTTCGGGTCGAGCCCGAACGCCAGGAAATATGCCGCTATGCCGTGAGAATATTCGCGCATTTTGGCGGCATCATGAACCGTCGTCATGGCGTGATAATCGGCGATAAAATAACGGCAATCGTAAGAATCCTGAAGCGCAATCGACGGCAAAATCATGCCCAAATGATTGCCGATGTGCGGCGTCGACGTCGGTTTGATACCACTTAACGAAATCATAATGC
>CAVGZQ010000148.1:2055-7418 GCA_963633515.1 Bacteroidaceae bacterium
TCATAATGCTGAACCTTTGGAAATGCGCCGCGCGGGCACGCAAAACAACAACAAAAACAAAAAAAAAAAGCGAAGGCGTATCGAAGCCCCCGAAAAGCGAAGCGCGCGCGGGGGCTGAGAAAGCCGGAGCCGCGAAGGCGTATTTCGGGCGGCGGCGGGCACGCCTGCTGCCCGAAAAAGCCGAAGCCGCGCGGCGTATCGGCGCAAGCCGAAAGACGCGCCCGACGAAAACGCTAAAAATCGCTGTCGGTCATGAGATTTTCGATGACTTCGGGGATTTGACGCGGATTAAACCGCACGAGATCGAGGAATTCGGTGAGAAACTTCATCGTTTGACGCGGATTGGAGAGCCGACCTTGCTGCGTAAGCGCGTTGACGACGTCGGACAGCGGAGCGTCGATGCCGGCGGGAATGACGGCGTCGGGGTAAGCGTTGCGATAGAGCCCGATGAGATGCGACGTCATTTGCAAGTAGTCGGGCGCGGTCAATTGGCTGAGATAGCAGATGAATTGCGGCGCCAAAGCTTCTTGCAGCACGCGGATGCCTTCGGAGTTCGGCGTCATGGCAAAAACCAAATAGAGCCCCGGGTTATCGTCGTATCGGGTGGGCAACTCGCGCTGGATGCCATAGCCGCCGGTGAGGAGTTCGTCGGGGGAGCAGGGCAAATCTTCTTCGCCGTCGGCGCATGCGGCATGCGACCACGCCTGGAACAGGGATTTGGCATAGAGCCGATTCTGGGGCGACAGCAGGGCATAAAACTCGGCTTCGTCCAAAACGACGACGAGCCCGGCATACCCGGTTTCTCTTGCCAAACGCGAAATTCCGTTGAGGATGTAGCCGTAAATCTTGGCCCACGGGCGGTAATCGAGCAGGGAGTAGATTTTGGGAAACCTGCCGCGGATCATGTTCAATTCGTCGTTGATATCTTGATTGGACTGCGTCGGATGGCCTTCGATCCAATCGATGAGCATATGTTTGGCGTTTTGAATCCAAGCGTGTTTATCGCCGACATGGGCAGGAATGCGCACCTGTTCCCCGTCGCTCAGGGCGCGCGTATAGGCGATTGCGGGGCTCAGATAGAGATGCAGTCCGAGATCGAGCTGTTCGCGGACGCTTCGCGGCAGCGGTTTGTCGGATTTGACGGCGAACTTTCGCAGCGCATCGTCGGATTGGGCGGCTTTTTCGAGAAGCGGGCGCAGACCGTCCAAGTTTTGGGGATTGTCGGGATAGACGAGATTGCGCAAAACGGCGTGATAAATGCGTTTTGGCTGAGACGGCGAAAGATCGGCGTGATCGAGGGTGACTTTCGAAACGAGGAAATTTTGTTTGAGGGCGATTTGCTCGATGAGTTCGAGCATGTGGGATTTGCCCAGACCGTAATCGCCCAAAAAAGCGCGTCGGGCGCCCGATTGGGCGGCCTTGATCAAGTCGCGCCGAACGATATCGATTTCGATATCGCGCCCGACGGTAGAGTCTTCGAGGTCGGACGGCGGGACGACGCCCAGCCGCATGGCTTCGAGCGTAAGCGCGGCATGAAGGCCGGCGGCGCCCGATCGCTTTTGATCGGTCATAAAACAGAATACCTCACAGAGACGAAATTGGGATCATATCGGAACGCAACGGGCAGAAACGGCTAGAAATCGTCGAAATCGTCTTCGGCGGTTTCGGTCTCTTCGACGGCCTGCTGCCCCGACCACATGAGCTCTTTTGCGTCGTCGGACGTAAGCTCGATTTCGCCGTCGGCGAGCTGCCGGTAGAGGAAATCGACCCAAGATTTGACGAAGAGGCGGCGATGGTTGACTTCGAAGCAAGCGTCGGCGCAGGCGCGCGCCAAGCGCGCGGCGTTTGCCGCCTGAAGCTCGCGAGCGAACGTGACGTCGCGCGCGTCTTCGAAAACTTCGACGAGTTTCATGCCAAGCTGCGAGAGAAGTTCTTCGGGCGGAAGATCGAGCTTTTCGAGGTCGATGAGGACGGCCTGCGGGCTGCGGACGCTGAGCGCGACGGGCGATTTGAGCCGCTGATAGAGCGCCGGATAATCGGGCACGACCGTGCGCATGAATTCGGGCGGAACGGCATACATGAAAAGCGTATGCGGCAATTGATGACGGCCGCACAAATCGACGACCTGACGCAGATTGTCGCCGATGATGTGGGATCGTTTTGTGCTGACCGACATGTTCCGGTCGACTTCGTCGAAGAGCAAAACGGTGCCGGGCAACCCCAATGCAACGATCATCTGGAGCAGACTCCGCATCATGGCAAAGCCGTTCGATCGCGAAATCTGTTCAAAAACGCCGCAATCGCGCAATTCGGACGAAGCTGCGATATTTTCGCCCAAAAGCCAAGCCTCGAGCAATTGCTCGCGGGCATAATCGTTTTGCAGGCATGCCAGCGCCAAATGCGCGACGGCCTGACGGCACGAATGGCTTTCGCACCAAACGCGCATGAGCTTCGACATGATCCATTGAGCGACGTCGGTTTGGGGCTGCTTTGACGTCTTGGCAGCCTCTTCGATCCGTTTGGCGACGACATGGCGCACGACGTTGCAGATGCCCAATTGCGGCGGTTCGAGAATCGATTCGGGACGCAGCATGAGGTGATTGGCGACGTTCTGATAAACTTTGAGCGCGTCGTCGTAGGGGCATTCGGCCGGAGAAAGTTCGACCAGCGACGTCACAAACCCGTATTTCCACGCCAATTCCCGCACGCAATGAAGAAAATGCGTTTTGCCGCCGCCGAAATACCCTTGCACGAGTTTGAAACTCGACCCTTGTTTGAGCAGCGACTGAAAATACTCGTGTTCCAAAACGTTGAGATAGCTTTCGTTGCCGACGTTAATCCGGCTCAGACCGAATTCGGGGGGTTGGCCGCCTTCGCCCAAACGCTGGATGATATGCGATGCGATTAACTTATTTTCTTCGTTTGAAAGCATGTCCGACTTTGTTCCTTTCCGTCTGTAAATTCGCCCAAAAACAGCATAATATCGGGGATGCATGAAATCGGGACTGTTTGCAAGCCCCGGAATGCATCGGGGAGCGCGGATCGACCGCGCCGAGTTGCGCCGCCGCCGGCGTCTGTCCGCGATCGCGGCGCGTTTTAGCACATTTTTTGCGTTTGTGCCCAAAAGACGGCACGCGAAACGTCAAGATAATTCGGCGGCCGCAGCGGCATCATTCGCGGCGGAAACACATCGACAGATAGTACTGCCCTTCGGTTGCGCCCATCGGGATGAAAAGCACGTTCGCTTTATTCTTCGTGCTTCCGCCGGTGGCGGTTCCCAAATCGAGCCGAAAACCGTCGCGCGACACGATCCCGTCCTGCCGCAGCTTTTGGATTTGATAGGCGAGAAGATACCGAGGCAGAGCAGAAAGTTTTTTAAACGGCGCGGCATCGGGCCAAAGCCACAAAAGCGGCGTGAGCATTTCGACGATATCGGCGCGATCGCCCGGAGATTTCTTGTCTTTGAGAAGCACGATATCATAGGCCGTTTTGAGAACATGCCAAAACGCGCGCGAATCGATGCGCGAGGCGCGAAACCGATCGAGCAATTCGCCGTAAGTTTTAAAGATTTCTTCGGCCGAAAGCGACGACTGCGCGAGCGGTTCGCGCGCATAACTCCACGTCGTCTTGCATTGATCGAAATCGGCTTCGAGCGTGAGCGGATGAATGTGCAAAACGAGGGGGCTGTCGGAAATCATCTTGATGCGCTCGGGGTTTGGCGCGCCGGCGCGGATGCCCGTCAGAAAATCTTGGCGCGCGGTCAGCCGCAGCGCCCGAAGCCGCGCCTCGACGGCGCGTTCGAGCGGCGCATATTGCTGCGCGCCGCCGTAGGGCGCCAAATCGGTCCCGCGCAGCGCGCGCAGCGCCTCGGCCAAATAATCTTGGCGGTTCAGGCTTTCGGGCGCCGAAAACTTGTCGAGCGCTTTGACGAGCTGTTTTGAAGCCGCGACGACTTGATTTGCCGTTTTGCCCAGCTGCCCCAAGGCAGCGCATAACTCGGCATCTGTTTCATGCATACCGATCCGTTTCCTCCTTGCGATTTTGCGGCTGCATCGCGCATTGCGCAAACGCCCCGCGCGCCGCAAGCCAAAAAAAATATCCCGCAGCGCGCTTTTAACGCATAATCCGCGCGCAATGAACAAAATTTGCCCGCATCATGCTTTTAGCGAATAACCTTCATCCGGTAACCGAAAATACAAAAATTATCACCTTTCCAAAACGCGCAAACGATTCGCGCGCCGAAAAACGATCGAAGCGCCGCCGCAGCCTCGCAAACGCGGGCAAACGGCGGCGCAATCGCCCTTTTATGCTTCGTCGTTTTCTTTGTCGTTGCCGATGGGGGCTTCGAGCCGCGGCGAATTGTTGCGCAAAACTTCGTACGCAACGCGGTTGCCGTATTGGGCATTGCGCGAAAGCGACGAATAGGTCAAGAATCGGATATTCTGAGAATGCTTTTTCGAATCGGGAACATTTTCGGCGTGATACCGCGTCGCGGCGACATCGTGCAGGAAAGCCGCCAGCGCGGCATCGCCCGCGCCGTTTGTGTTGCGCAATTTTTGCGGTCCGCCCAAATACGGATGAATGTGCGTAAAAATGCGCAACGGAGACGGGCAAAAATGGCGCAGCACCAAGCGGCTGTATTCGTATTGATTGTAGTTTTCGATGGCGCCGCTGTGGAGTCCGTCGCGCGTTGCGCGCCGCACCGATTCGTCGGTATATCCGCACATCGTCAAGCCGCGCGCGCCCTCGGTAATGAGCACGGCATCGGTTTTGTCCAAAAGCGCGTTGCCCGCCGAAAGCGGATCCGAAAACCCCGTCAGCGCCTCCGCTTCGCGGGCATTCATCGCGGCAATGTTGACGTATTTTTCGAGAATATCGAGGATTTCGCCGCGCATGCGCCGCACAATCGTGCTCGTCCCCATCCCGAACGCCACGGGCACGCCCGCGTCGCGGGCGATTTCCATCATGCGGATGGCGGCTTTGGCAATCGGGCGGTTCGGATCGGCCAAGCAATAAACGCTCGTGAGCACGACGCTCGCTTTTCGCACGACATCTTCGGGCACATCGTCGGCGCCGTAATTGCCGCTTATCCCGGGCGCAACAGCAAACGATCGTTCGCCGTCGGGCGTAAAACACGTCACCGCAATCCCGACTTCGCCCTCAATCGGCACCAAATAATCGAGGCTCACCGCTTTGGGCGTCTGTGCGACATAGGCAAATGCGGGCGTGCGCGGGTGAATCGTCTCGGGCACGGCTCCGAGCAAAATCGCCGGCTCCCCCGACAAATGCGTATAATTGCACAGCGTATTCGATGCCGTTCCGCCGGCGGCATACCGCACCTCAAGCCCCGCTTCGCGCACGCG
>CAVGZQ010000148.1:7428-8019 GCA_963633515.1 Bacteroidaceae bacterium
CGTTCCAAGAGACGCGCGATCTTTTCGGCCGAAAACCGGACGCTTTCTCCGCGCACCAAGCCCAACTCCGGAAGCAGCGCCTCCGGGCACCCGTGGATTTCCAAATCCACGATGACTTCGTCCAGACCGAGCAAATACCACGGCTTCTATCGCTCGTCTGTTTCGATGGTCGATTTCTTTTCCGTCACGGGAAAATAGTATTTGCCCTTTCGAATCCCCGGAAAACGCATAATTTCGTCCTCTTTGGCTGCGGGTTTATCCGATCTGCTCCGCCGCAGAACGCCACGGAAACTAGCCTAAACGCCAACGTGGTTGCAAGTAGATTTAATACCTACACGAGAAATCTCGCCATGCCCCGATCCCCCACGCCCGGCGCCCTCTCCCATAAATCAAAAGCCGCCAAACTTCAAACCGAACGCGCCGCTCTCCCCGCTTCGCGACGGAAGGACAATCGATAACGTTTTTTATTTTTTTTGTGTATGGGGGGAAGTCGGCAAATTATCATTGCAAATGCATAAAAATGCAGGAAGACCGCGTAAAACCAGCGTATGATGATTTTGCGAACGTCTCACACAGGAGGTCTTATGCGGT
>CAVGZQ010000149.1:0-1773 GCA_963633515.1 Bacteroidaceae bacterium
TTGAGCCATTTGCCTTCGACAATGCAACCATATCGCAAAAGATAACGCCGATTCCAATAAGTCCACGACATTACCGTCCAAACGAGCGCAAACGCCGGTGCCGACAATACGGCGACCCATGACAAAAAAGTCGCCGGCGCATCATCGCGAAAATACGGAAGCGCAACGGCCGCCGAAATGCCGATTGCAACAATCAGCGACGTTAAAATGCGGACATATCGCTTCGAATGGAAACTATCTTCCAAGAAATACTTAATATCCCGATCTGTAATCATGCGCCGTTTCTTATCATCGAATATATCGATGATAAGCGCGCTCGTCTCCTTGGCATTATGCGCCGACAGTTTCGAGACCATTCCGCGGCCGTTGCGCCAAAACATAACGCCGATCATAACAAGAACCGCCAGAAGCGCCAACCCCCACGCCGCGCCGTGCGGACGGTGCGAAACCGGCGTCGCTGTCCGGATTTCCGGATTGCTTCGATTCTGTTCGGTTTCGACGGCTATCGGCACATAACTGCTGTCTCCGTCGCTGTAACCGTACCATTTGTCTTTGGGCGTCAGCAAATCTTCCGGCGTTCCCGAAAGCGCGCCCGAAACGTCGAACGTTTCGACGCGGTTTGATCCTTTTTCATCGACGTAAATCAACCACTTTTGATTGTCATCGCCCTGCGGCATGACAATCAAACGATCGGACAAAATAAAATTGAGCGGCATTTCGACCCATGGCGATGACACAGATCTGACCGCTTTCGACAGCGTCGCCGACTGGCTGTCAAAAAGCGCATACCGCCCATCGGCGTCGAACAAAAGCTTGTAATGCGGCATCGGCGCAACCGTTTTGACGCGAACGATCTCGGAAAGCCCCGACGCTTCGATGTCTGCTTGCGGCAATGCAACGCGTTTTTGACCGCTGCGCGCATGCCATACGATGACGGCTTCTTTTGCGTCTCGATGCAATGTCACCAATTCGCCGCCCGAAAGCTCGGCAAGAGTGCCCGGAGACGGATAACCGATAAGCGCAACGCGTTTCCACGTCATTTCGCTTGCATCGATGATTTGAGCGCGATTGTCGCTGCCGCCGTCGAGCGCGATTAAATTGTCTGCGCCGACGGCTATCGGAGCATCGGGGTCGGACGGAAGTTTCCAATACTTCGCTTCGTACCGATTTTGCAGAAAATTCCCCATGCGGGCGATAATCCGAACCGTGCTCATATCGTTCGTTATGCCCAACGCAAACGATTGACACGATCCAAGCCCGCGAACAGACGCCGTCGCATTGATCGACGCGCGCGTCCAGCGCCGTTGCGAAAACACGTAATACGATAACCGCTTCGATGCGCGATCCCAAACCATCAATCCATTCGGATCAAAACGGTATCCGCCGTCTGAAAGTCTCGGCGAAATTTCAACCTCATCGACGCACCATGACGCCGGCGCTTCGGCATCATCGGAGCATTTTGCCGCCGTTGCGGCGGAATGCGGCTGTTCTTCGGTTTCGCCGGCGGCAGTTTCCGGCGCGTTGCCGCTCAGAGCTTCGGCATCGGATGTTCCGCTGCGATTGTCCTCGTCTTTGGCAAGCCCGAATTCTCCGCGCAACGCCGCCGGGCGCCGATAAACATGCATCGCGCCGGGTTCCGCCACGACAAAACGCTCCGGCGTCCACCAAACGCCGAGCAACGTATCCGAAACCGGCACAGCGAGTTCGTCTTCGAGTTCGCCGTTTCGATAAGAAATCAAACGGACGGCAAGCCCGCCGTCCGTTGCATGGACA
>CAVGZQ010000149.1:1783-7255 GCA_963633515.1 Bacteroidaceae bacterium
CGGCTGTCGTCGGCGTAGCAGAAAACGCCCCGGGCGGCGTCCGAAAAAAGATATCGGACATGACCGTCACGAACGTATAACGGCGCATAAGCGCTTTTTTGATCGGCGCCGCCAAAGCGATAAATACGGCGCAAATCCCCGATTTGGCACAAAACCCCCGCCGCTTCGGCATTTCCCGTCCCCGTTTGCCATTCCCCCGACACATCGCACGCGATGCGTTCTTCGCCATGACATACGCTTGGCAATGCCAAAAAAAACGACAATATTAAGCCGAATTTGAATCGAGAATTCACTGCGCCCTCTCTCCGTGCCTGATAAAAAGACTCGCACCCGGCAACGCTTCGATTGCCCGACGCCTATCTTTCAGACGCGGCATCAAGGGCTTCGGCCGGCTAAATCGTTTCAAAAACGCCTTGCGCCGCCGCATCAACGTTTTGTTCGCCGAGCAAACGCTTGCCGAATGTCAATTCTTGCGCGCCCTCTTCGACGGTCGCCGTTATCGCCGTCCCATCCGGGTACTTTTCGCTCAAGAGCAACGTCGAAAGCGGTTCTTGAATGTAATCGACAATGGCTTTTTTTATCGGACGCGCGCCGAATGCTGGCTGATACCCCCGGTCGACGAGGAAATCCTCTGCCGGTTCGTCGATTTCCAAGGATAAGCCCTTTTCAGCCAGAAGCTTGTATATTCGCTTGAGCTGGATTCGCAAAATGGCACGGATATTGTCTTTCGTCAACGCGTTGAAGATAATTTTTCCGTCGATCCGTCCCAAAAATTCCGGACGGAAGTGATCGGTCAGCGCCTTCATCACCATTTCCTTCATCTTTTCCGGATCGGAATCGATATACTCAAGGATATATTTTGCGCCCAAGTTGCTCGTCATGATGACGATTGTATTTTTGAAGTCGACGAGTTGACCTTTCGAATCCGTCAGACGTCCGTCATCGAGCAATTGAAGCAAGATATTGAACGTATCGGGATGAGCTTTTTCGACTTCGTCGAACAAGATGACCGAATACGGTTTTTCCAAAACGGCATTCGTCAGCACGCCGCCGTCTTCGTGACCGACATATCCCGGCGGCGCACCGATCAATTTGGCAACTTCATGCTTCTCCATATACTCGCTCATATCGAGCCGGATCATCGCCTGTTCGTCGTCAAAAAGGAACGCAGCCAACGATTTTGCCAATTCCGTCTTGCCGACGCCCGACGGACCCAAGAATATGAAACTTCCGATCGGGCGATTCGGATCCTGCAACCCCGTGCGCGATCGGCGCACGGCCGAAGCTATCGCCTTGACAGCTTGATCTTGACCGATGACGCGGCCCGACAAATTCTTTTCAATCGACAAAATCTTCGCGGCTTCGTCTTCCATCATCTTCGCGACGGGAATGCCCGTCCACGTCGCAATCGTTTCGGCGATTTGATTCGGTCCGACCGACGTTTGCACCAAACGCGGCTTCGAATTCAAACGCGTTTCGAGCGTTTTGAGGTTCGATTCCAAATCCATCAGCCGACCGTAGCGGATGTTGTCTTCATCGCCGATCCGCCCCAGCCGACGATACCGTTCCATCTCGGCATTGGCTTGCTCGATCGACGACTTGAGCGACGTGATTTCCGCTATCGCATTTTTTTCGGCTTGCCATTGGCGTTTGAAAAGCTCCAATTCCTCGCTTTTTTCGCGCAAACGCCCTTCGAGTTCGGCGCGCTGCTGCAACGCCGCTTGCGTCGTTTCGCTGCGAATGTTCGACAGCGACAGGCGGATGCCGTTCATTTCCGCGACGATCTTTTCGCCGCCTTCCGGCATCGCATCGAGCGTCATCCGAAGACGTCCCGCCGTTTCATCGAGCAAATCCACGGCCTTGTCGGGCAAATGGCGCGACGGCAAATACCGCTTCGATTGAACGACCGCCGCCTTAACGCCCTCGTCCGATATCACAACCCCGTGATGGACTTCGTACAAGTGTTTGATCTCACGCAGCATCGCCGTTGCCTGTTCCGTCGTCGGCTCTTTGATTTCGAGAACATGAAACAGACGCTTGCAATTGATCTTGGAAGCAAAAACTTTCTTCTGATCGCGCTCTTCCGACGACGCCAGCACCATGAAATCGCCGCGCATCAATATCGGTTCGAGAATTTCGATCAAATCGAGCGACACGCTGCCGAACGAAAATAAATCCGGAATATACAAAATAACGCGTCCGTTTGCCCCGGCTATCTCTTTGGACAGCCGATTCATGCTCGCCGTCAGCTCGCTTTTGTACATCGCGCCGCCCAAAACCGAAACCGAATCGAGTTTTAAAACCGAATACTTCTTAAACCGTTCGGGAACATCGCCGCGCACGATGCGCTGCGCCAACCCCATCACTATCGTATTCTTTCCGATTCCGTAATCCCCCGACAATACGGGATTATTCTTCTCCTTGCGCATCAAAATCTGCACAAGCCGGCCGATTTCTTCGTCGCGGGCGATGCACGGACGAAGTTTTCCCTGCGCCGCCGCCAACGTCCAATCTTCCGTCATTTTGCGGACTTCTTCCAAATTCGACGGAAGCGGCGTCCACGTCACCGACATCATCGGCTGCGATGATGCCGAAACCTGCCGCGCCGCGCCGCCGGCTTCCGTCGGACAATTTCCGAAACTCCCCGTCTGTCCCGCGCCGTTGCCCGCATAAGGCGACGGATTTCCGCCGTACATCGGCGCATTCCTCGCTTCGCCCGGGTTGTTCAGCGCGCTGAACGGCGACAAACACGCATTCTGCGGCTCTTGCGGCAAATTCAGGCGCAGCAGCGCGCCCTGAATCGACATCGCCGATATATTCATCGATCGAAGCATCACTGCCGCCGACCCGCTCGGCATCTGACTGACGGCGGCGATGAAATCCGTCGTCGCCGCATAACTGCGCTGCGACTGCAACGCCTGCTCAAATGATGCATTCAGCGCCTGTTCCAGACGCGGCGACAGCATCGGACGCCCGCCCGAAAGCGACTTTTCGAAGCGCCCCGACTCGCGTCCGAGACGGTGCGTCAAATACGATATGTCGACATTTAAACCGCGAAGCAATGTCACGCCGTTGGCGTCTTGGGCAACGATTGCCGACAGCACGTGCTCGATTTCGACATTTGCATGGCGTTCGCGCTGCGCGCGCGACAATGCATCCGCCAACGCCGCGCACAAATTTGCGCTCATTTGATTGTCCAATATCATCTCTAATTCCTCCCAACGGCAATTGTTGCGTCTTACCAACGGACCTGCACCAAACCATACAGCGTGTCATTGTGTATCTCCGTGCCTTTTTCGTCGTTGCGCGTGTAATCGACGCGCACCGTTATCGGATACTTCTCGACAAAATACCCGAGCGATGCCGTATGCTGATACAAATCAACGCTGCCGTATGTCTCTGCATTGTCCATGACCGGCATCATCATCGCAAATCGGTAGCCAAGTTGAAACCTAAAATTTTCAATCGGCAGCGTATATGACGCCTGCGCAACGATCCCGAGCTTGTCGATCGACGCCTTGCGCTTGTTTCCCGCATCTGTGCCGTCCGTTATCTGCGACGCATCCGATTCCAAAACTTCGTACCGCTCCCAAATCGCTTCGGCGTCTGCTTTGAAACCTTCGTAATTCGCATGAAATTCCGCCGATGCGCGATAACGGTTGCCGGCCAAACCGTCCGCGCCGCTGCCGTCGATCTTCAGCTCCCGGCGCTCATAAGCCCCGCCCAGCGCCATCGTAAAAAACATCCCCGGCGACGCGTCGCCGTAAAGCGACTTTTTCAGCCCCAGCGCCAAACGCCCGTAAGCGGCGAAATACCCCGCCTCCGCTGTTTTCTGCGACGCATTCCGGCCGTTCGTCGCCGATGCGTTGTATTCAAACCCAACGCTTTCGTATTCGAGCATATCCGAATACAACGATATGCCGATTTGACGCCCCGGGCTCATCCCCGAATTATATGCCGTCTTCGTATGCAACTCCGACGAACCGCCCGCCGACACCACGCTTTTTTGTATAAAAATCAAATCCGGCGTCGACGTCATGCTTTCGAAATCCGTCGGCGGCTTAAACTGACCGATCTTCACGCGAAACGCCGGAGCGACGTCAAAATCCAAATACGCATCTTTGAGCGACACCGTCCCGGAAGAATCGCCGTTCATCGCATCGATGCCGCCCGCGCCGTCCATGCTCACGCGCGCCGATATCAAATCTTTGTACTTGAGCGTAAAATTCAGACGCCCGTTGAGCGCCAAAAATCCCGCCTTGTGATTCTCCGTTCCGTCGGGCGCTGCGCCGTCTATCGATTCCAATGCGGCACCCATGCGCGCATATCCGCCGAAAACAAAGCTCCAATCCCCCGAATGCACCGATATCGGCGGATTGTCATGACCGTCCGGCGCGCCGCATGCCGCCCGAAACGGCGCAAACGCGCCAAATGCGCACGCTGCCGCCGCCAATATCGCTCTCTTATTCCGCATCGCACTCTCCTGTCTTGTCTTTCGGGCGGACAAAGAAATACAAGCCCAACCCCGCCAATATCGTAATCGTTCCCGCAATCGCGACTTGCGGCGTCTGAATAAACGTAAATATGATCATCCAAAGCGACAAACCGATAAACATTATCGGCGTAACCGGATACCCCCAGCAGCGATACGGACGCTCCGCTTCCGGCGCCCTGCGCCGCATCACGAACACCCCCGAAACCGTCAGCGCCGAACTCACCGACAGCGTAAACCCCATATACGTTATCAGTTCGTCAAATCGCGCCGTCAAAAGCATCGCTATCGATATCGCGGCTTGCAGAACAATCGCCCAAATCGGCCCGGAATCGCCTTTTCTTCGCGTCAAAAATCGAAACGCCGGATAATCTGCGCCCATGCTCTGATAGATCCGAGGACCCGCCATGATCATCGCCGAAAGCGAGCTTACCAATAAAAGCGCAATCACAGCCGAAAACAGGTGACCCGTCTGCGCGCCGAAAAGCGACGCCGCCGACACCGCGCCGATTTCGATCGTCCCCGAAAGCTCCGATATCGGCGAAGAAATCAAAAAAACCGCGTTCAGTCCCAAATAAATCAGCGTCACCGAGAGCGTCCCGAGCGACAGCGCAAGCGGCAGCGATTTCGACGGATTCTTTATCTCGCCCGCAATATAGGCCGAACCGTTCCAACCCGTATACGCATACGTCACGTATATCAGACCTATCGCAAACCCCGGCGTCAGCATCGTGTGCCACGTTTCCGACGGCGTTTCCGCCGTCAGACGCGAAAAATCGCCCAAACAAAATCCGCCGACGACAAACGAACCCACGAGCAGCAGCTTGAGTACCGTAAACACGTTCTGAACCGAGCTCCCCAACGTCACGCGGATCGCATGAACCGCCGAAAGCGCCAAAATAATGACGAGAGCCGCCCAAAATTCCGATATCCCCGCAATCCCCGCCGACGCATACTTGCCGAACGCCATCGCCGTCGAC
>CAVGZQ010000149.1:7265-7977 GCA_963633515.1 Bacteroidaceae bacterium
CTCGAGCAATATCCCCGTCGTCGTAAACACCCCCGTCCCGACCATGCTCGCCACGACGATCATCGTCGCCGAAAACGCCCCCATCACGCGTTTTGGCTGCTTCGCCGCCGCAAACTCAAGCGACGGGGCGCTGCGTTGCGACGGCATCTTCATCCCCGGCAGCATCTCTGCCTTATTTATCTCCACGCCATACCTCGTTATCGTTTCGCCGCAAGCTCTGCGCGCATTCCGAGTCATTAGCCGAAACGGCAAATCGGCGTGATTTAAACCGAAACCCCCGATCATTCAAGATTTTGCCCTTCCCCACCCCAAGCGCATCGTCCGTTTTCTCCGACATTTTCCCGTTTCCGTGATATTACCCCCCAAGCGCGCAAATCGCGCCCCGATATGCCTTGCTCCAAATCTGCAACAGGAGACCCTCATGACAAAAAGAAACGAAAAATGCCCGTGCGGAAGCGGCAAAAAATACAAATTCTGCTGCATGCAAGCCGACCTCGAAAAAGCAAAATTCAATTCGCCGAACGACCGCCCTTTCGAAGAATCTCCCGCCAAATCCGTTCCGACCCATAGAATATTCATTGCCGCAACGATCGCTTTGGCCGCCGTTTCGATCATCGTTTGGCTCATCGGCTTCCCGCGCATCGCCGGCGCGGTCTTCGGCGTCGGCATGATCCTGCTCGTCTTTTTCGCCGCCTTCCGAAACGTCCCGACC
>CAVGZQ010000150.1:0-1575 GCA_963633515.1 Bacteroidaceae bacterium
CAAGCCGCGCGTATTGCCCTTCGGGGCAATAGCGCGGCAAGCCTGCCGTATTTGCCGAAGGCAAATAGGCAGGCCGCGAAGGCGTATTGAGCGCCGGCCGGCAGGCCGCGAAATAGCCGCAGCCCCCCCGCATCGGCAATCGGATGTCGGCAAAAAGCCTTGCGATTTGAATGCTCGGTTTCGCATTCGCCCGGGCAAACGCGCAACGCGCGACGGAGATATGCCCATCGCCCGGAGCGCCCCGTTTGCCGCAGAAATGGTTTCTTGCATCGGGCGGAAAAAAAAACTAAAAACGCCGGCGGTTAAGGAATTGCGCGCGCATTTTTGTGCCGAAAAAACGCAAATCCGCGCTTTTGAGCATTTTTGACAAGGATTTTCGGATGAAAACGAGCAAGAAGACGGCTTTTTTGTGGACATTGGCTGCGTTATCGATGGGGTGCGCCGCATGCGGCAGCTCGGTTGAGTATGACGAAGGATCTTGCGACGGAACCGTCCCGAAGTGCAACGACGACGGCACGGCGCTCCTGACATGCGCCGACGGAAAAATCGCCGTCAAAAAATGCGATTGCAAAGACGGAAAATGCGAAGAAACGCCGTCTGCATGCGACTGGACGGGATCGAAATGCAGCGATGACGGGAAAGAGCTTTTGACATGCGCAAGCGGCGCGATTTCCCGCAAAACATGCGATTGCAAAGACGGAAAATGCGAAGAAACGCCCGTCGAGACATGCGAATGGAGCGCCCCCAAATGCAGCGATGACGGGAAAAAGCTCCTGACGTGCATAAACGGCGCGATCGTCCCCAAAACATGCGACTGCCAAAACGGCGCATGCGCCGAAACCGAAGAAGACGAATGTTCGTGGACCGGATCAAAGTGCAACACAGACGGCACGGCGCTCGTCACGTGCGCCGACGGCAAGATTGCAGATGTTCGGACATGCACATGCGCCGACGGCGCGTGCCAAGAATGCGACTACGACGGGAAAAGCTGCAGCAGCGACGCTAAATACGTCGTGACGTGCGACAAAACGACCGGACTGGAAAACGAAATCGAACAATGCATCGGCAAGTGCCAAGACGGGAAATGCGGCGATGTCGCATGTCCGGCCGACGATTCCAAATCGTGTCTCGATGCGCAGACGCGGATCTATTGCAACGCCGGCGTTATGACAAAAGCGACGTGCGAAGGCGATGCGATTTGCGCCGACGGCGAATGCGTCGCGCGCGAAGCCGAAGAATCGTGCGACTTTCAAAAACGGTGCATCGGCGACAAAACCGGATACCAAGAATGCATCGGCGGCAAAGTCAAATACACGCCTTGCGATAATGGCTATTATTGCGACGCCGAAAATAGCGATATTTCGTGCAAAAAAGCCGAAACATGCACAAACTTCAAAGCTTATTGCTTTGAAAAAGACGGCAAACATTACGCCATGATGTGCAACGAAAATGCCGATGCGACGAGCGTGCCTTACGAAAAATCCTGCGCAGGCATATGCCAAGACGGCGCATGCACTTCGAACAAAACGTATGGCGCGACATGCAATCCCAACGGTCAATGGACGCATGACACGT
>CAVGZQ010000150.1:1655-7907 GCA_963633515.1 Bacteroidaceae bacterium
CGCGCGATGCATCAAACGCAGCTCGGGCGATTACGAAGTCGTCAAACCGTACGACGAAGATTGCGCCGCAAGCGGGAAGATTTGCGGCATCGAAAACATTGACGGCGTCATGGATCCGAAGTGTTACGAACCGTGCAGCGAATACGGACAAATCATCAATTCGTGCTCAGACAACGGCAGCGGCACGAAAGCCGCCACGCGCTGGAAATGCGATTTCATCGATGCAAGCTTGGGCGACCGACGCCTTGGCTATGTCTATGACGACAGCGAAGAAAGCGCTTACAAAATTTGCGACATCGACTGCAAAGAGGGCAAATGCATCGATTACACGACGTTGACCCCCGATGCCGGTCAAGCGTGCGATGCCGATACATTTACGCAGCGATGCGACTCCGATCGTCATGCCGTGACGTGCGAAGAGCAAACGGTTTACGACAGCAACGGCAATAAAACGACGAAAGAAACCGTCACCGTCGAATACTGCGATTACGACGAGCAATGTTACATTAAAGACGGATCGGTCAGCTGCAAAACCGTATGCAGCCAAGGCGATCCCGACAAATACGAATGCGTGAACTTTCTTATGAACGAAACTTCGTTCAAATACTCGTGCAAGGCTTACGGAAATGCTTACGTATATGACTACGCCGGCGCGGAGTACACCGATTATATGACCGCTTGCAAAAATGGCTGCAATGCGAGCACCGGAAAATGCAACTAGCCCAAATGCAATGATGCCCGAAGTTTGGTCGATAGCCGCCGCAACCGACGGCATAAGCTTGTGCGCCATGCGCGCCGATGCGGCGCGCCGAGTGTTTTATGCGCCGTTTCGTCTGAAAGCGCAAAGCGAGCTGACGGTTATCGATCCGGGCGACGTCGCCCGATGTTTGGCCGACGTGCTGTCGGCAATGCTTCGTTCGAAAATCGCCGACAACGCCAAATGCAATTCGGATTTAAAAAACAATAGCGAATTTCATTCGAATTCAAATAATAATCCGCAAGAAAATGCAGTCTTTGCAAACGATGCGATCAATCGTCAGGAAGAACGCGGCATTGCGCTGCCGTTGGCGATAGCGCTCGTTTCGCCGCATCGCCGAACTGCGCTGTGCACCGACGCAAACGGCGCGCCGCAATCGCCGATATATCTCGACATGCCGCTTCCCGTTGCGCGGCGCGACGTGCCCGATCGCTTTCGAAACGACGATATTCTTTGTTATGCGTTCCGAGCGTGCTTTGTGCGGCGGCTGCGAAACATGTCGCCCGAGGCGTGTCTGAAACCGCTCCCCGGGATCGGGACGCTCGGATCTTATATCGCTTATCTGCTCACCGGACATTGGCGCGACGGATGCGATCCGTTGGGCATCCCCGATATGTTTTGGAAATGCGGCGGCAGGAATAATATCGAATTGTCGCAAGCTTTGGGCATCGATTGGGACGCATCGTTCCGATCGGCGCGATCGCTTGCGCCTTTCGCGCGCATTTCGCCCTATATCGCCGAACGCATCGCGCAATCGATCGGCGCGCCGGACAAAGAAGAAATCGCCGGCGGCGGCGCTCAGACGCACGCGCTCCCCGATGCGCGATTCGCTATGCTCGCGGGCATACCCGTCTATGCATTGGGATCGATCGACGCCGCGCGCGCGTTTGCCTCAAACGCCGATCCCATCCGATGGTCGGCAAAAATCGGTTATGACCTGCGCGCGCATTGGAACGCAAAGCGATTCGCGTGCGCCGATATCGAGATTTCAATTCAGAACAACACCCAAAATGCCGAAGAAAATTCCGATTCTAAAGAGCTTCCGGCCGGAGTCGGCTACGCTTCTGACGATATAAACGCATATAATACAAATATCTCAAAACCGGCTGCCGGCGAGGACTCGGCTTGCTTCGCCGAAAAACCGCCAAAACCGCGCGATTGCAAAGAACCGCCAAAACCGCACGATTGCAAAGAACCGCCAAAACCGCGCGATTGCGAAGAACCGCCCGAACCGCACGATTGCAAAGAACCGACAAAACCGCGCGATTGCAAAGAACCGACAAAACCGCACGATTGCAAAGAACCGCCCGAACCGCACGATTGCAAAGAACCGCCCGAACCGCACGATTGCAAAGAACCGCCCCGGCCGCAAACTTGCGAAGAATGGACGCGCGCATGGAGCGAGCATTTTGCCCTCGATATAGCGCCGGGTCTGAAACCGACCGAAACGGCCTTCGGATTTTCGGGCAGTCACATGCGAAGTCTCATGCCGGCTCAGGCATTGGATGCAATCGCGCAAAATGGCGGCGTTTATCCCTTCGCCGCGCTGCGCCGCGCGCAAGCCGGCGCAGCCGGGCTTCATATCGTTTCGGCGCCGAACGGCAACACGGCCGTCGGTTTGCGCCCGGGGCATGGCGTTTGCCATTGGATGCGCGCCGTCTTCGAAGCCATGGTCTTCGAATTGCGCGCAAAGCGCGAAAAAATGCCCGATGTTGCCCGTGCGCCGATCTCCGTCCTGCTATGCCCGCCTTGGCCCGACGGCTGCGCGCAATGGATTGCCGACATACTTGATGCGCCGATTCGCCTTATCTCAGGCTCCGAAGCCGAACACGCCGCTGTCGGCGCGGCGGTTTTCCTCATGCGGCATCTCGGTTTGCCCGCGCCCCCGACCGCTGTCGGGGCTCAAATCATCGAGCCGTCAAAGCGCGCCGAAATTTACCGCGCCCATTTCGATATTCATTGCGCGCTTTGCGATGAACTGACATAGCGGTGCCGCCGGCTAGACAATGCGCCGCGAAAATGGCATACTATCGCGGCTTTGCCGCAAAAATGCGCGCAAAGAAATCCGGCAAAAACGCCGAAATCCCGAAGCGCCGCATCGTTTGCGCCCGGGCGGGCGATTTTCGCGCGATCGGTCTTTTTCTGCCGCCGGCCGTCTGCGCCGATATCGCGATCTTTTTAAGGAAAAACATGTTTCTGCTGACTCAGCGTTTCGAACAAGCTTTGTGCATGGCGTGCGATTTTCACCGCCGCCAGACGCGCAAAAATTTGCCGACGCCCTTCATAAGCCACCCGCTCTCGGTCGTCGCCCTCGTATGCGAAAACATAGAATCCGTCTGCGATGATCCTTCCAAATGCGAAGAATATGCGATGATCGCCGCGCTGCACGACGTTATCGAAGATCAAGGCGGCATGGAAGCTTACGATCGCGTTTGCGCGGCGTTCGGAAAAACAGTCGCCGACGGCGTTCTCGCGCTTTCCGACAGCGCCTGCGCGCAAGGCGCGGCAAAACCGCCGAAACGCGAACGAAACGCGCTCTACTGCGAAAAAATGTCGGCCGCCGACCTCGGCATCGTCCTCATTTCGTGTTGCGACAAGATTCACAATCTCCGTTCCATGACCGCCGATTACCTTTGCTTGGGGGCACGGATTTGGGATGCCTACACGCTTTCGCCGAACGAAACCGTCGCAAACTACGGCCGATTGCTCGATCTCTACGATCGCCGCCTGCACGGCCGGCGCATCGTCGGCGTCTATCGCCGGGAGCTCGCGCAAGTCCGCGCCATTTGTCCCGATCCCGCCCAAGGAGACACCCCATGATCCATGTCAACTACAGCAATTCGACAATCGGGCAGCGCGCCGTCGCCGTCTTCGGCAATCTCCTCGGCGGCGCCGCCGTCGTTTTCTTGGGCATCTTGGGCGCATTTTTCGATTACGAGTCCCTTGCAAAAGAAGGCTATTCCCTCATCACAATTCCCTGCTACGCCGTCGTGCTCTTTACGGGGCTGCTCATCTTGGCCCGCGTCAAATACGCCGTGCTCATTGCCGTCGCCGCCGAGCTCATCGAAATGATGTGCTACGTCACCATGCAGGTCACGACGACGCCGACCGTCAGCTTTCTCATCCTCATCAAAGTCGCCGTCATCGTTTGCAGCACGCAGCTCATGGTCCGAATTGTCTCTTACGACGACACCCCCAATCCCCCGGCGCAGCAAACGCCGCGACGGCTTGGTCCCATGCCGCCGCAAGGACGGCAAGTCATCCGACGCCGTCCGCCCGAAAACCGGCGATAAATTCATCGGTCTCCGCCGACAGCGATAAGCATTCTTTAAATCCCATTCATTGCCGATTTTCCTGCGCATTTTCCAAAAAATCGGCGATTTTCATGCAATTCCGTTTTTTTTCCCGCCGCGGCGCTTTTTCGCAACATGCATCCGAATCGCAAGCGCGCCGCCGGCTCAAACATTTCCTTGCGGTATTCTGCCCCTATGAAAACGATCGAAGTCGTGGCCGCGCTCATCATTCGGCGCGGTCTTTTTTTTGCCGCCAGGCGCGGCGAAACCATGGCGCACCCGCTGTGCTGGGAATTCCCCGGCGGCAAAATCGAACCCGGCGAATCGCCGCGCGAAGCACTCGCCCGGGAGCTCGCCGAAGAGTTCAAAATTAAAGCTTTCCCGGGCGATTTCGTCGCAACGCGCGAAACCGTCGAACCCGATCGCATCATTCGCGTCAGTCTCTATAAAACCGCCGTCGAAAGCGACGCTTTCACGCCCGCCGAACATGCGCAATTTGGCTGGATTTCTCTCGCGCAAGCAAAATCCCTCGTTTGGACGCAAGCCGATCGCGCCTTCTTGGACCTTCTGCCCCCCGTCGTCGCTGCGCAAAAAAGCTTGTACGAAGCGCTCCCCGAAGAACTCGCAAGTCCCCAGGCGCGCCCGGGCGGCGCACACATCTTCCGTGCCGTCCAAAAACCGTGGGACGCCGCCGAAAATCCCCATCACAGCATCGGACGCAAAACAAAACAACGCCTCGAAACAATGTTCGACGCGACGCCCATCGAAATCGACGATGCCATCCGCGCCGCCGACGGCACGACGCGCATCATTTTCAAACTCTGCGACGGTCTCAAAATCGAAACAATTCACATGCCGCGCGACGTCAAATCGCCGCGTGTCACGCTCTGCATCTCGTCGCAGGTCGGATGCCCCATGAATTGCGCCTTCTGCGCGACCGCAACCCTCGGATTCAAACGCAATCTCACCGCCTCCGAAATCGTTCAGCAAGTCATTTGGTCGGTCAACGCCTTCGGTCCCAAACAATCGCACGCCATCAACATCGTTTTCATGGGCATGGGCGAAGCGCTCATGAACACCGACAACGTTTTGCGCGCCATCGATATCTTGGCTCATCCAAACGGTCTGGCCATCCCCCCCGTCCGCATGACGCTCTCGACGTCGGGCATTTTGTCGGAATTCCCCAAAATCGAAAACGCCCCAAACCGCCCCAACATCGCCGTAAGCATCAATGCCGCGACCGACGCTGCGCGATCGGCGCTCATGCCCGTCAACAGCAAATTCCCCCTCTCCGAAATCCGTTCGGCGCTCTTGCGCCGCAATTACCGATCGCACGAAAAAGTACTCCTCGAATACGTCCTTTTGCGCGGCATCAACGACTCCCCCCAAGATGCCCAAAAACTCGCGCTGTTCGCCCAAGGCATACCGCATAACATCAATATCATTCCCTATAACGAAACCCCGCGCGATGCCTTCCGCGCACCCGACGGCGAAACCGTTCAGAATTTCATCCGAATTCTGCGAGAGGCAGGCTGCTTGGCAACGCTGCGCGTCGCCCGAGGCGCGCAGGTCGGCGGCGCGTGCGGTCAGCTGCTCGCTCAAAAATTGCCTAAAATCAACGATTTATAGAAATATAACCGAGGCTTTGCCTTCGCGCCGAACAAAAATAAATGCGTCTAAAATTTTTGTTGACACATTTGATACACGTTTTTAAACTCCATCGCAGGTCTTGCGACTAAAAATTTTGTTTCTTTGCATCTTGCATGCGTCTTCAACTTTTTAAATTCGGAGTTCCCTCATGTTGAAAAAACTTGGCATAGGCGTTTGTGTTCTTTCCTTGGTTGCGCTCGTTTCGGCTTGCGGCACGACAGCGCGTTCCACGAAATCGTCGGTGGCCGACACCGTCCGTGCCCAAAAAAATCTCACCAAAGACGACTATGCCGCCATCGTCCCCATGAAAGACTACGAGCCCGTCCAAATCGTCACCTATAAAACGACGATGAAAACGACGAGCCAATCGTCGCTCTTCTCCGCACCCACGTCGTCCGATATCGAAGGTTCCGCCATCGTCTATTCCTACCTCATGGAAGAAGCCCGCAAACTGAGCGCTCACGCCATTATCAACGTTCATATCGAAACCGAACGCATCTGCGGCGACACCGTCTCAGGCGTCCGCGGCTACGAAATCTCCGAAAAAGAATG
>CAVGZQ010000151.1:0-6621 GCA_963633515.1 Bacteroidaceae bacterium
GGCGTATGCGCGAACCGCCGCAGGCAGGTTCGCGCATAGCCGAAGCCATCGGCAGAAATCGGCGCTCAGCGCCGAAGCGCCGCAATCGGCAAAAGATATCTTTTCAATAAAATCGGCAAAGAATATCTTTTCAATAAAATCGGCAACGGATATCTTTTCAATAAATATAATGCTCCGCTTGAAAACGATCAATCCTGCGGCGCGGTTTCCGTTTCCGTCTCAAGTTTCGGACGAATATCTTCGAGCGCATCATAAACCGGAGCAAACAGCGCGCGGTCTTGCATATTATGATATATTTTTGCGAAACGATCGAAGGATGCGCGGCGATCTTGCACGGATTGCGTTTCGGAGATGCAATCGAAAAATGAAGCGAGCAAGCGGCGAAACGGATGATCGCCAAAACCGCCGAAATCGAGCCGGGCGAGGAATTCGGCCAGCCTGTCGGCCAACCAAGCGCGCGCGGGAACGTTTTCGAGGGCGCTTTGGGTTTGATACAGCTTGGCATATTGCGGCATGACGCAAGCTATCGCGTATTGCGGAAACGCGGTTAAATCGACCGATGCTCTGACCATTGAACGCATGTCGGCATAAAACCCCGATTGCGCAAGCGTTAAGGCGAAGCTGGCAAAAAAGCGCGAAAAAGACTCGCGGCACGCCAAATTGGTTGCCTTATACACCGCAGGATCGACGCAATTCGCGGCTTGCGCGTAAAAATGCAAAAACCATTCGCCAATTTTTCGGCTTTTTTCGAGCGCGTCTGCTTGCCGCAAATAAGATGTCTGATCTTTGACGACGTCCAAAAGCGCTTTGAGATTGCGCCAATCTTCGAGACACTTTTTTGCGGCTTTTTTTCGGAGATCGGACAAGCTCCTTGCCGCGCGGTCATAACAGCCGGCTTCGGCAAGTTCGGCGCCGGCGCGAAGCGTTCGGAGAAATTGGGGATCGGAATCGAAAAACTCCATGGCGGCAATCCCGTTTACAGGTCGACCGAAATGATGCCATAGACGTGAGGCAGCAATTCGCCGTCAAAAAAGTAACGCATTTTTCCGTCTTTTGTGCGCACGGCATGCCGGAAGTTTTCGATTTCGGGTTTGACATAAGCATGCATGTCGAAATCGGCGAAATCGGGATGTTCTTCTTTGATTTTTTCTTCGGCCATCGTCAGAAGGACGTCGAAATCGGCGCCGTTGAGCAATTCAACCGTCGGAATGGCGCGGCCGTCGCCGTCGATCGAGAGGGTTTCGACGACCGCATTGGGATGCGGCGAACCTTCGACATTCGAATATAGGACAAAGAGAATGTCTAAGCCGTCGGTTTGATTATAGACTTCGTATCGGACTTCGAACGTAATGCTGCGGTCGGCAAAGGCCGGTTCATCGAAAAGCTCGTCGGCTTTTGCGCGGATTTCGCCGACTTTTTGCCGAATGCTGCCGTCGAAAGCCTCAATCCCGACGACCGGATATTGACAGTCAAACGTGCCATTTTTAACCGTTTCCGAGAGAGACGCAGATTTTGTTTCAATCGTTTCGGAGGCTTGCGGCGCTTGAGCATTTTGCCCGGAATGGGCAGACTTTGCGGGAGATTGAACGGCTGCCTCTTTGTTGCAGCCCGTCCAAAACAAAACGCTCAAAACGCATAAAACCCAACACAATCGATTCATGACGGCCGACTCCTCATCAAAGCCCCGCACGGAATGCGGGGAAACATGCCAAAATCGCGGGGAGTATTGCCGAAATGACGCGCGCGGTCAAGGTTTGCCGCCGTTTGCAAGCAAAAGTCCGCTATTTCGATTCGACCTTAAGCGCCGTGACGGTATCGTCGCCTTCGTTCGCGATCCAAATATAGACGGCATCGCCGAAAGCGCCCGCCGAAATGCCTTCGGGATAGACTTTTGTCATATTTTCGTAGCCTTTGCAGACGCCGTCGCCGACGATATCGCCCTGCCCGGCGCGTTCAATCGCCGCGAACGACGGTTTGGCGGGATCGGATACATTATAAAAGATGACGGCGCCGGCGTAACGCAGCGTCGCCGCGACATAAGTCTGATTATCCAAAACAAACGATGCAATCGAATCGGGACTGTATTTGACCGTCGCGAAATCCTCGGAATTAAGGCAAGGATATTCGGAAGGCACGTCGCGTTCGGTAATGGACGTGTTCGAAATGACGTTGCCTTCATCGTCGATGATGATGATGGTATCGTTTGCTTCGCCGGCCATCGCAAAGTAATGTTTTCCGGCGATATCAAAAGCCGTTATTCCGTCGGGCCACGGGGAATATCCGGCGGCATTTTTGGGCAATTCGACGATTGAAACGTCTTTTTCCGTCAAATCGTTTTCGGCAGAAAGGACGGCATTGAGGCGGAATATGGCGACTTCGTGCGAATCCTGAAGCGTTGCGGCGACCGTGTCGTTATCGCTTGCAATCGCAATATATTCGGGTTCTCGCGGGTTTCCGGCGCTGCTTTTCGTAAATTTGATTTGCCTGATGCGCTCGGGCGCAGCGAGTTTCGAACCGTCGTCGCCGACCAATCGGATAACGGAAATGCTCGGCTGCAGACCGGCGCCGACGGGACATTTCCCCCATGTATCGGCCGAATCGTGTTCGTCGGCAGAAATCGCATATTTTTTGTCGGGCGTGACGGCGACGGCATCGGGCATCGGTCCGACTTCGATTGCCGAAACTTGCGTTTTGTCTGTGCCCGCATCGTAATCGATCGACATAATTTCGCCCGCGCAGTCCGTCACTTTTCCGCTCGCGTCTTTTGTGACGACGGTATGGGTGACGAGCGTGCGGTTTTCGTCGGCAATGGCAGAATTCGTAAATTCATTTTCTGCATTTTCTTCGGAATAGACGAAATCGTCGCGATAATTGTTCAACTTTCCGTCGGCGATTTCCAAATAATGCAACGTTTTTGATTTCGACGAAACGGCGACGGCAGAAGGATTGACGCGTCCGGCGACAACCCGCACCGATTCGATGTTCCCGCTGTATTGCCGCGTAATCCGATCGGTCACTTTGAGACTCTTTCGGGCAGGATTTCCCGACGTCTCGGAGTCATCGCCGCAAGCCGTCAAAATGAGCGCAAGCGCGCAAAGCCAAGCAGATAATTTTAATTTATTCATAATAACCGCAAATCTCCGCAATCGCGGCGCGTTCCGTCCGAATGCGCCGGGTTACATGTTAATATCGGGCTTCGATTTGAATGAGCAATTCATTGTCATCGATGTCGAGTTGATTGAAATTGAGCGCTTTTACGCTGTTTTTTTCGAGAAAAAAGCTGTATTCCGCGCGCAGCGAAAGGATATCTTTGACAATGCGGATGCGGGCGGCAAGCGTAATAATTTGATGATCCCACGAAATGGCATTGTTAATATCGGGCGTTCTGAGCGAATGGCCTGTTTTCTGAATTTTATCGGAATCGAGCGTCAGCGCGCATTCGTATCGCGCAAGCAATTCAATATTATTGAAATAGTCGGAATTGCGCGAAAAAGCATAAGACGCTTGGGCATACATTCCGGCGCGCCGGATGAGGTGTTCTTGCGAAGCGATCGCTTCGGCCATAAAATGCGCGCCATAGCCGTTATAACCGATGCGCGCCCCCGCCCACCAAACGAAAGCGCGGGTATCGCCGGAATTATAGCCGTCGAGCGACCGATAATAAGGATATGCGCTGATGAGCGTATCGAGCCCTTTTGCCGAGACGATTTCTCCGATTTGCCCGAATCCTTCGGCCCAAAAGCCGTGCGAAAAGATCTTGAGAAGGAATGTTCCCGACGCAGAATTTCCCGAATAAGGCTTTGCGCTGCCGTAAGAAAGCGTCGAATAAGCGCCGGCATAAGTCGGCGAACCGTGAATAGGCTCGGTTCGGAGCGGGCGCATAAAAGACGCCGATGCGACGGCCGAAAATGCCGAGTCGCCGGAAATGATGAATTTTGCGCCGTAAGCGACGTGATATTCGGGATTCTTCCAATACTCGGTTGCAATGAGCGGGTAACGGATCGTGTGCCGATCGGTTGCAACGACGGAACTCAGGTATCCGACTTCGAGCCCGTGGGCGTACCATGGCGCAAGTTCTTGTTCGTATTCGAAATAGATGGCCGAAAGCGCGGTGCTGTCGGCATAAAACGAAAGGTTGGCATTAAACCAAATGAGTTTATTCCAATTCAGCCGAAACGACAGGTCGAAAGAATCGAGCTCGACAAAAGGCGAACGCGTTCCGATGGTCGCGGTATCGGTTTGGCTGTCGTATTCGGGTCCGCCGCGTCCTTGGAGATCATGCAGCCCCAACCGGGCGCGCGCTTTGATTTCGAGAGAAAGCTCTTCGTAACTGAGCGAAAAGCGCGCAGGCGCATGCTCCGCATCGAATTCATCGAATGCAAACGCGCCGAGCGGGCGAGCCAAAACCGCGCAAACGCATATCAGAACAAAAGCAATAAAACGACGCATGAAATTCACGAAAAAAAACGGCGGCGCGAGAATTCATGTCGCAATATGTCGGCGATTGCCGATGCTGATTCCCTTCGCCGGCATTGCCCGAACAGGTTCAACGGGTTTATCTCAGACGCGCAAAAACTGCGCATCACCCCGTCAGCCGTCGGGCTTATAGATACAATGCATGAAATGCGCAATCGCTTTTTTGCCCGCAAACATAAGAAAACCGATATCCGCCGCGCGCCGCCGCCGAGGCGCCTCTCACGGCAGCCGGAAACGGACTGCCGCCGACATAACGGATATCGGTTTTTTGTCTTTATCGGCGAATGATGCCGCGGCAAAGCGCTGTCATTGCGCCTGAATTGCCGTAATCACGACGGTATTGACGATGTCGGCAACGGTCGCGCCTCGGCTCAAATCGTTGACCGGTTTTTTGAGGCCTTGAAGGATCGGACCGATGGCGATGGCGCCGGAAGCGCGCTGAACAGCTTTGTAACCGATATTTCCGGCATTGAGCGACGGGAATACGAACACATTGGCTTTGCCTGCAACGGGGCTGTCGGGGAGTTTCGTTTTAGCGACGGCGGGCACGACGGCGGCATCGTATTGGATGGGACCTTCGACGGCGAGGTCGGGCGCGGCTGCACGCACTTTTTCGGTTGCTTCGCGCACGGCATCGACGTCGGGTCCCGATCCGGACGTGCCCGTCGAATAGGAGAGCATCGCGATTTTCGGGTCGAGTCCGAAAGCGCGCGCCGTTTCGGCCGAAGCGACGGCAACGTCGCACAGCTGATCGGGCGTCGGATTGGGGATAACGGCGCAATCGCCGAAAAGATAAACGCGATCGGCCAAACTCATGAGGAATACGCCGGAAACGGTTTTAATGCCCGGTTTTGTTTTGACGAATTGGAGCGCCGGACGGATTGTGTCGGCCGTCGTCGTCGTGGCGCCCGAAACCATGCCGTCGGCGCGTCCTTTATAAACCATCATCGTGCCGAAGAATGTTTTGTCTTCCATGAGCTGAGCCGCTTTTTCGGGCGTCATGCCTTTGGCTTTGCGAAGTTCATAGAGCGTATCGGCATAATCATCGAAATTCGGATCGGATTTGGGATCGACGATTTCGACATCATCGGGCAACGTCACGCCGCAAGCGGCGGCCGCAGCCTTCACTCCGTCTTTTTTTCCGATGAGAATGAGCCGCACCAAATCTTGTTCGCGGAGCTCGGCTGCGGCTTTGATCACGCGATCGAGCGTTCCTTCGGGGAGAACGATCGTTTTCTTGTTCTGCCGCGCTTTGCGGTGCAGAAAACGCATGAATTTGACCGGCGCAACGATGTCGGACGATGCGACGATGTCTTCGTATCTGAGATTTTGTTTGGGCGGCTGAAAGACGGCGATATTTTCTTTTGCCATCCGCGCCGCAACGGCATCGCTGCATCCCGATGCGACGGCGTGAATCGCCAGTCCTTGGCGGGCAAACATATCGATGGCCGTATGAATGTCTTCGGCGATTTCGTCGTCGGATTTATTTCCGGCGCAAATTGCGGGCAAAACGGCGGCATCGATATTTTTTGCAAGTTCGATGTTGAGATCGTATGCGCATCGCAGCGCGCTCGTTTCGATAATGGGGCGGATGACGAGCACATCGGCATCTTTTCCGGCTTCTTCGACGCGATCGATGAGCGCCGAAATGAGCTGATCGCGTTTGCCCGCGGCAAGCATTTTGGCCGCTTGTTTTTCGCATAACGAATTGCCGCATGCTTCGGCTTTTTCCGAAGCAATCGGCACGAGCGCAGACACTTTTTTTCCTTGCGCGCGAAGACTGCAGCAAATCGCGTCGGCGATGCGCGGCGCGCATGAATCGCAACTGAGAACCAAGATCGATTTCATTGAAAAAACTCCTTACAATCGAAAAAAACAAATTTTGCATAACGCGCCGCCCGGCGATCGGTTTGACAATGCAAACGCCGCCCGAACCCGCGATAAAACGGGCGGAAATATACGCTTATGCGCCTTCGGATTAAAGACAATTCAACGGAAGGCGGCGCAGACGTCGGAGAAAATGCGCGATTTTCCGGCGTTATTGTCCGTTGTCTCCGTTCGTTTTCTTTTTATATCCGTCGGTCAAAGCATCGCCGCGCGCCGCAACGAGATCGAATCCGGCGCGCGCCACGCGCCGCCGCAAGC
>CAVGZQ010000151.1:6631-7863 GCA_963633515.1 Bacteroidaceae bacterium
TTCGGCGCATTGCGCCGCCTCTTCGCCCATGCAAATTTTTCCGTCGTAGAGCGCATACAGCTTTCTGTATTCGGCGGGGGACAAATTCGGCATGACGACGTTTGCGCCGGCTTTGAGCCCGAGTTCGCGTCCGTTCGGATCGATCGTGCCCAGCGCCGTGGTCGACGGAATAAGCGCTTTGGGAAATATGAGACGCAAAATGGCAACGAGATTGAGCGTCCGGCGCAAGCTGCCGGCCGGTCTGTCGCCAAACGGCGTGTCTTTATGAGGGATAAACGGACCTATTCCGATCATGTCGGGCTGCAATTCTTGGAGAAACCGCAAATCTTCGGCAAGACAATCCAACGTTTGCCCCGGACTTCCGACCATAAACCCCGAACCGACCTGATAGCCGATTTCCTTGAGCGTCCAAAGGCATCGTTTGCGATTTTCCGAACTGAGATCGGCCGGATGAATCATGGCGTAATGATCGGGATTTGCCGTTTCATGGCGCAAAAGATACCGATCTGCGCCGGCATCGAAATACGCCTGATACGATTCGCGCGATTTTTCGCCGATCGACAGCGTTACGGCGCAGTCGGGATGATTTTTTTTGATATCAGAGACGAGCGCGCATATGTCGGCGTCTTTCCACGCCAAATCTTCGCCGCCTTGGAGCACAAACGTGCGAAAGCCGAGCCGATAACCGACGGCGCAGCATGCAAGGATATCTTCGCGCGAAAGGCGATATCGTTTGACGTTGAGGTTGCCGGCCCGAATGCCGCAATAATAGCAATTGTTTTTGCAATAATTCGTAAATTCGATCAGTCCGCGTTTGTACACGTCGATCCCATACCATTGCCGGCGCCGTTTTTGCGCATGCGCGAAAAGCGCTTCCGTGACTTCGGGATCGCTTGCATCGATAAGTTTTTTAAGCGCATCGTCGGGCAAATCTTTTGTATCGAAAAGACGGACAATTGCCGAAAATGCATCGGCGTTTGCCGGCGCGCCGGCGGCGGATTGCGAGATAAATTGCATCGTATTGACAGTCATATCGCTCCGGAAACCAAACGTTTTTCTCTAAAAGTTTTTCTCTTCTTCAATCGCTTTGGCATCGCCCCGGCGCGCGGCGAATCCGATATAGTGTTTTGCTTTTTGCAAGTTTTTTTTGACAAAGGGCAAATTGCCGTTTTTATAGAGCATTCCCAAAGCGTAAGCGGCAGATCCTTCGATTTCGTCGCCGTAATCAAGAC
>CAVGZQ010000152.1:0-7861 GCA_963633515.1 Bacteroidaceae bacterium
GAAGGCGAAATAGGCAGCCCTGCCTGCCGTATTGAGCCGAAGGCGAAATAGGCAGCCCTGCCTGCCGTATTGAGCCGAAGGCGAAATAGGCAGCCCTGCCTGCCGTATTGAGCCGAAGGCGAAATAGGCAGCCCTGCCTGCCGTATTGAGCCGAAGGCGAAATAGGCAGCCCTGCCTGCCGTATTGAGCCGAAGGCGAAATAGGCAGGCCGCGAAGGCGCATGCGCCCGCAAGCCGGCGGCAGCGGCGGCGGCGCACAGCCGGAGCATGTCTGCCCGCCGACGGGCAGACAAAAGCCCGCATCGCCCCCAAAGGGCGCAAATGCGCTCCAAAACTCACCGAAAAAAAAAATAAATTTTCGCCGATTCGATGAAAAAATTTGCGCATGCCGAGGATTTGTGTACACTGACATGCAAATTATGTGCCGTTCAGACATCAATCGGCGCATCGATGAGAGGCTCGCGCGCAAACCCGGCACAAATCCCGGACTGAGAGGAGATTCGGAGATGGCTCAAAAGATGCAACTTCAACTTGGCATGAAGCAACAGCTGCGCATGACGCAGCAGCTCCAGCAAGGGATTCGTCTCTTGCAGCTCTCGCGGCAGGAGCTCGTCGCCTCGATTCAGGAGGAGCTGACCGAAAACCCGGCGCTCGAAGAGCTCCCCGAGACGGCAAGCGAATCTTATGCGCACATCGAAACGGGCGAACCGCCGGCCGAACCCAACGACGGCGCCGACCTTTCGGCGAGTCTGCGAAGCCTCGACGACAGCATCGCAAAGACCGATTCGATCGATTGGGACACGTATCTCAACGAGTATCAAACGCATACGCCGATGGCCGACGCTTCGGGCAAGGGCTATATCGGCGAAGATTTGCCGAGCTACGAAGCGACGCTGAGCGCGCTGCCGACGCTTGCCGATCACCTTCAGCGCCAGGTCAAACTCTCGCGTCTCGATGATCTGCAATCGCGGATCGCGTTCGAAATCATCGGCAACATCAACGACGACGGCTATCTCGTGGGCATTGCTCTGGAAGAAATCGCCGAGCGCTTCGGCGTCGATTTGGATTCCGTCGTCTATGTGCAGGAGATCATCGAAGAATTCGATCCGATCGGCGTCGGCGCGCGCGATTTGCGCGAATGTCTCTTGGCGCAGGCCGAAATCCGCTACCCCGACAACAAACTCGTCCACGATATACTCGCCGATCACATTCCGCAGCTGGAGCGAAAGAATTACAAACTCATCGCCCGCGCGCTGCGCACGACCGAAGATCGCGTCGTCCGGGCATCGCGCGTCATTGCGACGCTCGATCCGCGCCCAGGAGCCAAATATACGTCCGAGCGGCCGCTCTACATCACGCCCGATGTCTATGTCGAACAAATGAGCGACGGCGAATATCACGTCATTTTGAACGACGACGGGCTTCCGAAATTGCGCGTCAGCCCTTATTACGGCGAACTCATCCGATCGCGCGCCGCAAACCCCGAAGCTGCGGGCTATATCCGCGACAAAATGAGCAGCGCGCGATGGTTTTTGCGTTCGCTGCAGCAACGCGAGCGGACGATTTATCGCGTCACCGAAGCGATTATCCGGCGCCAGCGCGATTTCTTCGAAAAAGGCGTCAATTGCCTCAAACCCATGATATTAAAGGATATTGCCGACGATACGGGCTTGAGCGAGTCGACGATAAGCCGCGTCACGACGAAGAAATACATGCACTGCCCGCAGGGCACGTTCGAGCTCAAATACTTTTTTACGTCGAAGATTTGCCGCATGGATGCTTTCGGCGGCGACGACTTGGCAAGCACGGCGGTGCAGGAAAAGATCCGCGCCATCGTAGCGAAAGAAAACCCCAAACACCCTCTGAGCGATCAGAAAATCGCCGAAATTCTCAAAGATGCCGACATCGACATTGCGCGGCGGACCGTCGCGAAATACCGCGAAGCCATCGGCATTTTGTCGTCGTCGCAGCGAAAAAAAATATAACGCGCGCGTGCGCGGGCGATTCGCCGGGCGGCGGCCGGTCTTCAAACGGTTGACGCCGCGGCGGCAAAAAAATATAACGCCGCGCGTTGGCGGGCGATTCGCCGAATGGCGCTGCGGCATATTCGGATAATTCGCTCTTTTGCTTTGCTTACGGAATATTTAACACCATAATCGCTTCTGCCGTGAATCCCGATTACCTCAGCTTTGCATTTATTGCAGAATATTTTCTTCTTGGTTTGGCGCTCGCCGCCGACGCATCTTCGGTGTCCCTCGTCTACGGCGCCAAACAGCAGCCCTTTTCGTGGCGAAAGTCGTTTTTTCCGGCGTTTTCTTTCGGTTTGGCGCAGTTCGTCATGCCTGCCGTCGGATGGTACGGCGGGGCGCTGCTTTCGTCGTTTATCGAAGCCGTCGATCACTGGATAGCCTTCGGCATCCTGCTCGCCGTCGGCATCAAATTCATTTGGGATTCGCGCCGCCCGCAAGACGAAGCGCAGCCGTCGGGCGTATCGGGAGCGGCGCTTTTTTTGGCCGCTTTCGCAACGAGCATCGATGCTTGCGCCGTCGGGTTCGGTTTGCGATGCGCCGATCAGCCCATTTGGATGCCCGCCGCCGTCATCGGCGTGACGACGTTCGGCTGCAGCATGATCGCGCATTGGTTCGGATCGCGATTGGGCGCGAAATTCGGTCCCAAACTCCTCATCGTCGGCGGGATTATTCTCATCGCCATCGGCACAAAAATCTTGCTCGAACATCTCGGATTATTGGCAATCGGCGGTTAGCCGCCGGCCGTCAGCGGTTATCGGTCAGCGGTCAGCGGTTAGCCGCCGGCGGTTAGCCGCCCGCTCGCTGCTTGCTGCCCGCCGACTAAGCTCTAAACTCTAAATTCTAAATTCTAAGTTCTAAGTTCTAAGCTCTAAATTCTAAGTTCTAAGTTCTAAGTTCTAAATTCTAGGCGCTAAGCTCTGCTCACGGATCGCAGACTGCCCGCAAAACACAGAAAACCATGTCTATACCTATTTTCGGAAACACCGTCGGTCTCAACGCGCGCGAGGCCGAAGCGCTCAAATCGCTCGGTCTGTGCCGCGTCGCGCAAAATCTCCTCATATCTCGCGATCTCGCCCATCGCATGACGGGCATCAGCGAACAGCTCCATCGTAAAGTCGGCGTTTTGATCGGGCGCAACGGTCACGTCGAATGCGTCGTTTTGGGCGATGCCTTCCGGGCCTATTTGCCCGATATCGGGCGAAGCCGCGCCGGGCTTGGCCGCCTTCGCGGCATCCGTTTCGCCGTCACAAGCCTCGCGGCTGCCGACCCCGACGATCCCGGCGCGCGGCTGACGGCCGACGAAATCACCGACCTTGCGAAATTGCGTTTGGATTTCGCCGTATCGATCGAAGCAAATATTCTGGGCGCGCCCGGCTGCGCCGAATATGCCCATATCATCCCGTCGCCGCGCGGCATCGAAATCTCGCGAAACCGCGCCGAAGCCATCGAATTGCTCCCGCAAAATGCCGACGAAATTCTGCGCGCCGTCGAAACCGAACTCCGCGCCAAGGCCGATGCCGCCGCGCAAACCGAACGCCCCCCCGCAATCCTCGTCCACCTCGATTTGGGCGAAAAAGATGCCCGAGAACGGCGCGAAGAAATGATCGAACTGTGCCGTTCGGCAGGCATCGACGTCGTGCGCGTCATCGAACAGCGCCGCAAAGCGGCCGACCCCAAAAGCCTCGTCGGTTCGGGGAAACTGCAGCAAATCGAGCTCCATGCCCTCGACGACGACGCCGAATTCATCATCTTCGATCGCGAACTCACCCCGGCGCAGTCGCGCGTCATCACCCAAGCGCTCCCGCATAAAGTCCTCGATCGCACGCAGCTCATCCTCGACATCTTCGCCCAACGCGCAAAATCCGCCGACGGAAAGCTCCAAGTCGAACTCGCGCAGCTCAAATACAATCTCCCCAAACTCATCGACAAAAACACCGCCATGAGCCGCCTGACGGGCGGCGTGGGCGGCCGCGGTCCGGGCGAGACAAAACTCGAAATGAACCGCCGAAAAGCCCGCGAACGCATGCAAACCCTGCAACGCGAGCTCAAAAACCGCGAGACCTGCCGCGAACTTCAGCGCAAAAAACGCAACGCCCAAAACATCCCCGTTTTCAGCCTCGTCGGCTACACAAACGCCGGAAAATCGACGCTTCTCAACGTCCTGACAAATGCCGGGGTCTATGCCGAAGATCAGCTCTTTGCCACGCTCGACACGACGAGCCGCCGTTTGCGCTTCCCAAAACTCGAAGAAGTCATCTTCACCGATACCGTCGGCTTCATCCGCGACCTTCCCAAAGATCTCGTCGCCGCCTTCAAAGCGACGCTCGAAGAGCTCAACGATGCCGATGTCCTGCTCCACGTCATCGACGCGTCCAATCCGCAGGTACACTCCCAAATCGCCGCCGTCGAAGCCATCATCAAACAGCTCGGACTCGGCGCCAAACCCCTCATCCGCATCTTCAGCAAAACCGACCTCATCCCCCCCATCCAAGCCGTCGAACTCGCCGATCAATACGACGGCATCTCCGTCAGCGCCAGATATCGGTCGTCGACGCTGCCCCTCATCGAACGTCTGCAAAACTTTTGGCTGTCGCAAAGCCGCCCCTGCGCCGAACCCAAAATCATCATCCGATCGTTCGGCGAATAGCGCTTTTTTATATCGTTTTTGCGCCGCCCGGCCGGCACGCCCGGCACGGCGGCGATCGCCCTGTTTCGCGCATGAGCGCTCAATACGGGCTTTGGAGCGCCCTGTTTCGCGCATGAGCGCTCAATGCGGGCTTTGGGGCGCCCTATTTCGCGCATGAGCGCTCAATGCGGGCTTTGGAGCGCCCTGTTTCGCGCATGAGCGCTCAATACGGGCTTTGGGGCGCCCTATTTCGCGCATAAGCGCTCAATACGGGCTTTGGGGCGCCCTGTTTCGCGCATGAGCGCTCAATACGGGCTTTTGCTTCGGCTATTGCAGGCGGCGAACTGCCGCCTTGCAATACGCCTTCGCGGCCTGCCTTTTTGCGCCCTGCCTTGCAGGCAGGCAAGCGCAAATGCGGCAGACGCGCTTGCGCGCCGGGATCTCCCGATTTCGGAGCTTAACGGCCGGCGCCGGCGCGTTCCCCGACGTTTGATGCCGCGGCTTCGCATTCATCCGGCAATAATCGCGCCGCAGCCGCCGAACCGCAAAGAAACAAAAAAAAGCGCGCGTATGCTCGCACCGGCCGAAGGCAGGGAGAACATAGCGCGCTTGCGCGGCGTATGCCCGCACCTGCCGCCTGCCTGCCGGCAGGCAGGCAAGGCAGGGAGGACATAGCCGCGCCAAGCCGCGCGTATTGCCCGCAGGGCAATAGCGCGGCAAACAGAAACCGGAATTCGGTTTTTCGAGTGTTTGATGCCGATGCAAGGGAACCGGCACGAAGGCAAGAGGGCGTGCCGACATGCGTTTCTGCCGCCTGCCCCGCGATGCCGACGATGCCGCTGTGCCAAATATCGAAAAAAACGCCGATCGCAGCCGAATACGCCCTCAAATAATAAGCCGTTAAAAATGGCACAGATCTTGCCTAAACTCCGCCAGATTTTCGGCCAATCCGCAACAAATCTGCAAAACATATCGCAGATGCATTATTGTTTGATGACGCAAAAACGCATGAATGCCGGGAGAGAAAAATGAACAAAAAGTGTCGGATAACCGCAATTTTGGCGTGTTTGGCGCTGTCGGGGCTGCAAGCATGCTCGGGCGACGGCCAAGAAAACGATAAAGACCTGTGCACAACCGGCGCAACGCAATGCGACGGAAATATCGTTAAAATATGCAATGACAAAAACGTTTTTGAAGTATTGAAAACGTGCTCCGATTTGGGCGATTCTTATGTTTGCAGCACGGCCGACGGCACCGCCGATTGCCGTCCCCCCAAAACCGACGTTGAACCCGATCGCGAACCATGCCCGACGGGCATGGCCAATTCGTGCATATCGGACAACGTTTTGCGCTACTGCGGCGCTGACGGCTATATTGCAGAAAAAACGTGCTCCGACATGGGCGATTCTTATGTTTGCAGCACGCAATACGGCTTTGGCAAATGCAGCAAGCTCTCGTCCGATACGAATCGCGAAGTTTGCCCGACGGGCATGATCAGTTCGTGCATATCGGACAATATTTTGCGCTACTGCGACGCAAACGGCTATATTGCAGAAAAAACGTGCTCCGAGTTGGGCAACGCTTATGTTTGCACAACCCAAAACGGCATGGGCAAGTGCAGCCAAAGCAGCAATATTGAATTCATTCGGTGCAACGATACGGAAATATGCCGCAGCGACAAGTCGTGCTACGGCGTCGGCACCTGCAACTATACATGCGGCGAAGGCAATACGTGCCAATGGGCGGTATGCTCCGGATCGTGGAAATGCCAATCGGGCACAATTTGCGACCCCGCGACGCTGCCCACGGGCATCGACGATGACTACGATAACGACGGCATCCGCAACAGCGTCGAATTGCAGTCGAAACTCCTCGACCCGTGCTTGGCCGATACCGACGGCGACACCATCCCCGACAACGAAGAAGATCTGAACAAAAACGGCATTTATGAGCCGGAATTGGGCGAAACAAATCCCGCCGACCCGTCCGACAAAACGACGGCCGAAGAAGCAGCCGTCGTCAGAGCCGTTTGCGCAAACGACGCTCAGGATTCGCTCAACGTCACAAAATTGGCCGGCTTTAACGTCGCCATGCCCGGCAATCTCGGCGATTCGGAAATCGATGAGTCGGGAAGCTGGTCTTCCTATCCCACGTCAACCATTGCGCGATTCAACGACACCAAAGGCATTGCATTCTTCTTTGCAAGCGCAGGCAGCGATTCGATCGGCGCGCAAGATCTGTTCGACGCAGTTTCGCAAAACACCGACGATGCGGCGCCATTTTCCGGATACGCCCAAGAATCGGCGGCTTCGTCCGCCGTGCCGCAGCAATCGTGGATCGACGGCGGCTACAAAACAGAGTTGCAAACCGTCCCCAATCATGAAATCGATCGCCATATCTTCAGCGTCACAATCAAACCGTACGAAACGATTAACGACATTCGCGATGCTTTGGCCGGATATTTTCTCGGCGAATCGCTTTATTCCCTCGGAACGGCCGATTTCTGCCAAACCGACGAAAATGGCAATGCGTCCGCTTCGGTTTGGTTGGCGCGATCGATATATAAAGAACAAGACAAATCCGCAGAAGACAAAACAATTGCCGTTTACAGCGCGGCCGTCGCATGCTCGGAAAAACACGCCGAACCCGCAATCAAAACGCTCATGACAGCCATTTTGTCGGGGACGCACGTCGCGCCCAACGGCCTTTCATCGTCGGTTTTGGGATATAATGCAAGAAGCAGATCCAAGTGCCAAAAAGGCAACTTAAGCGCCGCAGTCGCCCAAGATGAAACGTATTCGATCGTTTTGCAAGGTTATCCGGTCGCTTCGACGATTCGCGTCGCTGCCGTCAAACAAGGCAGCGACACCGCCAAAGAACTCGAAGCGGGCAAAGATTGGTCGTACGACGCAGCGAAAAATGCCGTCGCGCTTTCTTGCGCCGATTGCGAAGCTTCCGACACCTTTGCAATTTCGTATATTCTTTGGGAAAAGATCACAGGTTAAATTTAAATTTATATAACGCACAAACCGCGGAGTCTGATCCGGTACACACAAAAGTTGACACATTTTTCAATGGGTTAAAAAAGAACAACAATCATCTATTGACCGCGCAAAATTCAGATTGAAGTGTTTGGCTTTTTTTGCGCTGACTCGCTTCGAATGCGTGCGATTCTTTGCGCAATTCCCATATCCGCCTGACGGCGC
>CAVGZQ010000153.1:0-1226 GCA_963633515.1 Bacteroidaceae bacterium
GATCTGAACCGGCCGCTGACCGCTGACCGCTAATTGCTAATCGCTAATCGCTAATTGCTAATCGCTAATTGCTAATCGCTAATTGCTAATCGCTAATCGCTAATTGCTAATCGCTAATTGCTAATTGCTAATTGCTAATTGCTAATTGCTAATTGCTGATCAACCCGCAACAATTCAAAAAAACTTGAATAAAAAAAAAACATTCTTTGTTTCGTTAGGCTTGCAGCGAGACGGCAAATTGCCGAATTCCCGCAACGATTGCTCACCGGTCATGCGCATATGCGAATAAAAAGGAGAATTTTATATGCCGGAGATTAAACGTTTGGCGAAACAAATCGGTATTTTCTTTGCGACATTGTTTGTCGCGGCAACGTGTTTCTTTGTTGCCCCGAACAACGCCCAAGCCGGGCAGTTCGAAGTCGGCGGCGCATTCGGGTATGCGGCGCTGCCCGACAGCGACTCCGACCGCGATCTCAACGGTTTGGCGTTCTCGCTCAGCTTCGGATACAAATTCTTCGATTGGCTCGGCGCCGCCGTCGAACAAGATTTGGGCGGTCTGTTCTATGACAAGTACGGCGCGAGTGTGTCGGAATTCAGCGGCGCGACGATTTTCGAAGCCAAATTCTATGTCCCGCTCGCGGCAAACTTCGAATTTAACGGAAAATTCGGCATCGGCGCCACATATCTCGCAAAAGACGGCAACGATACCGGTTGGTTTGCCATTCGTTTGGGCGTCGGCGCGACGTATTACATCATGCAGCAATTGGGCATCGGGCTCATCTTCGACTACACGCCGTCGGTCGCTAACTCCGACAACGCCAATACAGGTCATTTTCTCAAACTCCAGCTCGGCGTCGTTTACAAATTCTGATCGGACGATTTCCGTCGGATGCCCGCGAAATCTTTCCTGACGCATCCGAATCCTATTTTTTCGGGTCAAACCGTTCTTTCGGCGGTTTGACTTTTTTTTTGCGCTATCCGCCCGAAATCCGCCGATCGGCGGCAGATTTCCCGGGATTCCGGATGCAAAATTATCAAAAAAAAAAAGCGCGGCGTATGCCCGCAGGGCTGCAAGCCCGAGGACATAGCCGCGCCAAGTTGCGCGTATTGCCCCCGGGCAATAGCGCAACCGCCTGCCGTATTTGCGAAAGCAAATAGGCAGGCCTGCCTGCCGGGCAGGCAAGCCGCGCGTATTGCCCCCCCCGGGCAACAGCGCGGCAACCGGC
>CAVGZQ010000153.1:1381-7859 GCA_963633515.1 Bacteroidaceae bacterium
CCGGCAAACCGAACGATTTTTTTTTCGAGTGCCGGATGCAGATGCCGACAAGCAAGCCTTAAAACGCATCGGGGCGTACGCACATGCGTTCCGGTTGCTTGAACGCCGCAACCGACGAAGCAGATGCGCAAAATATCGGCAAATCGGAATTCGCCCGATCCCCGCCGGTTTCTGTCCGAAACTTCGGACGCAATCGGCTCAGCGCGCCGAAGCCGGCCGCGTATGCTGACCTTCGGTCCGGCAGCGAATCGGCGATTGGCCGAGCATATCGATCCCGGCCGGGTCGATCTCGTTAAAACGCAAATCGAGCGCGCGCAGCTGCGGCAGAGAATGCGCCGCGACTACGACGCGGGCGGCGTTGTTCGTCAGTATCCCGTCGCGCAAATCCATCGCCTGAACCGATCCCATGCATTCGCTCGACAAAAGCGCAAACAAGCCGTTGTCGCCGATGCGGCTGCCGATGATTTCCAAACGCATCAGCGACTCCGACTGCGGATCGTCGGCCAAATGCTCGCACAGCGCCTGCGTCATGAGCCGTTCGCCCGATTCGAACGACAAATATTCGAGCTTTCCGAACGCCCGGCGCGCAAACAAGGCGATTTCGTCGCCGATCGACGGCATATGCAGGCGAAACGACACGATCCCGGCAAAATGCGGTCTGAGCGTTTCGAAAAAATCGCGCAACGCCTCGCCGTCGGGCTGCGACTCAAACGTGAGCGACAGCGCGCGCAGCGTATCATAACGCCCGAACTTGAGCGCCAAAAGCGTCTGCGTCGCATTTCCCGCAACCGTTATGCTCAAATACCGCAGCCGCTTGAGCTGGTTGGCGCAAAGCGCTTCGGCAAGGACGCTCAAATGGTGCGTTCCCGCGCACAAAGCGAGTTCTCGGGGACGCCCCAATTTAAAGATCGGCTTTCGGCGCGGATCGAGCATCGATGCGGCAGGACCGATTAAATCGGGCATATGCTCGCGGAGCATTTGCGCATGAAGGCGTTTGAGTTCGAAAAAATGATTTTGTTCCCCGGCAACGGGATGCGCTTCGTAGCTTGCGATGGCGCGATCGGCCATCGCAAAACACGCCGCATAACTGTGATTCTGACGGAACTCCATGGCCAGCGCATGCAACGCCGCAAAGTTTTCCGGATCTCTGCCCAGTATTTCTCTGATCTCATCCTGATTTGTCATGACGGTTCCGAACCCGACCGCCCCGAAGGGCACGATAATGAAATGATCCCGAGGTTTGGATCTTGAATCGGCGCAATGACTTTGAGAAACGCTTCGATCCGCATGCCGAAAGCACGCATCGGCGCATGCACGGGTTTTGTGCGGACGCCGACGATGCCGATTCTCAGGCGCGCGCCGCGACGGCGCTGTCCATACCATTTTTTCGGATAAAAAACATATCAAATGCAGATATTCGTTTTCCGCCGCCGCGCCGTCCTATCCGGTTAAAGCAGCTCCGAGCGCAAAACTGCTTTCGGATTATCCCCGGCGCGCAGCCGAATTCGCCGAAAAACGATTTTTTCGTCCGAAATAACCCCCGAAATCGCCGATAATCCGCCGTTCGGACGAAGAAAAATGAAGCCGAAAAAAACAAAAAAAAGCGCATGACTTGCATCATGCGCTTAAAATCGGGACGAGAGGATTTGAACCTCCGGCCTTCTGCTCCCGAAGCAGACGCGCTACCAGACTGCGCTACGCCCCGTCGCCCGGCTGTGCCGAACGACGGCGCATATACACATGCCGCTTTTTGCTGTCAACAAAAAAAAGATTCCATGCGTCTTTTTTAATCCGAATGCACGATTATTCCATCATTTCCCCAAAATAAGCTATAACCGGCGACGATTGAACAGAAGGGAGACGGACGCTGCTTTTATTTTTTGCCGCAGCGGCGGATTCCCCGACCGCAAAAAGGAAACATCCGTGAAATCTCATCATTTTTATCGGAGCATTGTTGCCGTCTTGTGCGCATTCGCGTCGAACGGCTGCAACTCGGGCGATGTCATCTCTTATGCCGGCGAAAAATGCGACCCCGAATGCGGGGCGCAGGCGCTCTGCTGCGCCGGAGCGTGCGCCGATATCCGAAACGACGCATACAATTGCGGGAAATGCTGGAACCGGTGCAGAAACAACCAAATTTGCGACGCCGGCGAATGCAAAGACCGCAGCGCGAATGCGTGCGTCCCCGAATGCGACGCCGGCGAACAATGCTGCGGCAATGCCTGCGCCGACCTGAAAAATGACCCGAACAATTGCGGCGTATGCAGCAATGCATGCCCCGAAGGCATTGCTTGCGTCGGCGGATCTTGCGACGTCTTGCCGCCTTGCGAATGCAGCGCGGGAATGCTCTGCAACGATGACGGCGATTGCGTCGAATCGTGCGGCGGCATTCTGTGCGCCGCCGGCGAACAATGCTGCGGCGATGTTTGCTCCGCACTCGATTCCGCCGACAATTGCGGCGCCTGCGGCCATGCATGCCCCGAACAAACCCCCTATTGCAAAAATGGACAATGCGCCGATGCTTGCGTTGCGGCCGATTGCGGCGCGCTGAATGCACAATGCGGAATAATTAACGACGGATGCGGAACAATCCTCGAATGCGGCGCCTGCGAGTCGGGAAAAACATGCAAAGCCAATCGATGCGCCGATGCATGCGTTGCGGCGACCTGCGAAAATATGCAGAAAAACTGCGGTTTCATCGACGACGGCTGCGGGAATTCGATCTTATGCGGAACTTGCGACGAAAAAACTCAGATTTGCGACAATAATGTTTGCATCGACCGATGCTCCCCGACGACGTGCGAAGCATCAAACAATGCGTGCGGCATCATCGACGACGGATGCGCGGAAACGATCGATTGCGGCGCGTGCCCTTCGGGCCAAATCTGCAAAAATAATGCGTGCGTCAGCGATGCGACGCCTTGCGTCCCGGTCACATGCCAAGCAAAAGGAAAAAACTGCGGCGCCGTCGACGACGGATGCGGAAATGAACTCGATTGCGGCGCGTGCGCCGACGGCGAAACTTGCGTGGGAAACGTTTGCTCCGTGCCGCCGTGCGCCGCAACAACATGCGCCGGCGCGGGAAAAAACTGCGGTTCGATAAGCGACGGATGCGGAAATAAACTCAATTGCGGCGCGTGCGCCGGATCGCAAGAATGCCGCGACAACGTCTGCAAAGACCCCGATTGCGTCCCGAAAACGTGCGCTTCGGCAGGAAAAAACTGCGGTTCGATAAGCGACGGATGCAGCAAAACCTTGCAATGCGGTTCATGCTCCGACGCCCAAAACTGCGAAAACAACGTTTGCGCCGACAAACCCGTCGCCGTCCGCGACACATATCCTGCGCGCAAAAGCATCAAAGGCTTGCAGCCCGATTGGCAAGACCGCAATCAAATCATCGGCAACGAAGTTCACGGCGTCGCCATGAACCTCGTTTGGGCCGAATGGCAGCCGTCGCAGTCTTCGTCGTGCGGTTCGGGACAAGTTTTGTACGACGGCTATTGCTTCTCGGTCAATGCATCCTATGCCGATGCCATCCGCGACTATACGAATCACGGCATCGTCGTTACCGCCGTCATCTACGGCGTGCCCGCGTGGGCGCGCCGAAGCTGCGCCGCAGGGAGCGTCATCGCCGACATCTTCTGCGCCCCCGCCGACGGAAAACATGCCGATTACGGGCGCTTTGCAGGCTTCTTGGCTTATTATTTCAACGGCGAAAATGGCAACGGACGCATCGCCGATTTCGTCATTCACAACGAAGTCAACAACTGCAAATGGTTTAACCCCGGATGCTCCGGCGCCCTTGCAAACTGCCCGCTCGATGCCTGGACAACCGTCTACGCCAACAGCTACAATGCCGCATACGACGCCATCCGAAAAGAACAGAAAAACGCCAAAGTCCTCATCTCGTTCGACCACTACTTCGGTCAATCCGACACCAACAACAAATCTTATCGCGTCGACAGTTTCCTGCAAAAACTCGTCCCCAAGCTCGGAAACCGCGACTGGATGCTCGCTTTTCACTCATACCCGCCCAACCTCACAAACCCCGCCTTCGGCGCAAACGACTACAGCAACAACGGCATCATTTCTTTCGGAAATATCGGCGTGCTCGCCGGGTGGCTGCGAAAAAACTACCCAAACGACAGCCATGCTTGGGAAATTCAGCTCACCGAAAACGGCATCAACGGCGTAAACGCCTCGATGCAATCGCAGCAAAGCACGCAGCTGTGCCAAGCTTTCCGCAATATCTTGGGCACGCCGGGCGTCTCGAGTTTTATCTATCACCGCCTCGTCGATCACCCCGACGAAACAAAAGACGGATTGGGCTGCGGGCTCTGGAACGCCGACAAATCCCAAAAACCCGCTTGGACGACGTTTGCGCTCGCCAATCGCTCGGGCGTTGCATCGGGATACCCCGCTTGCGGTTTCGAAGATCTCCCCTACGCAAGACTGTTTCGCGGCTTCGGAACAAAACATTGGGTCACGTCGCGGCAATTCCCCGCGGGCGTCAAAACCGAAAGATCGTGGAAAATTCTGCGCCAACCCGACGCCAAAACGCCAACCGTCATGGTCTACGAATGCCGCGTCGGCGGCGCCGCAGGCGATCACACCTTCATCTCGCGCGACGTCAACTGCGAAAATCAATTTAGCATGGGGCCCATGGGATACGTCTACACGACGCAAGTTTCGGGCACCGTCGCGCTCTATCGTTGCTATAACGCTTCAAACGGCGATCACCTCATCTCCGATCAAGCTTCGTGCGAAGGCTATAAAAATGAATCCGTCATCGGTTACGTCTACCCGGGCTAAACGGAAAAAAATAACGCTTTTACGGAGTTTTCATGGCAATTCTCATCCCTTATCCGCTCGATCATTCCTGCGAAATGTGCGGATGCTCTTGCATGGCGCAGCTCGTCGGACCGCTCTCCGACACCGAAGTCGAACATGTCTGCCTGGCGCGCCGCGCATTTGCGCAAAACAATACCCTCCCCCGCGACCTCAACCCGATCATGAAAGGCATAAAACCCGACGGATCGTCTCTCTCTTTTTTGAATTTTCCGCAAAAAAAATGCTGCTTTCTCGATGAAAATGCACGTTGCAAAATTCACGCAGAATTCGATGCGATGCACAAACCCGCCGCATGCCGGCGCTTTCCCCTCTTTGCCGTGCGCGTCCAAGACGATATCCGCATCGCAATCAAACCTTATTGCTACGCCAATTGCCGCGTTTGCAGCCTCGCGCCCGCCGCGCCCGGCATCGCCGACGCCTATATGCAAGACCCGCGCATGCGCCCGATTTTGGACGATCTCATCGATAATGCCGCCCGGCGTCTCCCCGTCCAATCGCCCGACCCCGCCGCCCAAACCCTTGCGCTCGATCAAGAGCGCGAACTGATCGCATGGCTGGGACGCGAAAATATCTCCGCCGCCGAGCTCTTTCCCGCCCTCGTCACAGGCCGGCGCCGGCCGCGCGAAGAACTCCCCCGACCTTTTCTCCGCGATGTCGCGCGCACGTTTGAACGAATCGCCCCCGCCGTTTCGCAAATTGCCGACGCCTTGGGCAACTCCGCGCACGCCAAACACGCCCTGCGCCTCTGCCGCGCGCTTTCCGATCCCATCCGCCCCCAAGCCCTCGCCGACGATGCGCCGCTCTGGCGCTTCGCGCGCCATGAATTGCACAACGCCGTCTTTCTTCGCGAAACGACGCGTTTCCCCGACCTCTCGATCGGCTGTTTCGGTCTCGCGCTCGGCGCGCTCCTCGCCTCGTCGGCTCAAATCGGCGACGCCGTCACGCCCGATGCCGCCCATATTTTCACGGCTTGGATGCGCCTCATGGCGCAGTCGAAATTATTCGAAGCAATCTTCCCGACCCCCCAATCTTTCATCGAACTTACGCGCCATTTAGACGTTTAAATTCGATAAATGCGTCAGAGTTTCGAATTTTTTATTGTGCCGTCTGCCTGCCGCGCCGGCAGGCAGACGGGCTCCGGCTATTTCGCCCGTACGGGCTCAATACGCCTTCGCGGCTTCGGCTATTTCGCCCGTTCGGGCTCAATACGCCTTCGCGGCTGCGCTGTTTCGCCTGCGGCTCAATGCGCGCAGCTTGCGCGCTGTGTTCTCGCGCGGGGCGCTGCGAACATGCGCGCGCTTTGGCGCGGCTGCGCCGCGTTCGATCGCCCCGGCTGCCCGACGAAACAACATTTGGCACATCAACCTATTTATCGGATTTGAAATGCCAAAAACTAAAAAACGCCGAAGTCCTTGCGGATTTCGGCGTTTTGAAATTTCCCGGCAATCGGAAATTATTCGGCAACAGCAGCCGCTTCGTCGGTCGCAGCAGCGGCTTCGTCGGTCGCGGCGGCGGCTTCGTCGGTCGCGGCGGCAGCTTCGTCGGTCGCAGCAGCAGCTTCTTCGGTCGCGGCAGCAGCTTCTTCGGTCGCAGCAACAGCTTCCTGAGCCGTTGCAGCTTCTTCGGT
>CAVGZQ010000154.1:0-3902 GCA_963633515.1 Bacteroidaceae bacterium
GGGGACGATTTGAATATCGGAAGCCGTCGGCTCGGAACGGTCGGAGAACGCATCGACCAAGAACAGGACGATGCCCGTCACGGCGGCAGCCGCCCCCAACCCCATCAAAACGCCGCCGCCGGCGAGTTTTCCCGAATTGCGTTCATAAACGGAGTCGTATTTTTTGCCGTTGACCTCAAAGTCTCGCAGCCGATAGGCGGTTCCGACGAGGCTGCCGCCGGCGAGCAGCGCGACGGCGCCGCCTGCGGTTGCGCCGACGGCGCCCCAAAACATTCCGGTTTTTTCGGACTCTCGGACATACACCGTATTTTGAACGGTTTGCTCCCCGGTTGCATCGGCCGCCGCCGGCGACAATGCCGCCGCCGATGCTTGCGAAGCTTTATTCATGACGACGCTCAGCGTTACGTTGCGCGAAGATTTCGACAAACCGATTTCGCGCGTTTGGGCGTCGTATCCGTCGGCCAAAAATGAAAATTTATGAACGCCGATTTCGAGTTCATGGGTGCCGCCGCAATTGGGTTGCTCTTTGCCGTCGATGATAAGCGTCGCGTTTTCGGGGGTGCAGGTCAACGTGACATTCCCCATGATGACGCCGCATTGTTCGGTCAGATCGGCGATGTAATTTTTGACGGCTTTAGCATTTTCTGCCGAAACGAGCGCATATTCCCGATACTTTTCCAAAGCTTCGGGGCATTTGCCGAGCATGTGGTAGCTGCGGCCGATGTTGTACAAAACGTCGGGATTTTTTTGAATGGCATAAGCTTTTTGAAAATACTCGATGGCATTTTCGTAGTGTTTGGGATCTTTGAGACCTTGTTTGTATTGGTTGACGCCTTGGAGCATCAAATCCGAAAATTCCGAATCCTGCGCCGATGCATTCGATCCGCACAGCGCAATACCCAATGCAAAACCCATAATTCCAAGCGTTGATTTTTGTATCATGTCCGACTCTTTCAAAAAAAATGCGCGCGGATTTGCGCCAAGCCCTTTGCGATAGGAACGATTTGCGCCCGTTCGGCCGACAGGGATAATTCCCCGCGCTTTAAGTTATTATCGCGGCGCGCCGCAAAAAAAATGCGACGCCTTGCGAGAATCCGAAAAACCTGCCGTTTCGGTGCGGGCGGACTTTAGCACAAAAGCCCGAAGAAACGGAATAATGCAACGATTTTTGCGGCAAATCCGCATTTTTTGCGCGAATCGCGGCAAAATCGGAATTTTAGCCGGCAGGCAGCCCGACACCGGCAATGATGCGCGCCCATAAAGGCGCGGCGTATGCGCGCAGGGCTGCAAGCCCGAGAACATAGCCGCGCCCCGAGCGTATTGCCCCTCGGGGCAAAAGCTCGGGCAGCCCTGCCGCATTGAGCCCCGAAGGGGCGAAACAGGCAGGCCGCGAAGGCGTATTGCGCCGCAGGCGCAATAGCCGAAGCCGCGAAGCCGCATCGGCGAGAAATCGCCGAAAGGCGGAGCCGCGAAGCCGCATCGGCGAGAAATCGCCGAAAGGCGGAGCTCCGAAAAAAAAGATCAGAGCGTTTCGTTATAGTAGTTTCCGCCGCATTGCCCGTTGACGATGCGCGGCGCGTCTTTGTCGATGAGGGAATCGCGCGAGATGCAGGATTTTTGCGATTTGATGTAATCGTAAATGAGCGACTTGATGACGGGACCGTTGTCGAGGACGGTTGCGCGATCGAACATGCCGCCGAGGGCATCGCCGCCTTTGAAGAGGAAATCGCTGACGGCGACTTTGTACATTTTGCCGGCCTCGAGCGGCGCGCCGTTGACGCGGATATCGGCGCAGAGGCAGTTATTTTCCCAAGGATCGATTTTTCCGTCTTGGGTGAGATCTTCGGGGTTTTTGCAGCCGTTTTCGATGATGTAGGAGATGCCCGAGACTTGCGTGGCGCCGTGTTCGAGCGTTGCGCTGACTTTGAGCACGCGCGCTAGGTCGGCGCCCGGCATTTCGACGAGGTAGGCGTAGTTGTCGAAGGGCATGAGGGTGTTGATCGTTTCGCGGTAGAGGTTGCCTTTGGGCAAATCGATGCGCAGTCCGCCGGCATTTTGGACGGCAACGTCGGCTTGCGGGTAATGGACGCGCATGGCATCGGCGACGAGATCGCCCAAGGGGCATTCGCCGGTGTAGGATCGGACGATTTCTTCGGCGGCGCATCCGACGGTTTCGCAGCGATTTTCTTTCATGAGGCGTTCGTATTTGGCGACGATATCGCGTCCGTCGGCGCTCGGCACGAGGGTTAAATCGCCGACGGCCATCGATTCCAAGGGGCGCGGGGGTTCGCCGCAGGCGGCGTCGATGGGATCATGGCTCAGGAGGTGTTTTCGGATCGAGTCGGGATCGATGCGCAGTCCGTCGGCGCTGCCGACGAGCGTCATTTCGGTCAATTCGCGTCCGGCCGACAGCGTCTGAACGACGGTCAGATCGCCCTGACGGGCGATAAAACTTTTGTGCGAATGGGCGGTCAAAATGAGATCGATGTGCGACAATATTTCGTCGGGAAGGGCGAGAATCTCGCCGACTTCGCCGTCGAAGACCGCATCGGCGACCGTCGCGCCGCGTTCGGGCAAAGGCACGGGCAAGCCCGTGACATGCGCATTGACAATGATGAAATCGGGCTTTTGCGCGACGATTTCGGGGATGATTTGGCGCAGCGTTTCGGCGGGAGAATTGAATTTCAGCCCTTCGACGTTTTCGGCTTTTGTCGCTATCGGGGTTTCGGCCGTCAAGACGCCCGCGACGGCAATGCGATAGGGACCTTTGCCGACGATGACATACGGCGACATGTTTTTGGGCGGCCACGGCTCGGGATTATCATCGGTTTTGACGATATTTGCGGTCACCCACGGAAAATTGCTCCGTTCGACGGCTTCGTACAAAGCGCCGCGCTGAGCATTGGGGTACATGGTGCCGGGGCCGTAGTCGAATTCGTGATTTCCGAGCGTCGAAACGTCGATTTTGAGGGCATTCATGACTTCGATCATGCCCAAACCTTTTGCTTCGTTAAACGGCATGGCGCCTTGGAACATGTCGCCGCCGTCGACGAGAAACGACAAGCCGCCGCCGCTGAGCGAACGGACGGCGGCCATAAATACGGGCAAGCCGCCCAACGCCGCGCCGCCCTTGTCCATTTCGTAGATATTCGAATGGAAATCGCTCCATTGAACGAGTTTTACGTCGGGATAAACTGTTTGGGACGAAGAATCGGCAACGGATTCGACGGGCGCTTTGGCGCCGCATCCGGCCGCCAAAATGGCGGCAGAAGCCAAGGCTGCAAAGGGAACACGCTTCATTTCAAACCTCCGGATAAACGCTTCAGCGCGCAGACACGCGGGTTTTATCACGGTTGCGGCATCATTGCAAACGGCGCCCGACGGCGCAAATATCTGCATGAAATGGTGCAATGCGCGATGAAATCGTGTATTTTGCGCGCGGTTTCGGACAGCGAAAACTTAAACCGGAGTTTCGCGCCGGCGAACGTCCAATTTTGCGCGGATATCAGCGCATGCACCAAGGAGCAATCAGACGATGGCGTCGTTCAATCGCGCAGAAAAAGTCAGAAACATCGGAATTATGGCGCATATCGATGCCGGAAAAACGACGGTAAGCGAGCGCATATTGTTTTATTCGGGCCGGACATATCGGATATCGGAAGTCCATGACGGGATGGCGACGATGGATTTCATGGATCAGGAGCGCGAGCGCGGGATAACGATAAGCAGCGCCGTCAACGAAATATCGTGGCGCGATTGCGATGTTTACCTCATCGACACGCCGGGACATGTCGATTTTACGGTCGAAGTCGAACGCAGTTTGCGCGTATTGGACGGCGTCGTCGCGCTGTATGACGCCGTCGCGGGCGTCGAACCGCAGAGCGAAACGGTATGGTTTCAGG
>CAVGZQ010000154.1:3927-7815 GCA_963633515.1 Bacteroidaceae bacterium
CCGCTGCGTCGATGAAATCCGCAAGATTTTGGGCGGCCGGCCCATTGCGCTTCAGCGTCCGATCTTCGAAAACGGCGCTTTCGTCGGGATTATCGATGTTTTGACGCGCCGCGCTTACCGATTCAGCGAAAAAGACCAAGGCGCGAGCATCGTCGAAATCGACGTGCCCGAAGCCCAAAAAGAAGAAGCCGAAGCGGCGCGCGAGCGGCTGATAGAGCTGTTGGCCGACGCCGACGACGCTATCGGCGATATGTATTTGGAGGGCCGCGATCCGTCGGACTCGGAAATCCGCGCCGGATTGCGGCGCGCGACGATCGGGCTTCGGTGCGTGCCGGTTTTGTGCGGTTCGGGGCTTAAAAACAAAGGCATTCAGCCGCTTATGGATGCCATCGTCGATTATTTGCCGTCGCCGATCGATTTGCCGCCGCTGTCGGGAACCGATTTGCAAGGCCGGGCCAAAACCCATGAACGCGACGAATCGGCGCCGTTTTGCGGACTCATTTTCAAGGTTCAGCAAATCGAAAGCAAAAAGCTGGCTTTTTTGCGCATTTATTCGGGCGTTTTGCATGACGGCGACACGGTTTCGGACGCATCGCAAAAGCAATCGTTCAAAATAAAACACATATTCCGATTGTACGCCAACCGCGTCGAACGCGTCGAGTCGGCGGGCGCGGGCGCGCTCGTCGCCATCGTCAAAGTCAAATCGATGGCGACGGGCGACACGCTGTGCGACCCGTCGCATCCGATATTGCTCGAACCGATCGAAGCGCGCGCGCCGGTGATTTCGATTTCGATCGAACCCGAATCGATCAAAGACAAAGACCGGCTGGTCGATGCGCTCAACGCGTTGCGCGAAGAAGACCCGACGCTCGTGTACGAAGAAGACAGCGACACGGGAGACCTGCTTCTTCGCGGCATGGGCGAGCTGCATCTCGAAATCGCCTGCGAGCGTTTGCGGCGCGAATTCAACGTCGAAGTGCGAAAAGGACAGCCCAACGTCGTGTGCAAAGAGGCGCTCAACGCGCCGGCATCGGCGACGGCGGTCTTTGAACGCGATCGCGACGACGATATCTTGTTCGGGCGCGTTTCGGTGCGCATCGCGCAGGGCGATCCCGAGTCGGGCGTCACGTGCTCGGCCGATTTGCCGCCCGATCATCCGTACGTGCGCGAAGACGTATTGTCGGAAATCGTTTCGGCCGCCAAAGATGCCATGCTCTACGGTCCGAATGGGTTTGAAATGGTCGATGTTTGCGGCTTCATCACCGCGATAGCCCCCGACGCCAAAGGCGTCATTCAGCCGGCCGGATCGCGCATCGCCGCCGGCGAAGCCGTGAGAAATGCATACAAAGAAGTCGGGACGCGCGTGCTGGAACCGCTCATGGCCGTCGATATCATCGCCGCCGAAGAACATATCGGCGATTTGATTTCCGACCTGTCGATGCGAAAAGGCATTGTCGAAAACTTGGAAAGCGATCCGCTGCGAAGCGTCATTCACGCCGTCGTTCCGCTGCGCAACATGTTCGGTTATACGATGAAATTGCGCACGATCACGCACGGACGCGGCAACTTTTCGATGCGCTTTTTGCGGTTTGATGCCGTTTAGATCTCAAGACTAAGGACTCAGAAATCTGCCGACAGCCGGGACTTCGGCCGACAGCCTCCCAAAAAAAAGGACAATGCATTGACGCTATACCAAACGCCGCAAATATCGTTTACGCTCGGCGAAGCAGAAGATTTTGCAGCATCGTGCGCCCAAAAATTGGGCATCGATCGCGATGCCATCCGCGATTGGTCGTTTGCCAAAAAGAGTTTGGACGTGCGGCGCAAAAGCCCGAAATTCATGGCAACGCTTATCATCGATGCCGCGGCCGACGCGTCGGATTGCTTGGAACGCGCCGGCTGCCGGCCGCCGCTTGCGCCGGCAGCGTTGCCGAAATTCGGTCCTTGCGCGCTTGCGCGCCGCGTCGCGATCGTCGGCGCCGGTCCGTCGGGGCTTTTTGCCGCTTGGACATTGGCGCAATGCGGCATCGGCGCCGATATCTTCGAACGCGGCAAACCCGTCTCGCAGCGCGCCGCCGACGTCGCCGAACTCATGCATCGCGGCGCGCTCAAAACCGAAAGCAATATCTGCTTCGGCGAAGGCGGCGCCGGAACGTATTCCGACGGAAAACTCATGACGCGGACAAAATCGAAGCATATTCCGATCGTGCTCGGTTTGTTCGCAAAATATGCCCAAAACGATGCACTTTTATACGAATCGCATCCCCATATCGGCACCGATAAATTGACGCCGATGCTTGTCAATTTCCGATCGTGTCTCGAATCGCTCGGCACGCGTTATCTTTTCCGAACGAAAGTCGACGATTTGTGGATCGAACGCGGGCGCTGCAAAGGCATCGTCGCAAACGGCGACCGCGTCGGATATGACGCCGTTTTCTTGTGCATCGGGCACAGCGCCGACGAAATGTTCGAACAGCTCTTGCGCCGAGGCGTTGCGATGGCTCCCAAACCCTTGGCCGTCGGCGTGCGCATCGAACACCCGCAAGCGCTCATCAACCGCATTCAATACGGCAAATATGCCGATCATCCGTTGCTCCCGCCCGCCGAATATGCCGTGCGTTTTAACGATCCGAAGCTCCCGAGCGCTTTTTCGTTCTGCATGTGTCCGGGCGGGCGCGTCGTCCCGTCTCACACGCAGCCCGATTGCTGCGTCGTCAACGGCATGAGCGGCAGTTTCCGAAACGGGCGATTTGCCAATTCGGCGCTCGTCGTTCAAGTCGGCGAAGAAAGTTTCGACCCGGGACCGCTCGGCGGATTGCATTGGATTCGAAAAATTGAGAAAAAAGCTGCCGAAAATTTGCCCGGACGGTTTGCCCCCGCGCAATCGGTCTGCGATTTCATCGCCGGAAAAACGCCCAAATCTTCGCCAAAAACGACGTATTCTCCCGGCACGGCCGGCGCAAATCTGCGATCGATATTGCCCAAAACCGTGACGCAATCGCTTTTGGCGGCGCTGCCCGTCTTCGATCGGCAAATGCGCGGATTTATTTCGCAAGATGCGGCGCTTATCGGCGTCGAAACGCGCACGAGTTCGCCCGTGCGCATCTTGCGAAACGAAGATTGCCAAAGCGTCAATCTGCCCGGCCTTTACCCGTTGGGAGAAGGCGCCGGATATGCCGGCGGCATCACGAGCTGCGCGCTCGACGGCATCCAAGCCGCCTTGGCATTTCGGCAAAGCTGCTGAAAACGCAATAAATTCAAATTCGAAGATTAAAATTTGCATTTAATGCGACAAATGCGCAGGAACAATCCTTCCGCCGCCGCTCAATCCCGGCGCGACGGACAAAAAACCGCGCTGCGGCGCAAATCCCCGCCAAAGCTGCAAAAAAAAGCGATAAATTCAAATTCGCCGAATAAAATTTGCATTTAATGCAACAAATGCGCAGGAACAATCCTTCCGCCGCCGCTCAATCCCGGCGCGACGGACAAAAAACCGCGCTGCGGCGCAAATCCCCGCCAAAGCTGCTGAAAACGCAATAAATTCAACTTCGCCGAATGAAATTCGCATTTAATGCGACAAATGCGCAGGAACAATCCTTCCGCCGCCGCTCACCCCCGGCGCGACGGACAAAAAAAAGCGCTGCGGCGCAAATCCCTGCAAAGCTGTAAAAAACGCAATAAATTCAACTTCACCGAATAAAATTCGCATTTGATGCGACAAATGCGCAGAACAATCCTTCCGCCGCCGCTCAAACCCGGCGCGCGGACAAAAAAAAACGCGCTGCGGCGCAAATCCTCGCCAAAGCTGCAAAAAAAGCAATAAAGTCAACTTCGCCGAATAAAATTCGCATTTAATGCGATAAATGCACAGAACAATCTCCTTTCGCC
>CAVGZQ010000155.1:0-7810 GCA_963633515.1 Bacteroidaceae bacterium
ACGATCGTCCGAAATCCGATTTCGATATCATCGAAAAAGAAGACGCGCAAGCGGTCACGTCCAAGGCGGTAAAACAAGAAGTCACCGTACTTTTGAACGTTTACACCGACAAGGAACGCCGCGATCAGAAAGTCAATTTTTTAAAAAGCGCTTGGAGATCGTTTAAGTCCGGGTTCAAAAGCAAGAAGGACAGCGCCGGCAGCATGACCAAAGACGAGGTGCTTGAGAGCTTGACCGAAACGTTTCGCAACACCGACAAATTGAGCGATATTGCCGCCGACCACAAACTGATGAAGCGCATTATCAAGGAAATGCCCGAAGCGCAGCGCAACATCGCGCTCGACAAACTTTATCGTCATGTCGACGATCCCAAAATGCTCATCAGGATGATCAAGGCGCGTTTTGGGGTAACTGTCGTCGACAGCCGATCGAAATCGAAAAAGCCCTTGGACGACAAAACGAAAGATACCCTGGCCGGCAGGAAGACACTCGATTGGACGGCCGCCGGACTCGTTGAAGTGTACAAGGTTTACACGCATTTGCCGCAATCCCACCTCGATTTGATCAAGTGTTTGTATCACGAAAAAGACAGTACGTTTGCCGGGTCTGCGATCGGAACGAGAAACGGCACAAAAGGCGTCTATCACGTTGACTATAAGCACGGCCAAGAAACAAAACGCGAGGTTATCAACTTTAGTCCCGACATGAATAAATATCTCGGTCATTGCGACAATGCTGCCGACAAGCGCGTCGGCACGATCAAGATGGATATGACGACGGCTCATGAACTGGGGCATATCGTCGACGGAGCGGCGGGATGGAAGATTTCCGGTCCGGGCAGCACAATGCGGCAAGTCTCGCATTGGGAAGAAACGAAAAATGACCCGATGTGTGTTCTTGCCGGCATGAAGGCAAGCATTTCGGGCGGTCCTTTTGCGGCTCAGCAGCTGACCCCGGAAGAAAAGTCGGTCGTCGATGCGGTTGCTTTGATTTACCTGAGGGAATCGGGGGAAAGTTTTGATAACAAGTGGGCGGATGCATCTGCTTTTTTGGCCAAGACAATCGACGATGTCGTGGCAACGGAGCATCCGGGCATCGATGCCGAGGCTTTAAAGCAAAAAGTTATTCATTTGAAAGCGAGCGACGATGATTTGTTCTATCACTTATGGCGCGGTCAGGGCGGCAACAGATCGTGCTATAATTATCAGGATGCCATGCGCGGCATGAAGCGCCCGTTTTGGCAAGGATATGCCGGGCGGGGATGGTTTACATTCGATAAGAGCGCATGGAACAATAAGATAAGCTGTTATCAATTCCGCTGCCCCAGAGAAGAATTTGCCGAAACGTATGCGTCGTATCATGCTGCGCCTGTGTTCGGCAAAAAGAAGGGCGAAATGACGCCGCAACCGCTTTTGAATTGGTTCCTCGGCACGCAATACGGCAATATCATTCCTTCGGGGCAATCGCCGGCGCAGGTGCCCGGAGCGAACGGCGCAGGGCACGATCAGCCTTAGAACCGCGCGGCAGACGGCCGCGAACGCCCAACGCCGCAGCAATTCATTGCGTCGGCGCGGCGAAATCGCGGCGAGGCTGTCGGGATTTTATCTTGCGCGTGCCGAGCCGCGGCAAACATTTTCGCAAACATCGATCGGCGGGCGCGGAAAGCCTTTATCCGCGTCCTTCAATCCTATCCCCGCACGGAGGAGATGCGTTATGTCGAAATTCGCAAAATCGCGGAGCAAATCCAAATCGTCCGATTCCGAAAACAATCCGGCAGGAAATAATGCGCAAGCTGTCCAAGCTTCGATGCGCGGTCATCAAAATGCCGGGGGCTTTGCGGGATCGTTTTTGGACGGAGCCGTCATCGTCTCTTATGCCTCAAACGATCGTCCGAAATCCGATTTCGATATCATCGAAAAAGAAGACGCGCAAGCGGTTACGGCCGAGGCGGTGAAACAAGAAGTCACCGTTCTTTTGAACGTTTACACCGACAAAGAACGCCGCGATCAGAAAGTCAATTTTTTAAAAAGCGCTTGGAGATCGTTAAAGTCGGGCTTGAAAAACAAGAAGGAGACGGCCGGCAGCATGACCAAAGACGAGGTGCTTGCGTGCTTGGCCGAAACGTTTCGCAGCACCGATAAATTGGGCGAGATAGCCGCCGACGCCAAACTGATGAAGCGCATTATCAAGGAAATGCCCGAGGCGCAACGCAACAGCGCGCTCGACAAACTTTATCGTTATGTCAATGATCCCAAAGTGCTCATCAGGATGATCAAGGCGCGTTTTGGGGTGACGGTCGCCGACAGCCGATCGAAATCGATAAAAAAGCTGGACTCCCGGACGAAGAAAAAAGTGAAAGCGCGCGAGACGCTCGATTGGACGGCCGCCGGACTCGTCGAAGTTTATAAAGTTTACACGCATTTGCCGCAATCCCACCTCGATTTGATCAAGTGTTTGTATCACGAGAGCAATAGCGATTTCAGCGGAGCTGCGCTTAGCGCGCCCGGCGGCACAGAAGGCATTTACTATGTCAATTTCAAGCCCGGCGAAGAAACAAAACTCGAGAAAATCAAGTACAGCGACAAAAAACAGACATTTCTCGGCCATTGCGACAATGCGGCCGACCGGCGCGTCGGCACGCTCAAGATGAACATGACGACGGCTCACGAATTGGGGCATATCGTCGACGGCACGACCGGATGGAAGATTTCCGGTCCCGGAAGCACAATGCGGCAAGTATCGAAATGGGAAGAGACAAAAAATGAGCCGGAGCAAATCCTTGCCGGGATGAAGGCAAGTCTTCAGACAACGCCGTTTGAATCTCAAAAATTGAGCCCAGAAGAGCTCGAGATTGTCGATAAAGCCGCCCTGATTTACCTGAAGAAGTCGGGGGCAAGTTTTGATAAGAAGTGGGCGGATGCTGCCAGATATCTCTCTCAGACAATCAACGACATCGTTTCGGCAGATTATCCGCGCGTCAATGCCGCAGATTTAAAGCAAAAGATTATCCATAAAGATGCAACAGGCGACGATGATTTGTTCTATCACTTATGGCGCGGTCAGTCGGGCAATGCCTCGCATTATCATTATCGGGATGCGATGCGTGGGATGAAGCGTCCGTTTTGGCAAGGGTATCGCGGGGAATCGTGGTTTACGTTCGATAAAAGCGCATGGAACGATAAGATCAGCTGTTATCAATTCCGCTGCCCCGAAGAAGAATTTGCCGAAACGTATGCGTCGTATCACGCCGCGCCGGCGATGGGCAAAAAGAAGGGCGAAATGACGCCGAAACCGCTTTTGAATTGGTTTCTCGGCGCGCATTACGACAATATCATTCCGTCGGGGCAGTCGCCCGCGCGCGTGCCCGGTTCGGACGGATCACAGCGCGAACAGCATTAGACGCGCGCGGCATGCGCCGCGAACGCCAAAAAACACCGTTGCACCGGCGCGGCGAAACCGCGGCGGGCAATTTCGGGTTTTATCGTACGCGCGCCGACCATCGGCAAATTGTTTCGCAAACATCGATCGGCGGGCGCGGAAAGCTAATCCGCGCCCGGCAATCTTATTCCCGCACGGAGGAGATGCGTTATGTCGAAATTCGCAAAATCAAAGAGCAAATCCGGGGCGCCGAAAACTGGGAGTCTTCAGGGAAGCAACGATGCTCAGCCGGCCCAAGCGGCGATGGCGTCGCATCAGCGCGCTGCGCGCAATGCCGATGCATCGTTTGACGATTTCGAAACGATTGAAAAAGACGCCGATCAATTCGCCGAGATGCAATCGGCAAAACAGCAAGTCACCATCCTTTTGAATATTTACAAACACAAGCCCGACGATGCCGGCAGAAGACGCGGCGAGGCAAAAAAAGGTTTTCTCAAAGGGATGTGGAAATCGCTGAAATCGGGTTTAAGCAAGAAAAAGAAAACGACCGGGGGGCTGACGAAAGATCAAATTCTTGCCAGCATTGCCGAAACGTTCCGATGCACGGGCAATTTGGGAGAAATTGCAGCAGATCCCAAGCTGATGAATCGCATTATGACCGAACTTCCCGAAGCCGAACGCAACGTTGCGCTCGATTGTCTTTATAAGAAAGTCGAAGACCCCATCATGCTCATACAAATGATCAAAACGCGTTTTGGGGTAACGGTCGTCGACAGCCGCAAAGAATCGCGCAAATCGCTCGATTTTGTAACGAATGTGCTTGCCAAGTCGAGAAACCCGATCGATTGGACGGCCGCCGGACTCGTCGAAGTCTACAAGATTTATACGCTGTTGCCGCAATCCGATCTCAATTTGATTAGATGTCTCATGCATTTGAAAGACACGGAATTCAGCGGCGCAGCAATGAGCAATGTTCGCGGGGAGGGAACCGGCATTTATTATGTCAATTACGAAAGGGGCAAAGAAACAGAGCAAGAGATTTATAAGCCGAGAGCGGACAACAGATATCATGTGGAAGGTCACATCGACAGCGCGAACGATCGGCGTCACAATACGATTCGGATGGATATGACGGTTGCGCACGAATTGGGGCACGTCGTCGACGGCAACAACGGATGGCGGATTTCGGGTCCGGGGAGCACGATGCGCAATGTATCGCAGTGGCAAGAAACGCCCGACGAACCGGCTCAAGTCGTCGAAGGCATGATACAAAGCCTCTCCGGCGCGCCTTTCGGCGGCAAGCTTTCGGCAACGGAGCTTGAAATTGCCAAGGCAGCGGGCAAAGAGTATTTGTCGAACGACCAAATGACGTTTGAAGGCAAGTGGTATGATGCCGCCGATTACTTAAAAGGCAGCATCAACAGGATTGTTGCCGACAAAAAATACAATGTCGATTCCGACGAGCTCGGCAAAAAACTGACGCGTCTGCGTCCGTCGAATTTTCTTTTTCATTTATGGCGCGGTCAGGCGGTCAATGCTTCGCATTACAATCACGAAGAAGCGATGACCGGGATGAAACGTCCGTTTCATCAAGGGTATGCGAATCAGCCGTGGTATACGTTCAATCCGTCGGCATGGGACGATAAGATCAGCTGTTATCAATTCCGTTGCCCGAAAGAAGAATTTGCCGAAACGTACGCGTCGTATCACGCCGCGCCGGCGATGGGCAAAAAGAAGGGCGAAATGACCCCCAAACCGCTTTTGGAGTGGTTTTTGCGGGAAGGATACGGCGATGTTATTCCCGCCGGCGGCGCGTCGGGTATGAAAGAAGACAAGTCGCATTGAGGAATCGGGGCGATTGGCGGGCGCGGCCGGCAGATCGGCGCAGAGCGCCGATCTTTTCCGACCGTGTCTGATGCTTCGAATTCAAACAGCCGGGAGCTTTGACAAGCGTCAAATCGGATATCAATTTTTTTGCAATTATTTTTGACGCATTTTTAATCGGCTGTGTTTTGCGCGGAATGCCGAAAAAAGCGCGGCGTATGCTCGCAGCTGCCGCGAGCCTGCCGCAGGCAGGCAAGGCAGGGAGAACATAGCCGCGCAAGCCGCGCGTATTGCCCTCGGGGCAATAGCGCGGCAAGCCTGACGTATTTGCGCCGCGGGCGCAAATAGGCAGGCTGCGAAGGCGTATTGCGCTTTGCGCAATAGCCGAAGCGATCTGTCGGGCATATCGCTGCCCGAGTGAGATTTCCGCCGCAATGCGGGAAGAACGGTCGGGACGGTTAACCGAAAATTCGATTGTAAGTCTTTTGCGCGCTCGGACTTAAGGCAAATTTCACCAATTCTCGAATTGAATTCGATTGTTTCATTGCCGACTTGAGCGAAGGAAGCGAAGTCGGGAAACGCAAGCCTTCGGAATCGGTGAGGATTTGCAGGCAATCGAGGAAGCTTTGCGATAAGAGCAAGGCATTTTGAATGGCAACGCTGCGGCTGAAAGCGGCGGTTTGATGAATGACCGACAACGTGTCTTGGGTGATGCGCGGCATCGTTGCGGCGGTTAATCCGGCTTGATTGAGCGCGGTTTTTATTTCTGCTTGCGTTTCGGCGGGGAGATCCGCTTGTTTTGCGCGCAAAATGCTCATCACGTCGGCGCATTGCGAGAGCATTCGGTGAATTTGCGGCGGCGTGAAGGTTGCGACGATGCGCGATTCGGGACGCGCCAGCGAGAGCGCAAACGCAAGATATGCAATCCAAGCCGAATGTGAATGAATTTTATGCATCGGACATAAGATTTGAGTCGGTTCTGTGTTGAGCAAAACGTATTTGAGCGAATTTTCGTTCGTCGGCCGAAGCTGAGTTTTCGGCGCGTCGAGCAGCTTGGCGATGCGGGCGTGACAATCGCGGGCGTCTTGCGGGATTTCGGCGTTATTTGCGGGATTATCGGCTTCTGCGGCGATTTCCCGCTCTGTGAGCGGGAATCCGTCGGCTGCCAATGCCCGGATGAGTTTGAGCAACGACGGCGCCGCCGCCTGACATCGCTGCGAAAACAGGTTTTGGCGCACGATGGCGGGGATGGATTGGGGAAGCGGCCGCGGTCGGATATCGTCGCGGGGTTTTGTGCATATATCGAGGATATCGCCGAGGCATATCATGCTGAAAGATGCTTGCGCCGATTTTGCCTGATTATAGAGCGCGACGATAGTTTCGTCGTCGAAGGCGAGGTTTTCGATTGCCTTAAGCGCAGAACCGGTTTGTCCCGAAAAAGAGGGAATCGGCGCGATGAGACTGTTGATGACGGCCGATGTTTTGGGACGGGCGGAATTATCGGCGTTATTATTCTGAGGATTGGCTGCGGAATCGGCCGGCCGTTTTTCTTCGTTTGGCGCGGGCAAGCCGGATTTTTCGGCGTCGGTTTTGTCTTCGGTTTGCGGCGCGTCGCTCGGATTATGAAGGGTTTCGGGATTTTTTAAGAGCGAAGAATCGACGGTTAACTGCGGAATCGGCGCATTTTTCGGCGCTTTGATCGAAGCGGCGTTGCCGGCATCATCGGGGATATCGGCATCGTTGCAACCGATAGGATAAGTTTGCAATATGTTTTGTATATATTGCAAAGCGTTTTTGGGGCATGGATCGTTTGATTTCGGCGAAAAGATTTCAAAAGTTTTTTTCATCCAAATCAAAGCATTTTTCGCGCCTTGCGCAGCCGTTTCGCCGGAATTCGGGTGTTTTTCGCGGTTTCCGAGCTGTTTGACGATGTTATCGATCATGGCTTTGAGATTGCCGATGTCGCTTTGCCTGAGGAGCAATTGCGTGAGCGGGCGCACGATATCCAAGCAAACGGGATCGAGGAGAAAAGCTTCGAGCAGAGCGTTCGTTGCATCGGAAACGTTGCCGAGATGATTGGCGCGGATATCGGCCAAAATCGTCAGATACGAAGCTTTTGCAAAAGCGGAATCGGTTTGCGCCATGGCGAGAATTTGAGCGGTCATGGCGGCTTTTTGCCAATCTTGGGTTTGCATGTAGAGTTCGAGCAAACGCATGGGGACGTCTTCGACGTCGCCGCCCAGCGAGAGTGCGATTTCGTAGTTATGAATAGCTTCGTCGTTTTGATGGAGATAGAAATGATAAACTTCTGCGATTCGTTTTCGGATGGCGCCTTGTTCTTCGCGGTCGTCGGAGAGCGTGAGCAAGAGGCGGAACAGCGGCAAAGCTTCGGGCCATCGTTGGTGTTCGAGAAGGATCGTCAGTTTGAGATCGACGGCCGGTTTGAAGTCGGCGCGAATGCGCAGGGCATTGTCGAGGCATTCGATAGCCAATTCGGAATTTTGCGCGGCATGCAAAATGACGCCGTATTCATAATGGAGTTCGGTTGCGTCGTCGGGCGAGAGCAAATCGAGACGGGGGAGAAAACGTTGGATGCGTTCAGCCGCTT
>CAVGZQ010000156.1:0-7797 GCA_963633515.1 Bacteroidaceae bacterium
CCGCAAAAAGGCGGAGCCGCCGTCCGCATTGCCCCAAAAGGGGCAAAAGGCGGCGAAAAAAAAAGCGCAGCGATCGTTTTCGGCGATGCGGGCAAAAGCTGCTTGACAGATGCGCATCGTGCCGTAAAATCTTCGCGTATCGATTGAGTTTGTGTCCGGGCATGCGCGCGGGCGCAGTTTGCAAATAGCCGCCGGTCGGCTCGGAAAAACGCGCGGAACAACCGCAAAGCGTGAAGGAGTGTGCGATGGACGAGAAGTTTAAATCGAAAAACAAGAAAAAATGCGCCGCCGAATCCCGTGAAGAATGTTCGCATGAGCTGCATGAAGCCGAAGAAAATGCGAAGAATTCGGATTGCAACGAAGAAAAATGCGACGCTTCATCGCAACGCGTCTCCGATAGCTGCCGCGACGGCGAAGATTGCGGCGCTTGCCGCTGCGAAGACGATGATTGCGGCGCTTGCCGCTGCGAAGACGATGATTGCGACGATTGCCGCTGCGAAGACGATGATTGCGACGATTGCGATGAATGCTGTTGGGACGATGACGATGACGACGATTTTTTAGACGATTGCTGCCGCTTCTGCGGGCGTCCGTTGGGCTGTCCGCGCTGCCGCCCGCATCATTGTTGCCATATGCATCATGAACCGCGCAGACACTGCGGCTGCAAACATCATTGCGCGCCGCATGCATGCATGGATATCGCCATGGCCGTCGGCAAAACCGTCGCGCTCTCGGCCGTTGCAACGGCAACGACAATGCTGGTCACCGCCGTGCTGCGCAGGGTTATTCGTTAGGTTTTTTGTATTTTTTTTGCGGGGGGGGGACATTGTCCCCCCCGCGCCCCCCGCGCCGAAGCCTTGTAAGGCTTCGGCTTTTTTTGCAGGGCGCGCAAACGGTTTTTCGGTCGGTTCGGGGGTTAAACCGCCGCGCCGTCGCGTGCCAAAATAAACGCCTTCTCTGCAACGCTCCACGAAAGCGAATAACCGTTGTCGCGCGCATATTGACGCGCCGTGGCAAGACCCAAACCCGTTCCCGACGGTTTGGTCGTGTAAAATGGTTCGAAAATCCGCGTCGCATCTTCGTCGCAAATCCCTGCGCCCGAGTCCGATGCGGCAACGCCGTCTGTACCCCAAAGACGCATGAAGACCGTCGCTTTTCCGGAATTCGCTTCGGATGAATTTTGCCATAATGTCATAAAAATTTGACGCAGCGATGTTTCGTCGAATTCTATGCATAAATCATCGGGAATATCGCACGAAAGAATCATCGCATGTCCGCCGGCGCGCTCGCCGAAGACCTTCCATTGCGATCGGATAACCGACGATAAATTCAGCGATTGCATGCGAATTTTCGGCTTGCGCGAAAAAACGAGAATATCGTTGAGCATATTGTTCAGACGCGCAATTTCGCCGTTCATCATTTCGCGGATTTGCGCCTTTTCGGCATCGTCGTCGATGTATTGAAGCATCTCGTTGCATCCGCTGATGCACGATAACGGGTTGCGGATTTCATGCGCGACTTTTGCCGAAAACTCTCCCAAATGCTCGAGACGCGCGCGTTGCGCGCGCTCTTTTTGCGCTTTGTGCTGCGCCGTCATGTCGGCAATGTGATAACCGATGAAATTGAATTGCTGCACGGCAAGCTTGAATTGCGCAATCCGCAAATAGTGATTATTCGCATAACTCGTCCATTCGTTGCGCGAATCTTCGGGCGTGTTTCGGAATGATTGCATTTTCTGTATCTCGCGCATTGCCCTGCACGCGGGCGCAGGGTCGTTTTTAAACCCGAGTCCCGAATCGCCGCGCGCATCTTCGTCCGCATCTGCGCCGCCGCCGGAAATCGGTTCCGAAGCGGCGATCGATCGCCCGGCTTGCGGATTGTCGGGCGAACTCTCCGACGGCGGCGGAATTTCGAGATCGCCGCCCAAAAGTTCCCGCGCGCTCGGATTGTGAAACACAACGCGATTCGTGTCGGGATTCACGATCACGACGCCGATCGGAAGCGCATGGAGAAGCGTCGCATAAATCCCTTTGAGATGCGCAAATTCGGCGTCCGTCCGCGCAAGCGTATGGCTCACTCCCGTGTATAAATTCGACAATTGTCCCGTCAGTATCCCGACGCAAAACGCAGCCAAAATAATGTAACTCAGGTAATTGCCCCCTACGTGATCAAACGGCGGCAAATCGGCCAATGACCGGATCGCTTCATACGGAATCGCCGACAAATAAAGACCGAAAAACATCGTCGCCGATACAATGCATGCGCCGATAATCCCGCCGCGCCGCTGAAGCGTTATCCCCCCGTAAAGCGGCACTATCAGAAAAAGATAGAAAAATGGGCTCGCCGAAAGCCCCGTCAAAAGCACGATAAACGCTATCAGCGCCGAATCGTGCGCCATCCCGATGTACGTCAGAACTTTGACGAATTTGTTGCGAAGCAGACATATGCAGCAAATCGTCGTGAAAATGAGGATTTCTCCGACGCCGAATAAGATGAGACGCGCTTCGGAGTTGACTTGCGCCGCGCTCGTCCGGATAAACCACACAATCGTGTAGCAAAGAACCAAAAACGCATACATGCCGCGCACAAGCGTGATGTACTTGAGTTTGGTGCGGATGGACTCCTCGCCGCCGGCGTCTTGCGCGCGCTTGCCGGCGCCGTCCGCCGGCGTTTTTGCCGATTCCCCGGCGTCCGCAATCCCCCTTTCTGTCTTCCAAAAGCGTGGCTTCATATGTTATTGAAAATAAAAAAGCGCGCATTCTTCGCCGGAATGCGCGCCGATATGAACAAAATGCAGAAATCTGTCAAAAAAAACAGATTTAATTTTCGTTTGCCTTTTTGCGGCGCGCAATGCGCGCTTTGAGATTGTCTATCGTCATGATGAGCTCGTCGTCGTTGTTCAAAACGGCATATTCCCGCGCTTTTTCGAGGTAGTATCGCGCGCGGCTTTCGGTCTGCGGTTTGCGCAAACTGTAAAGCGCATCGGCAATTTCGTAATAGACGTTGCTCGTTTGGTTTTCAAACCCCGATCGCGCAGTATCTTTTTCGAATCCGGCGATATGCCGATTAAACTTCGCATGAACGAGTTTGTCGACGAATTCTTTTCCGGTCTCATCGTCGCCCTCGGCAAATGAAGCAAGCGCCGAAACGCGCCACAAACTTTCTTCCTCGTCGGGAAACGCCGCCGCAAACCGCTTGATGGCTTCCTTGGCCTCGGCGAATTCGTCGGTCTCGACGCAATCCCGCACGATTTCCAAGTGGATATCTTCGTAACAAAGCTCGGCGGCCTTTTTTCGCGCATTGAGAATGCTCGACGCAATTTCGCGAAACAGCGCATGATGTCCGTGCTGCTGGGCAACCGTCGCCGCCATCCAACGCTTGAACGGATCGTGGCGCTTCCAGGGCAAGCTCTCGATCTTCTCGATGCCGTCCTCTTTCATGGCCAAAAAAGCATTCTTTTCGGCCTCGGCAACCGTCGTCCAATCGAAGCAGGGGTTAAAACCGACTTCCTCGTCGAAAGAAAACACCGAGAGCGCCGCTTTTCTGTCCTCCTCTTCGGTTTTTCTCAGCATTTCCAAATCGTTTTCGTCCTCGGCAAAGGACTCGTCCGACTCGTTTTCGTCGTCGCCGTCGTCATCCGGCATCGATTCTTCCGCCATTTCCTCGTCGGGCGCAAAATCTTGTTCGAGTTCGTTATCGCTGTTCTGACGCTTCTTTTTCGACATTTCGTCTGCCTATGGATAAAGTTCGCTGACCCTCTTTTGCATGCTCCCGCAAAAAAGGCATGATATTCTACTTGCAGGGGGCTGTGCGCGTCAAGATTTATCGCCCCGCGAAGTTTCGGATATTTGCGCCGCCGGCGGCTTTGCCGCCTTTGCGGCGGCTCCGGCTTTTTTCGGGCGGCGCGGCCGCCGCCCGAAAATACGCCTTCGCGGCGCCCTATTGCGCCGGGGCGCAATACGGGCTTTGGCTTCGGCTATTGCGCCGGGGCGCAATACGCCTTCGCGGCCTGCCGCAGGCGGCAGGCGGGCCGCGCGAAAGCGCGGCATGTTTGGCTTGTTCATCGGCGCAAATCGCGCGCGCAAATGCGCAAAATAACCGATTTTTATTTGCATGAATGCATGAGGGACGAAAAAAAGCGGCACACACTCTGCAATTCGATCGCAAAAATGCGTACAGTGCAGGCGGCACGCGCCGACGGCGGTTTTATCTATGCGAACGCATCATTATGCATTAGAAACTCCGGTTCGGGATGCCGCGCGCGGCAGCCGCCGTTTCGGCTGCATCGGGCGCTGCAAAGGCAAAATATCAGCTTCATATATGAGGATAACATGAATTCACGATGGCTATGGGCTTGTTTGATCGGCGCATTGGCGCTGTTGTGCGCATCCTGCGAGGACGATAAAAATTGCGATTCGAACGATGCCGATTATTGCAGCGTTGATGCTGCAACAAAAAACGTGTGCCGCAGCGGAAAATGGGTGACGATATACTGCGACGCCGGCACGGCGTGCGCCTATGTCGGCGGAAAACCGCAATGCATCGTTGCGACGCCCGCAGAAGAAAAATGCGTTGCCGGCGAAAAGCGATGCGCCGCCGACGGCATAGCCATATCGTGCGAAGACTTGACCGGCGGCGCGACGGCATGGCGATACGAAGTCTGCGACGCCCTTTCGGCGTGCAAAGACGGCGTTTGCGCATCGAAAATAACGCCCGAAGCCGAAAACGGCATCAAATCGCAGCAGTGCGCGCCCGACGGCAAGGGCGTCGAAACGGTCTATGCCGACGGAACGAAAAAAACGCAAACATGTTCCGAACTCGTCGGTTTCGACGCCGATTGCCGAACGTATTCGGGCGGGCTCGTCGGCTGCGCCATGCCGCAATCGTGCGACGAAAGCGTTTTTTCGGAGTCGGGAACGTGTTTCGGCAACATTTTGCGCGCATGCGACACGCGCTATACCGTCGCGCGCCCGACATCGTCCGACTGCGCGCAGCTGTCGCAAACATGCGCCGTCGTTTCGGGCAAAGCATCATGCCGCGACGCTTGCGCGGCGCCCGACCCGAATGATGTAAAATGCGACGGGTACGCGGCGTCGCGCTGCGTGGCCGACGCATCGGGCGCAAACGTCGTCGAATCGGCGGAGTCGCTTTGCATCGGCGATGATGCGCAAGTTTCTTGCGCCGCCGGGCAAGCCGTCCAAAAGACATGCGGCGAAGGCGCGAAGTGCATCGCTTCGATCGGGCAATGCATCGATCTTTGCGCGCAAAGCGACTTGAATGCGCCCAAGTGCGACGCAGACGGAAAATTGTCGATCTGCCGCGCCGTCGGCGGCATATACGGCTATGTGCCCGTCGGAAAGCGCGAATGTTTGGGCGATACGCTCATCACGTGCCAAAGCGCCGACGGCGCATATTCGCCCAAACAAACGAATTGCCGAGAATACGTTCATACCGACGGGAAAACGTATTTTGCGCATTGCCAAAGCGATTATCAGGGCTACGGCGACTACGATGTGTGCGTGCCGGCGGCCGAAGGCGAATCGTGCGGCGATATGACGGCCGACGGCGTTTGCGCCGGCAGCACGCTCTCGTACTGTTTGGCCGAAGACGATGTGATTATCAACAAGAATTGCGCCGGCGATTCCGACGGCTACACGGCGTGCAGCGTTTACCAAGGGTATGCCGATTGCCGCAAACCGTGCCGTCAAGAAGGCGCGGCATCGTGCGCTTACAGCAGTTCGTCTCAGTCGCATTACGTGCAATTGTGCGCGCCGTCCGAAGCGGCGGGCGGCGATTTGACGGTTATCGAAGCAACGTCGGTTTGCTTGGGAAACACGCTCTACGCCTGCGACGGATCGGGCAAGCCGACAACCGCCGACTGCGCGGCAAACGGCGGCGTCTGCGACGGGACGGCGTGCGCGTATCCGCTGTGCGCCGCCGATTTGCAGCCGAAATGCACGACGAAAAATGAACTTTTGTCGTGTCAGATTTCGGAAACGGGCGAAGTTCTGGGTTTGTCGCTTCAAACCGTATCGTGCAGCCCCGACGGAACGTGCCGAAGCTGCAAAGACGGCAAGGTTGTGACGGCAGCGCCGAATTAAATTCATTGTTTGCGTTCGGTTTTGAATGATATGCAAATTGCAGACCGTATAACCTACATTCAGCCACACGCAAACCGCGAACAATCGAATTTATTCCCAAAATAATCGCTTAAAAACTTGATCATTGCCCCGATAGTATTTAGAGACATCGCACGAAACGCGCCGATTTTGAATAGTTCGCAATCGGCCTGACCGGTCGTGAAGACCGTTATCTTTTAGGAGTAAAAGGTTATGAGTAAAAAGGTGTTGGCTCTTTTGGTCGCTGCGTCTGCATTCTGCGCGTTTGCGTGCGACAGCGACGACGATAACGCGACGGCGTGCAAGAGCGGCGAAAAGCAATGCTCCGGAAACAAAGTGCAAGTTTGTTTGAATGGCGCTTGGAAAGATACCACGACTTGTCCGAATGCATGCGTCAAAGGCGCCTGCGTGAGCACCGACACGGATACCGATACCGATACCGATACCGATACCGATACCGATACCGATACCGATACCGACAAGGATAAAACCGATGGCAAGGACGGCGCTTGCACGAAGACGAGCACTTCCGAATGCACGTCGGCTTGCAATGCCGATAAGACCGCCGGTTATTATTGGTCAGCAAATGATAACAGCGTCAAGGAGTATGCGTGCTACACCGGCAAATCGTGCGTCGTCGACAGCTCGACCGGCAAAGTTTCGTGTGTCGCAAGCGGCGAAACGACAACCGAAGATTGCAAAGAGGGCGGCACGGCCTATTGCAACAAGAATTGCTCATCTGACGGTTCGAAGGGATACTATTACACGCAGGGCGCTGTAAAAGTTGTGACATGCGCGAAAAACGACTGCACCATCAACAGCAAAAACTATGTCGTGTGCGAATCGGAGGACACCTCCTCGGGCGGCAGCACGACGGATTGCACCGGCAGCGAAGTGACGACGGGCGGCACGGTCGGTCAATGCTGCAACCGAGACACCTATCAGCAAACGTGCATTAACGGCAATGCCAATGCGCTCGTTTGCTGGAACGGCGCCGTTGCCGAATGGACATGCGCGGATAATCAGTGCACGGCCAATACCAAAAAACCGCTTCAGGTCGTTTGCTCAAAAGACAGCAGCTCGGGCGGCAACAGCAGCTACACGTCGACAGGCGAGGCGTGCGATTACACAACCGATAACACCAAGACGTGTACCGATGCAAACACCGTCAAGTATTGCTATAAAGACAATCTATGGTATACGAAGACATGCAGCTCGTGCACGACGAATGCCGACAGTACATATTATTGCTGCGACGGCAATAACGATAAATGCACGGGCGACACGGAATCTTGCACGGGAGAAGTGGTTACATCCGGCGGCGTAGAGAATCAATGTTGCAACAAGGACAGCTATGTTCCGTCGGGGTGTGACACTGCGCTTCGTTGTACGTCTGCGGGCAAATTGGTGAAATGGTCATGCAATGATACACAAACATGTTCGTATGATGCAGAGAAAAAATGGTTCTCGTGCGTGTAATCTGATGAATAGCAGCTTTATCGCATAAGCGTCAGAACCGCCCCAATCGGGGCGGTTTTTTTGTGCCATATTTTAGACGATGTTCGGGCGATTTCTCCGCGGCGCCGTCGGGCGGCTATGGGCACGGCAACAATGAAGAAATTTCGTCCGAAGCGCGAAAACGAAAAAAAATAAAAAAACTATTTGACACGCGAGTCCG
>CAVGZQ010000157.1:0-7786 GCA_963633515.1 Bacteroidaceae bacterium
CGGATAGACCCAATCGAGAGAGAGCGTATATTGGGCGCTTCGGGGTACGTCGGCAGTTTCTCGGTGGGTCGATTGCGCGGCGCATCCGGCGAGAAGCGCGAAGCAGAGCACCCCGGCGGCGAACGGCGATTGTTTTGGGATCATAGCGCTGCCTGCGGCACGTTATTTTGCGGAGCGACGGCGGGTGTTACGTAGGATTCCCAGTCTTTTGTGAGGTATTTGAGCCGGGCGGCTGCGGTTGCCTTGTCGGTTTCCTGTCCGAATTCGCGGGAAACTTGGGCATAAGCGGCGATAGCTTTATCGGGATTGCCTGCCATTTCGTAAATCCGTCCTTTTTCGAGCGTGGCATAAGCGCTCAAACCGGGGTATTGTTTCATGATATCGTCGAGCAATGCGACGGCGTCGGGGTAATTTTTATCGTTCAGGAGCAGTTCGATTTGACCGAACTCGGCGAAGACTTTGACGTCTTTGAGGTTGCTTTTTGCTGCCGAGATGTAGGATTTTTTTGCGTCTTCGGCATGGTTAAGGCGGGCTTGCGCGCCTGCGAGCATGAGCTGCCCTGTCGTTGCGATAAGATCGCCGCCGTAATTGGGCAGTTCTTGCGAAAGATTTCGTTCGATGGCCGCGAAGCGCGTTTTGTCGTCGGGCACGGTATAGCTCGATTTGAGCACGTCGGCGGTATCGGCGGCGATGCCTTGTCGTGCGAGGTATTGTTTTCGGGCGGCTTCGAGCTCTTGCGCTTCGTTGTCCGTGAGCGCCGAATACGTAATGAAGGATTTTGTGAGCACTTCGCTTTTCGACGTCATGGAAGCTTCGCGCGCGTATCCGACGCCCAGCCACGCGAAAGCGCCCGCAATGACGACGCACGACGCAAAGATGACCATGCGTCGGTGTTCCATAATCCATTGAAGAGCGGATCCGGAAGTTGCCAAAAACTTGTCGTCAAGCCCGGGAATTTTGACTTCTTCGGCGACGTCTTCGATTTTTCCTTCGGGCGGGAGAACTTCGGGATTATCGGCTTGTATGACTTTTTCTTCTTCGGCTTTTTTTCGTATTTTAATGGCCATGATATGCTCACTCCTCAATCTTCGGCAAAACTTCGCTCATGCCAAAATCGCGGGACTTTTAGCCCGAAAATCGCGTTTCTGTCAACGCGTCATTTGACGTCTTCGCCGATTCGGGCGGCGGTTGAAGCGATTTCGTTGAGTCGCGATACTTGTTCCCGGAGGTCTTGCGCGGGCGCGCAATCCGAAATGGCGTTTTCGACGGCGGCCGAAGCCAAAATATGCGCGGCGCGGCATCGGATGTATTGAGATTTGCCGGGGGCGCATTCGCGATCGAATTCGATTCGTTGTTCGATGAGCGACGATTCGCGGATTTGAATCCATTTTTGAATATAATTCGATTTATCGGCGCAATTATCGAATTCATAGAGCGTTTGCGCGAGTGCATTGACTTGCGTCGTGAGCAAAAAATGCGTCGCCGCGTCGTCGGCGCACGAAGACATGGCACAGCTTATGATGAAGACGGCGGCGGATCGCCGCAGTATTTCGGACGGATACGGAATCGTCATGGGACGGGGCAATTCTCTGCGGGCAGCAATGAGCGATCGGCGGTCAGTTTAGAGCTTAGAGCTTAGAACTTAGAACTTAGAACTTATGCGGTGATCAGTGATCAGCCGTTAGCGGTCAGTTTAGAGCTTAGAGCTTAGAGCTTAGAGCTTAGGCGGTGATCGGTGATCAGCGTTCAGCGGTTAGCGGTTAGCGGTCAGTTTAGAGCTTAGAGCTTAGAACTTAGAACTTAGGCGGTGATCAGTGATCAGTGTTCAGCCGTTAGCGGTCAGTTTAGAGCTTAGAGCTTAGAGCTTAGAGCTTAGAGCTTAGGCGGTGATCAGTGATCAGCCGTTAGCGGTTAGCGGTTAGCGGTCAGTATAGAACTTAGAGCTTAGAACTTAGGCGGTGATCCGCGGTCAGTGATCAGCGATCAGCGGTTAGCGGTTAGCGGTTAGCGGTTAGCGGTCAGTATAGAGCTTAGAGCTTAGAGCTTAGAGCTTAGAGCTTAGAACTTAGGCGGTGAACAGCGGTCAGCGGTTAGCTGTCGGTGAAGAGTTCGGAGTTTAGAGCTTAGAACCGAGATCTCCTATGAAAGCAGCACGGCGTGTGTTGATTTGGGGCATTGAGCATAGAAAAACCGGGCATTTGATGATTGAAAGCGCAACTTCGGAACCCGCAGGCAAGGGGGGAAGCCGATTGGCGCATGCATGAGCGTCAATCGGCGAAAAAGCGGCACCGCTAAAAAAAAAAAGCGGAACGCATTGCGATCGTTGATTTTTGCGCGTGCGGGGCGTTTTTTGCGCGTCGCGGCCGAATCAGGTCGAAAACTTGTTTTTGATGCGCGCGAAGAAACCTTTTGCTTCGGGCGTTTGTTTCTTTTCGAGTTGCATGGCGATGTAGCGCAAGCTGCGTTGCGTGTCGATATCGCTCGGATCGATTCTTGCGGCAAAGGCGAGCGCATCGTTTGCTTTGTCGTATTCTTCGGCGGCGATATGGAGTTTTCCGAGGAAATAGTACGGCGCAAAGAGTTTGCTTCGCAAAGAAGTGTCGAGTTTTGCGTTGTCGCGCATTTCTTTTGCGATGGTCTCGATGCATTTGACGGCATCGCCGCGCGTTTCGGGATTGACGAGAAAAGCGGCATAGGCGCGGTATGCGGCAAAAATGGCATTGTCGGGTTCGAGGGTGCAAGCGGTTTGGATGGCTTCGAGCGCATCTTGATTGAGCCCGAGTTTGAGTTTTTTTTGCGCAGTCGCAAAAAGTTGTTCGGGGGTGACTTGTTCGTTAATTTTGGCGGGTTGTTTGAGATTCGGTTTGGATGATTCGGGAGCCGGGGGACGCGAAGCTTCATTTTGCGCTTTTTTGGCGGCTTCCCTGCGAGCGATGTAATCGCTCATTTTGATGAATTGAGCAGAAGAATGCTCGTTGTCTGATTCGGATTTGAGTTCGTCCGAAGCATGTTTTTCGCTTTGCAGGGACGCGGGACGGATAGGCATCCGCGCCGGCGAAGAGTCTTGCTTTCGTTCGTTTGCTTGTATGGCTTTGAGTTCGTCGGAGACGGCGCGCAATCGCCGGCTCGATTCGGACGATGTGTTGAGGGTGCTGATGCGCGCGCGGCCGGCGCCGATGCGCGGACTGACGTCGAGATGCGGTTCGCTGACGCGGCGTATGGGCGGTTCGGGATTAGAACGCTCGGCTTTCGCAAGTTTCGCATAAGCAGAGTTCATCAGCATGAGGAGTTCATTTGCGAGTTTTACGCATTCGTGGTCGTTATAGCGGACGAAGCGATCGGCGTGATATTGGTTGATCCAAGCGTAATAGGCGGCATCGAGCGCCTTTATGCCGCAGCCGCGCTGAATGCCGAGCAGGGAGTATCCCGATTGAACGGAGAAGCTGTCGCGCAAATCGGAGAGCTGTTTTCGGATCATCCTGACTTGGATGTCCTGAGCCGTCGGATCGTTTGTTTTCGATTTTTTCAGGCGTTGCTGAGAACGGCCGGCTAAGCCGGTTCGCGAATTGCCCGCGGCATATTCGATGCGAATTTTGACATCGGAAGGATTCTTGAGAAAGCAAATCTCGTCGCACAGCCAAGCCAAGAAGATGTCGCGCGAAATGACATCCATCGCGACTTCGGATCGCATCATGATTTCAGAAAAGCGCGTGTTTCCGTCGCACAGCCGCCACCACATGCCGGCATTTTCGCTGTGATTTTTCGGATCGAATATGTCGGTGAGAACGACGTAGCTGTTAAACTTCTTTTCGAGGGCTTGGAGCAGGGGATTGAGGGCGAGCTGTTCTTGCGCGGCGTTGGCAAAGAGCAGGCGCAAGTCGATAGGCTGCGCGTTGGAAGACAGCATTTTGTTCGCATCGAAATTGAATTCGCCGCTTGTCCATCCCAGCGCGCTGAGAACGACCGACGGAGAGCACATGATATAGGGCATGCCTTGACGGAATTCGATGCGGACGGATCGCGTTTCGTTTTTAATTTCGAGAACGCCCGTCGCCCCGATATTGTGAATGGTTTGCAAGACGTTGATAATATTGCCGAATTCGATGTTTCCGACGGCGACGGCGTCGAGAGAACGGACAATGGTGTGAATATTTGTTTGGTTGGCGTGGGATGGGGACGGTTTGCGGTCGGATCGATCGGTCACGGCATTTTGCGACGGCGGCAAACCGGCATTGGCGTCTCCGGGCGCTTCGCCGTCGGAGAGTGCTTTGTCGAGGGCATCGGGGACGGAAGAAATGTTGGAAATGCTCGAAATGCTCGAGAAATCGTCGAGCAGATCGAAGCAATCTTGCGCTTCGGTTTCGGGGGAGACGGGTTTTGCTTTCGGAACCTGCGAGAGAGAGGGCGATGAAAACTGTTTCGGGGCGGGCGAACGTGCGGCGGAGTTTTTTTTGAGTCCCAACGGAATGGACGATACGGGTTCGAAGCTTCCGGTGACGGCAGTCGGCTGCTGGGGGATCTTGAGTTCGGACGAACCGAAAGAACGCGATCCCGTGATTTGGCTGACCGGGGCTTTGCGCAAGCCTGCGGGACGTCCTTCGGCTCTCGGATTGACGGAAGCGGAGAGGGCGCGGGAGTCGAAACGCTGCGCATTGGCCGATGCCGACAGCGTGCTGTTGCGATATTTGGGATCGTCGAGGAAAAGCTTGGGAACGAGCGTCCGCAACTGAAGTATAAATTGGCCGCCGTCGCCGTTATAGGAAAGAAGTTTGATTTGCGGGTAGTTTTTTACAAGCGTTCCCGTCGTTTTGCCCGAAACGTCGACAAAAAAAGCTGTGACGCCGAAATAACGCAATGCGCTTGCAATGCCCCAAATGACCAAAGGTTCTTTGGGATCTTCGATAAGCGTTCCCGATGCAATGACATAATCGTTTTGGGTTAAGGCGGCGGGATCGGCTTGTTGCCAAGAACGTTGGAAAACAATTTCGCAACTCAATGTGTGTATGAGGAGCTTTTTAATCTCGTCTGTAACAATTGCGAGCAGTTTCAAGCGTAACTCCTTTAATCGGCGAAACGATATGATTATCGCAAGGAACCGGCGCGGGAGCGCAGCCGGCGGCATCATGCCGCGCGGATTGCCGTCAGCCGCATGACGCGATCGCGCGGCTCAAACTCGGGCATTGTCCGCACGGCCGCCATCGGATGATACTCGGCTACAATATACAATAATGCATTGAAAAAAATACGCTAAATTTTGTCGATGTCATTTTGAATATCGTGTCTTGCCGACGGAGAGAGCGTTTGAGAGGTTTCGAGCAGAAGCGAAAGATATTTCCGCGCCTCGTCGCGCTTGCCCATATCGCGATATAAATAGCCCAAACGTTCGTAGATTTCGACGGGCTCGCGCACGCCGATAATGCCCGACTCCGCGCGCTGCGCAAAACCGTCGGCGAGAGATTGTTCGAGATGCGCGAGTGCCTCTTTGCGTTTTTCGGCTTTGAGGGCGATAACGCCCCGGATGAAGGAAATCCGGGAATCGGGGCGGACATCGGGCAAAGCGAGCAACGCATCGATCTGTTCGGAGCAATCGCCGAGCCGTCCGTTTTCGTAAAGGGCGATGATATAGCCTTCGCGGAACGCCGGATTTTGGGGGCGCAAATCGATGGCTTTTTTGAAATCGGCGTAAGCTTCGCTGCGCTGCTTGCCGATCTTCCTGAGCGAAGCGCGGTAGCTGTAGGCAAGCGCAGCGTTGTCGATATCGCTTTCTTTGAGCGCTTTCGGATCGATTTTGAGCACTTCGTCGATGACATTTGAGAAAGCGACGAGGGCTTCGCCGTCGTGTCCGATTTTTTGCAGTCCCAAGCCGTTCCACAACGCATAGAGATGATTGCCCTCGTCTTGAGTGCCGGCTTCGGTGAATTCGGTCAGCGCTTCTTCGTACTTCCCGGCTTCGTAGAGACAACGCCCTTTGAAGTAATGCGATTCGGGGAGGTTTGGATTGATTGAAACGGACTGATCGAAGTACGTGACGGCGGAGTCGCACCGACCTTGTTTGAAGAATAATTCTCCGACATAAAGCAAAAACTCGGCATTGTCGTTGACGCGCGCAATCAGCCCAAGCATATTTTCGAGCGCTCGGTTGCCGTCGCCGAGTTCTTCGATGAGTTTTGCCAACCGATACTCGTCTTGCGGTTTGAACGCATGATGTTTTCTGAGGTGATTCGAAGAATCTTCGGCCAATTCAAGGTCTTTTGACGCGATGGCCAAATCGAAGCGCACGCGCAAGACATCCGAAAGATCGGGAAACAGACGATAGATGCGGTTGATGAGTTCTTTTGCTTCGTCTGTTCTTCCGACATATCGGAGCGCCGCCGCCAAGACGACGCCGTCTTGCGGTTTCCAAACGATTTTCGACCAATCCGCGAGCCGGGCAGCGATTTGTTCGCGCCCGGCGTCGTCTTTTGCTTGCCGATAGTCCAAGAGCTGACGCAAAAAAGCGCCGAACCAAACGATTTTTTCGCCGCGCTCGACTTCGTCGAATGCTTTGACGGCTTCGCCGTCTTTTCCGCCGGCATATTGCAAAGCGGCGTTGAGCTGCCACAACCGGCGCTGCTGCGGATCGTCTTTGAGACCTTTTTCGAGCACACCGTTGATGGATGCGTAGATCGGTTCGGCAAGCCGGGTGTCGGGACGCACGGTTTGCGCAATGCCTTGACGGAGCAGCGAGACGCCGACAAGAGCTTTGCGCAACTCGAGGTTGTTCGGCGCATCTTTAAGCGCATTCGTAAGCATGAGACTGCATTCTGCGTACGTTTGCAAGTAGGAACAAACGCGGACGCCGGCAAAAAGCAAGTCGGGGTTGGCCGCATTCGTTTTGAAGAATTCGTCGAGCGTTTTGAAGAATTCGATGTCTTCGGACGTGACGGCAGACAAAAGCAGACTGCGGGCGATTAACGCGGTTTTGTTTGTTTTTGACAAATCCCGAACGGACTTGAGCCACTCGATGAGCGGCGCGCTGTCTTCGACTTTGTCGAGCGCCGCATTGATATCGAATTCGAGAAGCGCCAATGCCGGCGACAACGGTTCGTTGTTGCCGTTTCGGAGCCCCGATACGAGTTGCCGCGCTTCGTCGAATTGTCCCATGCGCATAAGCGCCGACGCGTTGATTCGCGCCGCCAAGGGGTACGTTTTCCAGTCGAAGCCATCGCCGGCGTGAGCGAGTATTTTTTTGCCGTATGCCATTCTCTCGTCGTATGTTTGATCGTCGGCATTCCAATGATGGTATGTTGCCGCCATATTGACGAGCTTGATAAGCGGCAGCAATTCGCCCGAAGACGGCAGCTTTTGTTTGTAACTCGCCGCAAGCGCGTCGTCTTTTCGGAATACGCCCCAGCTGTACAGCCCGATCGCGCACCATTGCGAAACGCATCCCGAGCTTATCGCTTTTGCGCTCGTATCGAGCATTGCGCAGCTGTCTTCGGAGAAAACCGACATCCCGAAAGCCGATGCCAGCACGACATCGATAAGCGTTTTCCCTTGCAATTCGGCTTTTTCTTCGTCGGATATATCGCTTTGTTTGAGGCGTTCGAGCGCTGTGTCGTAAAACCGCCGATAAGCAATGTCGCGGTCGGCAAAAGCCAAGTTCCAGTTTACTTCGACTTTGGGCTGTTGTCCGAAGTCGATGGACGTATTTTCGGGAACTTCGGTCAGCTGTTTATAGACGTTTATGCCGCCTGCGAGCGTAAGGAGCAGGACAATCGCCGAAACGCCGCCGACGACCATAATC
>CAVGZQ010000158.1:0-7779 GCA_963633515.1 Bacteroidaceae bacterium
CGAGAACATAGCCGCGCCGGCCGCGCGTATGCTCGCAGCGGCAGCGAGAACATAGCGCGGCTGCGAAGGCGTATGTGTCGGAAAACGGCGCGCAGAGCCGGTTTGCGGCGCATAGCCGAAGCCGTGCCCGAAAAAAAATTTCAAAAAAAAGCAGTTTTCAGCCCAAGCGCATCCAAGCGGTGCGATCCCACGGCGCGTTGCATTCGGATTTTGGGGTCAACCCGCATTTTCGGATGAAATATCGGTGGAACTCGAGGGTCGATGCGAGTTCGGGATGAAAACTCGTGATGAGAACGCGGGGATTTTCGGCGGCGGCGATGATGCCGCGCGCAACATGCAAAACGCGGGCTTCGCCCCAAACGCGCACGATGCCCGGCGCGCGGATGTAGACGAGATGCTGAACATCTTCGGAAACGGCGGGCACAACGGCGTCTTCGGCAAAGCTGTCGAGCTGAGACCCGAAGACATTTCGGGCGATTTCGGCCTCGATAAGCCCCAAGCACGGCGGTTCGCCGACGACTTTTTGCGCCGCCAGGATGGCGCCCGCGCATGTGCCCCAAAGGCAGAGTTTGCCGGCGCCGACCGCGTCTCTGATCGCTTCGTCGATGCGATTTGCCGCCATAAGCCGTCGCAGACAGCTCGACTCTCCGCCCGGAATGATGAGCCCGGCACACGGCGAAAGCTGTTCGGGATCGCGGACATAAACGGGAGAAATCCCGCACTCGCGCAAATGCGCGCCGTGCTCGCGGCTGCCCCCTTGCAGCGCCAAAACGCCAATCGTCGGCATCAGATCCCCCTCTTGGCAAGGCGGTCTTCGGCGGCGATCCCGTCGCAATTGATGCCGACCATCGGTTCGCCCAAATCTTTCGACACTTCGGCCAACAGTTTCGCATCGTCGAAATGCGCCGTCGCAAGCACGATGGCGCGGGCGCGTTTGGCCGGATTGCCCGATTTGAATATGCCCGACCCGACAAAGACGCCGTCGCAGCCCAATTGCATCATGAGCGCGGCGTCGGCCGGCGTGGCAATGCCGCCGGCAGCGAAATTGACGACGGGAAGCCGCTTAAGTTCCCGAATTTTAAACGCCAATTCGAACGAAATCGCATGTTTTTTTGCAAAACTGAAAACTTCATCTTCGCCCAAAGCCGAAAGTTGGGCAATTTCGCGGTTCATGGTGCGCATATGCCGAACGGCTTCGATGACGTCGCCCGTGCCGGCTTCGCCTTTTGTCCGGATCATCGCCGCGCCTTCTTGGATGCGCCGGCACGCTTCGCCCAAATCGCGGGCGCCGCACACGAACGGGACGCCGAATTTATGCTTGTCGATGTGGTTTTCGTCGTCGGCCGCCGTCAAAACTTCCGACTCGTCGATGTAATCAATCGCGAGCGCCTGAAGGATTTGGGCTTCGACGAAGTGCCCGATGCGGACTTTTGCCATGACGGGGATGGTGACGGCGTTTTTGATTTCTTCGATGAGCGCGGGGTCGCTCATGCGCGCCACGCCGCCTTCTTTGCGGATATCGGCCGGGACGCGTTCGAGCGCCATGACGGCAACAGCGCCGGCTTCTTGGGCCACGCGGGCCTGTTCGGCGTTGACGACGTCCATAATGACGCCGCCTTTGAGCATTTGCGCGAGATTTGCGTTAATTTCGTAACGATTGTTCATGGAATTTCCTTCATTTATTCGCGACCGCGAAACGGATCGCACTTTCTGACGACTTGTTTGCATCGCCGCAGCGGCGTGCATTTCTTTTGTTTCGTTGCAAAAGGCGGAAACGGCAAAAATTCTCTCGGCAACGCGTCTCAGACGCGATTATTCCGCCCGATTGCGCCCCCCGCCGATCTCCGCACGCCGACAAAACGGCGGCATTTTCATCATCTTATGCGCGAAAAAGCAAGCATTTTCGGGGCATTTCCGAGCCTTTGGCGCCGCAGTTTCGGCCCCTCCCCCGCATGCCGACCGATCCGCCGAAGCATGCATGCTTCTCCGCTCGCCCTTGCATCCGCATCGAACGGACGAAAAAAAAGATTTCCTCATTTTCTTTATTTTCTTTGCGGCCTGCCTATTTCGCCTTCGGCTCAATACGGCAGGCTTGCCGCGCTATGTTCTCCCTGCCCGGCCCGCCTGCGGCAGGCCGGCGGCAGGTGCGAGCATACGCGCGGCCGGCGCGGCTATGTTCTCCCTGCCTTGCCTGCCTGCCGGCAGGCCGGCGGCAGGTGCGAGCATACGCCGCGCTTTTTTTTTTTGCGCGCGCAGATATTTGAATGCGAAGCTTCGGAGTCATCCCGGCGTCCGTTCAGACTTCGCGCCGAGCCCGAAGCTCTCCGCGCCCAGAACCCCCTTTAACGCATCGAGATTGCGCGCGCCCGCGCTTCGCCAAATGAGTTTCGAAATGTCGATGAATTGGGTCAGCCAATCGAGCAATCCGGCGCGCCCCGACTCGGCATAATGCCGCAAAATGGGCAGCGCCATGGCGACGGCGTCGGCGCCGAGCGCCAGCGATTTGACGGCATCGAGCGGCGTTTCTATTCCCCCCGAAGCTATCACCGCCCGTTCTTTGAGCGCTTTGCGCGCGGCAATGATGCACTCGGGCGTGCGATAGCCGACGCTTTTGAGCGCCGTGACGCATTCGGCCGGCAGCGGCGGCGTGCGCAGCGACGCCTCGACGAGCGCCCACGATGTGCCGCCGCGCCCGGCGGTCTCGATCCCCGCGATGGGGAGCTTGGCCAATCTTTGCGCGCATTTTCCGCCGATCCCCGCTCCGACTTCTTTGACAAAGACCGGAAACGATGCGCGGCGGCAGAAATCGGCCAGCAATTCAAAACCCCTTCCGCTTTGCCGATTGCCGCCTTTTTGCACCCATTCCTGCACATAATTCAAATGCACGAATATGCCTTTGGCGCCGATCGTTTCGCTCGCTTTTTGTATTGTCTCGGGCGAATGCGCCGCCAATTCGGCAATGCCGATATTGGCGAAAACGGCGCCCCCGCAATCGGCGCCGTAGGTCGGGCGGCAATCGGGATTTTCGAGCAACGCCCGAATCGATCCCAATTCGACGGCTATGCCGAGGCCGCGCGCAACGGCGCGCAAATCATCGTTGATTTGCGCCGCAACGGGCGTGCCCCCCGTCATGGCGCCGATCATCAGCGGAAATCGAAGCGTTTCGCCCCCGATGCGCGTTTGCGTGTCCAATGCCGATTCCGAAACTTCGAAAAGCGCATCATAGGGGAGTTCAACGCGCTCAAAACCCGCGTCGCGCGTGTATGCATTGCCGCTGAGCGCCGCTTCCAAATGCCGCCGCTTTCGGATTTCGGTTTCTGACGGAGATTTTTCGCTCATGTTTCCTTTTTTTTCCAAAAAAAGCTTCGCCAAATGCCGCCCGGCGGCCGATTGGCTTCAGCCGCGCGCATCAAGCCCCCAAAAAAGCGGCGAAACGCTTACCGCCGTTTTATTTGTCCGTCTTCGCAAAATGCGCCGCGCGCGGATTGCCAAGGCGTATCGCCGCAGAAACATGCGCCGTCGCGGCACGTCGCGCCGTAACCGCACCGGGAATTGCCGCACGGGCAACCTTCGGAAACGCCGCAAACGACGCGGCCTGCGTCGCATTCGTACGTCGCGGGATCGCCTTCAAACACCGCATTGCCGCACATGCATCGGCCATTTTCGCACGTCGCGCCCCAGCCGCAGGCATAAGCCGCATCGGCGCAGCCGCACCCTTGGGCGTTGTTGCGGCTGCCCGACGCGCAACGCCATTGCCCGTCTGAACATCGCCATTTTTCGGGCGCATTTCGGACTTCATCTGTTTGGGTTTTTCCGTCGCATGCGCACGTTTTCCGATCGATGCAATTCGCCCCGACCGAACACGAAACCGCGCCGCATTCGCATGCGTCAAATCCGCCGGTTCCGATGCATTTTAGCAAGCCGCCTTCGCACCGATACAAATCGGTCGAAACATCGGATCGCTCATTGCCGCAAACGCATGCGCCGCCGTCGCAGCGGCTGCCGCGTCCGCAGCCGATATTGCCGCATTTGCAATAATCGTCTTCGCACAAAACGCCTTTCGGTTCGGGATTTGCGGCGTCCGCAGCCGATGTCCCGATCGGCGCGCCGGTTTCGCCCGACTCGGCGCGCGCCGGCGATCTGTATTTCGCATCGCCGGCCGGCGCCTCAACGGCGCTTTGCGCAACATCTTGATTCTGCGCAACCGTTTCGGCCGTCTCGTTTTTATTGCAGCCGCAAAGCGCCGCGCAAACCCCGGCAACGGCAATCCATTTCTTCGATGTGTGCTTCATGATTTCCTCCGCAAGCGACAAAACCTATCGAAAATGCCGGCAATTATACGCAATCCCTCCGCGCATGCGGAATACTTTTTGCTGCCCGCCGGATTTTAAATAATCCGCAAAGCATCGTGCAAAATCACGAATTTAAATCACATAATCGGGTTCGTTTTGAATTTCGAGCAGATCGGTAATTTTTATGTTATCGAAGAAATCGGCAGTGAGTTTGTAATAATCGCGCCACATCCGAAGCGTTTTGCAGCGGGGGGCGCGTTTGCACGGCGGCGCATCGCGCATCAAACACGAAACGGGCGCCAAATCGCCTTCGGTCACGCGCAAAACATCGCCGACGGAATACGCGTCGGGATCTTTGAGCAATCGATATCCGCCGCCTTTGCCGTGCATGCACGTCACAAACCCTTCTTTTGCGAGGGCGGGCATGATTTTCTCGATATATTTGAGAGAAATTTCCTGCCGCGCCGCAATATCTTTGAGCGGCGTAAACTGCCCCGTTCGGCGTTCGGCAAGGTCGAGCAAAACGCGCAGCGCGTATCGCCCGCGCGTAGAAATCATCATGTTGCCTCCTTATGACAAAGACGGCGCGCGCAACCGCCCGACAGAAACGGCTGCGCGGCGCCGGACTGCGGCAAAAACATGCCCCGGCGCGGCCGGAACAAATCAATCGGCAAAAAGCGGCGTCGACAAATACCGATCGCCGGTATCGGGCAAAAGGACGACGATGTTTTTGCCGGCGTTCTCGGGACGTTTGGCGAGTTCAATGGCCGCCCAAAGCGCAGCGCCCGAAGAAATCCCAACCAAAACGCCTTCTTTTTTGCCCATGAGTTTTCCGGTCGCAAAGGCATCTTCGTTCGAAACCGGAATAATTTCGTCGTACACTTTCGTATCGAGCACGCTCGGAACGAAGCCCGCGCCGATGCCTTGTATTTTGTGCGCGCCGGCAACGCCGGCCGAAAGGACGGGCGACGTTGCCGGTTCGACGGCAACGACTTTTACCGACGGTTTTTTCGATTTTAAATATTGACCGACGCCTGTCACCGTGCCGCCGGTGCCGACGCCTGCGACGAAGATATCGACATTTCCGTCGGAATCGGCGAAAATTTCAGGTCCCGTATGTTCGAAATGCGCTTTGGGATTCGCTTTATTGTCGAACTGGCGAGGAATAAATGCATTGGGGATTTCGCTTGCGAGTTCGTCGGCTTTGGCGATGGCGCCTTTCATGCCTTTTGCGCCTTCGGTCAGAACGAGTTCTGCGCCGTATGCCTTCATCAATTGGCGGCGTTCGACCGACATGGTTTCGGGCATGACGATAATGATGCGATAGCCGCGGGCGGCGGCGACAGATGCCAGCCCGATGCCGGTATTGCCCGATGTCGGCTCGATGATGACCGAATCTTTGTTGAGCAAACCGCAGGCTTCGGCGTCGTCGATCATCGCTTTGGCGATGCGATCTTTGACCGAACCGGCCGGATTGAAATACTCGAGCTTGGCAATAATCTTCGCCTTCAGCCCAAACGCCGCTTCGATGTGCGACAGCTCCATCAGCGGCGTATGACCGATTAACGCATCTGCGCTCTTGTAAATATGCGACATTCCAAATTCTCCTATGCAAACAACCCTTGAGTCTGAGCAAAACGCTGCAGGCAGCATGATCTTTCTCATCACGCCTACCAACCTACCGCGTTGGTAGGCGTTTAATTAATCCCGCCGAAATCCGAAGTCAAACTTTTTTTTTAAATCTAAAACGGCGATCCGCAGACAATGCACGAAACGCGGAGAAGCGCCGCAAAAGCGCATCGATCGCCAAATCGCTGCGCATTGAGCCAAAAGCGAATCGATCTCCGAAACGCCGGCAATGCGGCAGACAGAAAAAAGCCGGGCAAGCATGAAAAAGACGATAAGATGTCTGCGCGGCTTATATCAACATGCCGGCATTCTTCATTTGCAAGATATTGTCATAATGCCGTCAACAGAATTCAAATGCAATCCCGGATCAGAATTCAGACGCAATCAGCGTTGTTTTAAGCGTATAAGTTTCGCCCGGCTGTATATATTCGAGCGTCGTCCGGAATGTATGATATCCGTCGCGCTCAATCGAAATGCGTCGGGTTCCGGCGAGTATTTCGAGCGGAACTTCAGCAGAGCGCAAACCGTTTCCGACGGGGGCGCCGTCGACGAGAATTGCCGAATCTTTCGGCGTAACATCGACATAGAGCCGAAAATCGGCATTGCTGCGCGGGACAGCGACGGACGAAGCGCATCCCGTCGGCAAAGAAAGCGCCAAAACCGCAAGCGCCCCAAAACAAAAGCGATACATAAACCGTCTCCATGAACCGCAAACCGATAACAAAAGCGCCGTTTGCGCGCCGAGACGCCGCCGTCTGTCGGATCGCCGGCATCGAAACATCGTTTGTTCTAGCATAATTCCGAAAGAGTTGGAATAATGCGCATGCTTCGCAGGTTGCCAAACGGCGCTGACGAAGCAGATTTTTTGCGCGTCGGCGCCCGAAAAGCAAAAACATTTTCAGGCGTTTTGCGATCGGTCGGCCGGCATTGCTCACGAAAAGGTTATATTTTTATGCTTCATTTTAAGGACGAATTCGAAACAGACGATTACAAGATAATCCGCCATTGCATCGGAAGTTTTGGCGTCAACACCTACATATTGATATGCAAAACGACGCTTGCGGCGGCAGTCATCGACCCGGGCGGCGAAGCCGAAACGCTTGCGGAATGCATAAAAACGCATGGCGCAAACGCTGAATATATGCTTTTCACGCATGCGCATATCGATCATATATTCGGCGCTCAGACGCTGAAAAACATGCTTCCGGGAGCAAAGGTTGCCTATCATCCTGCCGATGATATTGTCGTCGATCACATCCCCGACATGTGCAGGATGTTCGGCGTGCCGACGGCTCCCATGCCCAAACGCGAATTTGACATATCGCATTCGGCCGAGTTTTCGGTCGGCGCGTTGCAATTGCGCGTCATCGAAACGCCCGGACATACGCCGGGCGGCGTATGTTATTACATAGCAGAACATAAACTGTGTTTTACGGGCGACACCTTGTTCAAAGCAAGCGTGGGGCGCACCGATTTCGAAGGCGGAAACGGCATCGATCTGCGGCGCTCGCTCGATGCGCTTTTGTCGATTTTGCCCGACGATACGAAAATCCTGCCCGGCCACGGCAAATATTCGGCAATGGGCGATGAACGCGCCAATAACTTTTATTTGCGCATCGATAAATACCGATAATATAGATTACAACTGCGCATCGAGGCAAACAATGATCAAAATTCTGTTTATTTGTCACGGAAATATCTGCCGCAGCCCCATGGCAGAATTCATCATGAAAGATCTCGTCCGAAAAGCCGGTTTAAGCGATCGGTTTGAAATTGCTTCGGCAGCGACGAGCACCGAAGAAATCGGCAATCCCGTATACCCGCCCGCCCGCCGCAAACTCGCATCGCACGGCATATC
>CAVGZQ010000159.1:0-7734 GCA_963633515.1 Bacteroidaceae bacterium
ATAAAACCGGTTCAAACATGCGCATTGCGCGCGAAAAGGCATGCGATCGGCATCGCATGCCTTTTCGTTTTTTTTTTTTTTTTCATGTTTTTATTGCGGCTCGCAAAAAACGAAATACAGCCTAAAATGCCGCCATGGAAATGAAATGATCGCTTTTTATGCGAATTTTATTATTAAAAATGATTATTATCGGAATAACAATTTGCATTGTTGATGCAGCGGTTCTGCATGGTCAAATTGCGCGCAAGCGATCGTTTTGACAAGCTCGGCAAGCCGGGCGCGCATCGTCGGGAGGGCTTTGGCGATCGCTTGCGCCATCGCGCGGTTTGGCATATCGCGCGCAGTGTCTTATCGGTTAGAATTGTCGAAAAATGCTTTTCTGAGAATATCTTTTACGGCATTGATATGCTTTTCGGGGGTAAACCGCGCATAAGCGATCGATTTGGCAAGCGCGGCAAGGCGCATTCGCTCCGATGCGTCGGAAAGCGAATCGATGGCATCGACGATCGCTTGCGCATCGCCCGGTTCGACATATCGCGCGCACGGCGAATCGCCGAAAATGTCGGGAATGCCGCCCGCGCGCGTCGTTATGACGGGGAGTCCTTCGAATAATGCCTCGATAATGCAAAGCGGTTGACCTTCGTACTGCGACGGCAATGCAAAAATATCGGCATTTTTATAAGCTTCGTGTTTTTTGACGCCCGTTGCAATCGGAGAAATGACGGTATTGCGCAGCCGATTCTCGCGGACAAAACGTTCGGCATCATTTTCGGGCGTTTGGGCTGTTTTTTCCGGAGCGCCGACGAGTTCAAAGCGATAGTTTTTATGCGCTTTTTGGGCAATTTTCGCCGCTTCGAGCAACGTGAAAAGTCCCTTTTGCGCAATAAAATTGCTCAGAAACAAAATGCGTATTTCGTCGCTTGCCGGTTTATCGGGATCGGCTTCGGCAAGCCGAATGAAATTTGGGTCGATGCCGTTGTCTATCGCGATAATGCGATTTTCGTCCAAAATCCCGAAGAACATTTCTCTTAAATGGTCGCTCAGGACAATTGCCGCATTCAACCGGCCGATCGCAAGCTTTTCGATTTGTTTGACGGCAGCGGGCATCGATTCGAGGGCTTTTCGAAGCCCCGAACCGTGGACATGCGCCACGCACGGGTGTCGGGTTGCCGCCGCAATCGTCATAAAAACCAAATCGCGGCATAAAGCTTTGACGCCGTGTCCCAATTGCAAATAAACGACGAGACGGCGGCGCGCCGCGCAGCATCGCGCCAGCGAAAAAGCGACGCGGCAAAGCTTTAAGACGCGTTCTGCGATCGGCGCGCCGTCTATGGGCTGCGAAATATCAAACGCAATCGTTTCAAAATCGCTGTCGGCTTTGAGACCGTCATATAAAAGTTTGGCGGCCAAGCTCTGACCGCTTATCGGCGGCGGAAACGCCGCTATCATCGCAACCGCGACGGGCGGTTGCGTCATGCCGGCGCTGTTTGCGCGCCGTTTGGCTTTGAATATCGGCAAAATAGGCATCATTTGTCATATCCGATTGCGCCGCTCAATCCGAAAGATCCGTTAGGCTTCTGCCGAGATTGAGCCGTTCGTGAAGCATGCGCCCCGGCTTGAAAACGATCTTCTTTTTCGATGCAATGTGAATCGGGGCGTTCGTTTGCGGATTGTGACCAATCCGATTGCGCGAAACTTTTACCGAAAGCGCGCCGAATCCGCGCATGACGACTCTGTCGCCGCAATTGAGCGCATCGGTCATCGTGTCGAAGATCGCATCCAGGACGAGTTGCGCATGGCGCATCGGAATTTGAAACTGTTCGGCCAATTTTTTCGTCAATTCGGATTTCGTCACGATTTGTCTCCTTTAATCGTCTCCCTGCAATGCGGTCAGCATCGATCGCGCGGATTCGTTGTACTTGTCGTACTTCAGGGCAAGCTTGAGCGCTTGCGCCGCTGCGTCTTTGTCGCCGCATGCCCGGGCATTTTCTGCTTTGACCACGAATTCGTCGGCCATATGAATGCCGTTTGCATTCTTTAGGCGGTAATCCGCCTGAAACTTTTTGTAAGCCGAAAGACTCATCCCCGAAGTCTGACCGTTTTCGCGCGATATTTCAAGATAAATCTCGCTTGCTACGCCATGTTGCAAGATTTTGTACGCTTCGTTGAGTATTTGATACGCATCGCCCAATGCTTCCGAAAGTTCTTCGTCAAAATCGCTGCGATGTTTGTCGGGATGCAAGTTTTTAACAACTTTATTGTATATTGTGCGAAGCAGTTTGCGATCATCGCGCGCGCGCATGCCGAACAGCTCAAACAGATTGCCCGTCTCTGCCTTCCTTAAAAACATGTCGGCTTCGCGTTTGGCTTGCTGCGCGGTTTCATCCGCAAGCGTCAAAAACGGCGCCTTGGGCAACTGCGGCGCGGCAGCCTCGGGTTTGGTCAAAAAGAAAGCGCGCAGCGGAGCGACGAGTTCGGGCGTGATCGGGATGCCGAGCAAAAGCCCCGGACGTTGGCCGTAGCCATTTTGCGCAACTTCGGTCTTGCCCATCATCCGCTCGACGCTGCCCGAAAGCTCAATCGTTTGGCGCGTCTCGGCGATGCTCAGCGTCACGCTTGCCGGCGTCCCTTTGGGCGCCCCCTCGAACGCTTCGACGAAGAGCTTTTGTTTCGACAGTTGGCTTTTATAAACGTCCAATGCTTGTTGCTGTGTCTGAAATACCCGTTTAAACGTTAACATCGTTGCTCTCCGTTCGCGATAAAATCGTGCAATTTCGGCAATGCTCGGACTTTTCTGCCAAAATGCGCAAAAACACCTCGCCATCTTACCCGTTTTTGCAATCGCCGTCATCCGGTTTCGCCGCCCCTTGCGCCGCTGCCGATGCTCAGACGATTTCGCGCGTCGCATGTTTAAAAAGACGTTTTAAAGAATTTCATTTTAAAGGATTTCTTTATTTTTGGCGCTCCGGCTGTTTCGCCCCGTCGGGGCTCAATACGCCTTCGCGGCCTGCCTTTTTGCTGCGCAAATACGGCAGGCTGCCCGAGCTTTTGCCCCCGGGCGGGGCAATACGCTCGGGGCGCGGCTATGTTCTCGCCGGAGGCTGCGAGCATACGCCGCGCTTTTTCGATATCCTGAGCGTCCGATGTCCCGCGATAATCCGCCGACTGCTCAATGCTCTTTGAATGCTCAGATCTCAGCTCTGAGCTCTGAACCGGCCGCCAATCGCTGACGCTGACCGCCGTTCGCGCGATGCCGGGCAAGCGATCCGCTTTAAACCCCCGCCTTTGTCTGCCGAATTATCAACGGCATCAAATGTATCATTTTCCAATCGGTTTGGGTTTCGGACAATGCCAATTTGACAAAACTCGCCATTTTGACGCACAAAACATCGATTTGCGTGCCGGGCAAAAAACGGTTGTCTTCGATGTTGTCGTTGAATGCTTGCTTTTCTTCGGCAACGTCCGAAGACGCGGAATAGATCGGCAGTTTGCTTGCGCCCGGCATGAATTCAAACGTTCCCGCGTAAACATCGCCTTCATGCAAAACCGTATAATATGCCGTCCGCGCAGCGTCTCCCGTTACTTTCTGAATTCTTCCCTTTATTGCCGTCGGAATAAAATGACCGAAATGCAACTTTCGATTTTTGACGATTTCCGATCTCATGTCGCGGAGCGCTTCTTCTTCCAAATATTCGAAATACCAAAGCGCCCGATAAAGACACGGCGGCGAATAACGATTGAAGGCTTCCAAATCAAAATCGGTGCGGTATTCTCCGTCACGGTTTCTTGTTTTTTTGTAAAGCGGCAAATTCGATACAAACCATGACGTCAAAAAAATCACGACCGCCAGAACGATGCATGCGCGATAATCTGAAAATAGTTCTTCAAGATCTTCCGGATTGATGAACGGAGATGCGAACAGCGACAGATAAAACGGGGCTAAGAAGAAGGTTGCTATGGCTATCGATTGTCGCGCCGCAGATTCCCTTTTCTTTTTTGAGCATACGCACCATTGCCATGCAATCGGTAAGGCAAACAGCCATTTCAGAAAAAAACGCAGAATTTTATGGTTTGACAAAAAATAACCGCATGCGCAAATGCGCGGATGGCTTCTCATATAATCTTGAAACAATTCCCTGCGCGATTTCTCTGTTTGCGTTTGTTCTTCGGACGGCAGCACTTGCAGCAATTCCTTCAGCGCGGCGCTGTTTTCCGGGCGATCTTCCGGTCTGACCGCCAAAAGCGACGCAAGCGCTTTGCGCATGGCAGAGCTCGTTTTTGGCGCTTTTTGTTCGAGGACATCTTCGAAGCAAAGTTTCAAGCCGTCCGATGCGATCTTAAACGGCGCAACGCCTGTGAGCAAATGGAGCATCGTTGCGCCCAAACCGTAATAATCCGATTGTATGATGCAGTCGCCCATGAGCTGTTCGGGCGCCATATAGCCTTGGGTGCCGGCTATCGTCGAATTCAGGCTCTTGCGTTCGGGGTTTGCAACCGATCCGAAGTCTATCAAATAAAAATCCGATTCCGGCGTCATGATGATATTCGACGGTTTGATATCGCGGTGGATAATGGGCGGATGGTATCGGGTTTCGAGAAGATCCAAAATCCTTGCGATTTGTCCGGCAAATTTCCAAACGAAATCTTCCGGAAAATGCTTATTTGCTTCGGCGCGCGAATCGATGAGATCCGACAGCGGCGTCCCGTCGATGTATTCCTGAACGATATAATAATCGTCGTCGGATCCCGGCTTCTCGATGTAATCGATGAATTGCGGCACGCCGTCAATGGCGACGCTTCGCATCGTTTCGGCTTCGCGTTTGAACAAATCGAACGATTTAAAATCTTTGAACGATTTGAGCTGTTTTATCGCGACTTTTCTCCCCGACACGCGTTCTGCGGCCAAAAAAGTTTTGCCGTTTGAACCTTCGCCCAAAAGCCGCAAAAATCGGTAGCCGGATCGCAGAATTTCGGGGGTTTCCGCCGAAGACGGCTCATGAGATCGATCGTTGCCCGCATCCTGCGCCGAGATGACTTGTATTTGCGCAACTTTGTATTTTTCCGACGAAACGCGTATTTGATATTGCGGCTTGCCGGACGTCATTTGATTGTTCATCGTATTTTCTGCCCCTCCGTCGCGAATAAGTTACGGTATGAAGAATGGTTTCGGATTGCGCAATGCGCCGGCAAGAACCGGCAAAATTCAGCTCGGGGATCCCGCAAGAACTTTAAACTTCAGCGGAATTTTCATTGTTGCCAATTTCTTCGCATCGTAAGACAAATATATATCGTCGAATTTTAAAATCGGCCACGGGATGCTGTAAACATACTCGCCGATTTCGTCGTTGCCGATAATATATATGCACGGAATGAGATCGCCCGGCTTGAGATCTTCCGGCTCGCGGCGCGTGTAAAAATACCGATTTAAATCATCGCTGCTTTCATCGTCGGCCGGATTAAATTTATAACTTACTTTCCATAACGGGCGATAGGCATTGCCTTCAACATGGGGCATTTCAAAGTCGATCGATGTCACCGTCGCAAACGTTTTGCGGCCGTATGTCAAAAGCGGCATGACTTTGGCAAACATACCCGAGTCTTTTGTTATGGCGCGCGCTGTGCGCATGATAATGTAAACAAACGCCGCGATCAATGCGATCGCCGCCGGAATAAGCACGAACTTGGCGATTCCTGAGGCAAAAACGATCCAAATCATCGCCGAGATCACCTGCGCCGCCATTATAAGAACAAAGGGTATTGCGATGATTAAGGCGAGTTTATCTTTTATGGTCGAATGCGTTTTGCTGAGTTTGCGCAAAAAGATAAAATCGTCCATTATCGGCGCGCCGAAACCCGCTTCCAGAAAATTTCTGGCTTGATAAAGCCCTTTTTTGATCGGTCGGATGACGTCTCGCGGGAGTTTGCGCGGAACGGCATCGCTGAGCGCATCCCATTGCTCGACGCAGCCATTTTGTTTGTACGACGTGACCGGCACCCATCTGACCTCTTGATTGACGTTGCCGCTATGAACCAATACCTGCAATTCGTTGAATCGATTCGTTTTAATCAATTCAAATGCTTTCAATATCGTTTGCACATCGGTCAGACGTTTGTCGATGTGCGGTTCGAGCATCTGACGCAAGAGCACGGTAATGGGAAACGGCAAATTCTGAAGATGCGGATCGATGAGCAAGCGGAAATCTTGAATCTCGACGCTTTCGGGCGGAATGCCGGTAAGAAGATAAAATGCCAATACCGCCGTCGAATACAAATCGCTTTCCGGTTTGGGCTGACCCATCAATTGTTCCGGCGCCATATATCCGTAAGTCCCGGCAACCGTCGATCCGCCGTCTTTGACTTGCGGATTGGCAACGGCGCCGAAGTCGATGAGCCAAACTTTGCAGTCATGCGCCGAATCTTGAAGCAATATATTGCTTGGCTTGATGTCGCGATGAATAATCGGAGGATCGGATCGATGCAATTTATCGAGAATTGTCACCAGCTGAATGATGATATCGGCGATATTCGACAGCAAAAAACGGTGATGCGCTTTGATAAATTCGCTCAGCGCGTGCCCGTCGACGAATTGCTGAACGATGACCGAAACCGGATCGGCGCATTCGATATCTTCGATCGCTTCGTAGAATTTTGCCACGCCGTCGATTTGAATATTTTGCAAAACTTTGGCTTCGCGGGAAAAAAGCTCATACATTTTCCAGTTCTTCACCGATTTGATATGCATGACTTTGACGGCAACAAGACTGCCGTCATCTTTTCGCCGCGCCCGATAGACTTCGCCTTGGCTGCCTTTGCCGATGCATTCCAAGATGTCGTATCGGTTTGCAAGACACGGAATGACCGGGAGCGATCCCGATCCGCATGCGTTGCGCTTATCTTGCAATGCCGTTTGAACGGCCGATTCCGTTTTGCCCGTCATAGTGTCCGACTCCGATCAAAAAAAATACCGCAATGCTTCAAGTGTGAGTAAGCACTGCGGTTTATATAACAGATGCGCCGAAATTTCATCAAAAAGCGAACGCGCGCGCAAAATGGCGGCGACCGATTGCCGATCGGCCGCATCATGGCGGCAACTACTTTTTGATCGTGATGTCGCGCGTCGTTATCGAGGTGTTGCCGATGCTCAGGCGGAACGTAAAGTCTTTCGTATCGGCAAGCGCCGACACGGCGGCGATATCGTAGGTGAATGTTTTGGAATTGGATCCGTCGAAAACGAACGATTGCGTGTCGAGAACGACGTCTTTTTTGTCGACGCGGGCTTCGAGCGTCACTTTGAATTTGTTTAAACGCGCAGCTTTGGGCAATCGCACGATGACATAGAGTTTTTCGTCGGATTGCGAAAACTTTTTCGTGTCGATGTATTTGCTCTTTTTGCTGTTGTATGCCGCGATTCTGAAATCGTCGTAGACGATCGACATGCGCCGCGAATGCGGCGTGACGGCTTGCGCCAGCTCCAGACCCAAATCGTTGAGCGCGCAATCCATCAAGTAATCGATCGAACGGACGCGGTGCGGGGAATCGACGTCGCGGCAGTATCCCGTCCGCGTCGAATAATGGTTGACGTCGTTGTTGGGCGACGAAATATCGACGCGTCCGTAGGCGGTTGCCGTATTGGTGATGACCAAATAACGGCGCCGTTCGATATGATCGATTTTTTCTCGCCCGTTTTCATAGACGATGTCGCCGTTTGCGTCGCGGGCGTAGTGCGGAATTTCT
>CAVGZQ010000160.1:0-7701 GCA_963633515.1 Bacteroidaceae bacterium
CTTCATCGGTCAGCCATGCCAATTCGATAACCCGAATGCGGTAATCGCTGAAATGGCGACGCCATTTGCCCGGCAGCCTGACGATGTCGCGAAGTCTGCGCGCCCCGTTCCAACGCGTATTATAGCCAAAATAGACGACAGCCGTAAACACGGGCAAAACTTTCCGGCCTTTGGGCGTTTGGCTGAGTTGATGCCGGTATGCCAATGCGTCGTAACACATGATCCGTCCGATCATCGACGCATCTTCGGCTGTCTGATTCTCGAGTCCCAACAGAGCAACATTTAATCCCGCGCGCCCTCTGCAATATTTCATGACGTCGCGCACGCGCTTGAGCGGCGCGTGCTTGGGAATATCGACATATTCCGTCGGCGCATCTTCCAATAAGTCGGCACGAATCGCTTCTTTCGGGCGTTTGAAAACCAATCCGTTCCACAGCGTTGCAAACACCTCATTGTAATAAAACAAATGTTTTTCGCGCAAGTCTTGTTCCGCCATGCAGCTCTCTCCGGGCGTTGAGCGGTTGCATCGCAAATCGCCGCGATCCGTCATGCAACCGATTTCACAGAGAATTATGGAGCTGAATTTAAAATGTGACGGTTTTTTTTGATTTTTTTTGTTTGAATCCGAAGCTGCGGCTTCGAATGCCCCGGAATCGCGTTGCAGGGCGGAACTCGCGGCAGCTGCCGGCGATCGGCGCCGATCTTTGCAGGCAGCATTCGAAGATTTGCATTCAAACTTCGGCAATAAACCGAATTGCCGAGCGCCGTCCGGCGGTTATGCCTTCGAACTGCCGAATCTTACGCGGCGCAAAAACACGTCTATCCCCAATAGAATAAACGCAAACCAAAGATAATTCGGCCATATCGGAAAATAACTGCGCATTCCTTCGCGTTCAGGCTTAAATATGGCGTCATATTCGCAATCGATGCAACCGCCCGACGTTTCGGCAATCGCCTTCAACAAATTGTCGTTGGGCGATGCATGCGCATATTCTTCGGAATGCGGGAACGAAAACGTTTCTTGCGCGATGCCGATGATTTCATCCGCATCCTTGAGCGTTGCCTGCGCAAAATACGTCCCCAATTGATGCAATTCAAACGTGTTTTCGTAAAACCCGGGAGCCGTTTGGCGCAAAACCAAATCAAAAGTTTTGCCGTCGGGCCGTTCGATTTGCGCAACAATATTCAAACCGTTGAGAAAACCGTCGTCTTCGCCGACGGCATCGATCATGACGCGAACGCGCGCATTTTCGCGCGAAATCAGCATGCCGAAACGTTGCGTATCGTCGGTTTTCATCGTGCTGCGCACGACTTGCGCCCAAAACTGCGCAAAATTTTTGCTGTTGCGTATCCATTGCGATGCCCAGCGATTTTTGGCATCGCTCGCAAATGCCGTCGTTTTCCCCGTTCCGTACTGCCACTGCGCCAATATCGGCGCGCCTCCGGGGGCCGTCAAAACCGTCTGACTCCCGCTCTTGGCTCTTGTCGCGACATAGCCCAAAAGCGTATGCAACGTAACGCCCTTAATCATTTCATGCTGACGCGCGACCGTCGGCACAAACGGCTCTTCGACGATCGGCTGCGACGTCACGCGCTCGGTTTCTTCGACAAAAAGCCTCGGCACGCTGCTCGCATCGCGCGCAACATAGGCGCGGCCTTTTCCCAAATTTGCAATCCGGCTCAGCAATGTCGTGTCGGCATTGGCCAATGCTATCGTCGAAACCGTTATGTTTGCCCGAGCCATCTCTCTGACAAGCGTGTCTATTCCCGAGTACGGGCTGCGTCCGTCGGTGAGCAATATCGCATGCTTCGTTTTCGCCGACACGAGCGAAAGTTCCAAATACGTCAATTCCAAGGCGTCGCGGATATTCGTCCCGCCCGCCGCGCGCATCTTCGATATCTTTTCGTTGATGCTGTATCGGTTTACGGCGCGCGTTGCAGGAACAACCACATACGGCGCGTCGTCGAAACCGACGACAATGACTCTGTCCTGTGCTTGCAACGCGCCGACACTCGCTTTTGCGGCCTCTTTGGCAAGGTCCAAATTCCGATTCAGCGCCATCGATCCCGATTTGTCGATGACCAACGCAATGGCTGACGACGATTTTTCGCGGCGCTGCGAAGCTTTAAAATCGACCGGCAAGATCTTTTCTATTTCCGTATCGGCATACCCCCCCGGACCGAACGCATTTTCGCCGCCGATGGCTACAAAACCTCCGCCGTGACGCCGCACATATTCTCGCAGGAGCGACATATTGCCGCCCGTCACATTCGAGCGCCCCGACGGCGTCACGCGCGGAACATCGCCCAACAAAACCGCCGAATACTTCAAAAGATCGTTCATTGTTGTCGGCATGCCCGCCGCCGATCGCACTTCGACGTCGAAATCTTGCCCCGACGAAGTTCCGTAACCTTGCAACGCGCGTTGCAAATACTGCGCGCCGTTGGCGCTTTCTTCGATGTAAAGGATTTTGGGCTTGCCCGAGATTTCGAATCTGTCGGAAAAAACATTATTTTCTGCAAAACGATCTTCGCCGGCGTCAAGCCCGCTCAGCGCAAAGTGCACGGTCATTTCGCCCGGTTTTTCGGGCACAACGCGAAACGCCGTTTCGGTCGTTCCGGGACTGAGCGCAATTTCTCGGCTCTGTGCCGCGTCGGGCATCCCGTCAACCGAAAATGCGATTCTTGCGCGCGTTTCGTGCGTCGATTCGATAAGCGCGCCGATTTCAAACGGCCGACCGACGCGCAAACCGCTTCTGTCGGCGACCGTATCTCCCGAAATCAGAATTTCCCTGGCGGGCGGCGCCGACAGTCGGCGCACATCGATGCGAATGCCCTGCGCGCGCGCAAATGCTGCCTCCGAAAGCGCGTTGCCATGCGTTTCGTTGCCGTCGCTCAAAAGCAATATCCGGCGCTCTGCGCCCTCGGCAAACAACGCATAACCGTATCGCAGCGCCGATGCGATATCGGTCGTTTTGAGCGATGACGATACTTCGGGCGTCTCGTCGCTGCCCGATTGCAAAAAGGGCGTGTCGCCGTCGATGTCTTTGAGGGCAATCGCGCGAGGCGACTGCGAAAACGCCGCGACATGCACATCGGCATTGCCGGAGCGCGCCGCCAGCGCCGCGCGCACTTCGCGCTCTGCTGCCCGACGCATCTGTGCCGTCATCGAATCGCTTTCATCGACCGCAATGACCGTCGAGACGCGCGCGCTTTCTTCAATCCGTTCGACATCGGCCAGACAAAAAACGATGAGCGACAGCAGCAGCAATCGGACAAATCCGCTCAATATCCGCTGCCAAAGGCGAAAATCGCTCAGCGAACGGATTATCGGCAATATGAGGAGCGGCCATGCCGATAACAATACCAGCCAACGCGGATGCATCGCGATGTAACGCGCTTGTTCTGACGGCATGCTCAAACTGTCGAATAAAAATCGGTTCAAAGCGGTTACTGCGTCGGCATTTGTAAACTCTGCCGCCGGCAAATGCCAAAACTGTCTGATGCTCAAAATCAGGCAAAATGCCGTCAATGCAATGACGGCTAACGCTATTGCGGCTCGAATGTGTCGATGCTTCAATGATATGCGCTCCAATTTCCGTATTTCGGCGATGCCCGGCGGGCGTCTTCAAAAAGATGAATATATCCCATGCATTTCGCCGGCGGGCATACAATGCATCCGATTCCCTTTTTTCGTCTACCATAATTCCGCTGGATGACCTAAACCATATCTTTTGCGATATAACCGGCGCGGATGCCGGCGATCGGAAGAATCGCGCCGGATTTCCGCCGCGCGCCGTCCGGCCGATGCTTGCGCAAAATCGTTTCAATCCCCCACGCCCTTAAGCGGAGTCCGTCATGAAAGTTTTTTCGAAAAAACTCTTTCCGATCTTGTTTGTCGCGCTGACTGCCTGCGCAGCGCCCCGGCAAGCGCCTCAAAATGCGGCAAATGCCGAGCCGGCCGCGACGGACGGACGGGAAATATCCGACGATGCCGCGCCGCGCCATGATGCTTGCCGGCCGCTCGATGCATCGGCAATGACTCCAAAAAACGTCGATGTCTATAACAGCGGATGCGACGCGTTCGTTCTCGACGATATCCGCCCGCTCGTGTCCGACGCCTCGTTCTATAACCAAAAATGGGAGTTTTATATTTATTCGCGCCCGTACGAAACGCGAATTAAATTCGAAATATCTAACTTTGCATTCAGCAAAAACGAAGGAAAACTAAAGGGCTATGTGAAAAAATTCGACGGTGACAAAGAAACGGCAAATTATCCGATCGAAAAAACGCTCAAAAATGGTCAATGGAGCGCAAGTCCGAACGGGGTGCGCCTTGCCTTTGGCGATTATGCCCTGACGTTTGAAAATAATGCCTTTCGGGTAACGGGCGTTTTCGACGAAGGCAACGGCGCTTTTGACTACATCGTTCCCGTCAGGGCATGGAAACCCGGCACGGGCAATGTTTTCTTCGGGAATTCCGAAGAAAACGTCTTCAAATACAGCATTCTGACCTATCAAATGCCTGTCGGAAAAAGCGAAATCCGACACAACGGCGAAACCGTTCCGGTCGAGGGATTGGCCTACGGAAACCACTATGCCGCCACCGTCGCCGTCTATGACATGTTCGACGAAGTCGCCGATTCGCGCATTCACTCCGACGGCATTTTTGTCGAATTCCGCTATTATGTTCCTTCGGCAAAATACGATGCCCAACCTTTCGGATTTCTCATCGCGGCATATCGGGGCACGCCTCTTGTCGCTGCCAAAGAAATCAAACGCACATCGCTCGAAACTTGGGTCGACGACAAATTCTACGGCTATCAAATCGACAGCCGGCAGCTCATCGAGGCGCGCGATGCGGATAATCCTCAAAATACGGCGACGTTGCGCATGACGCGCGCCGTTCCGACGCCGATCGATTCTTATGCGGCGTTGCCGGCGTTTCAGCGCAACATCGCCAAGCGATTCGCCAAACCGATCGAGTACAGCATTCCCATCGACTACGAACTCACCGTCGATGCCGACGGGTACAAAGCAAAAATCCCGATTTCGAGCAAAAATACCATCACGCGGCTGCGCTGATCGCGGTTATATCCGTCCCATTGTTTCGATAATCGGCATATAGGCGTTAAACCATGCGTCGGGCACCTGAAACACGAAAAAAAGCGTCTCTTGCCCATGCGGCGCAAATACGGCGGCATATCGCCATATTTCGCCGCTCGCGCGCCCCGAAAACACATACGCCCGGCGTCGGCGCGCAGCGTCGTTCAGTGCTCCGGGAAACGGCGATATTTCGCCTGTCAGAGCGATCGTTTGCGATTGCGCCCATTGCGCAATCGCGGTTTTGTCTTCGCCGTCGGTTTGCGCCGGCATGCCGATGCGTTTCAAAACCGCCATAACCCCGGCGTGGTATGCCGATTGAAACACGATGCGCCCGTCGCCGCGATCGGATGCATGCCACAACGACGGCAGCCGGACGGAAACGTCGGCGCCGAGACTTTCTTTGCACGTGTATGGCGCAAAAACGGTGCGGGCGATCGCGCCGATTACGGCGTGCGGATCGTCCCAAACTTCGATCGTCGGTTCGGCGCTTGCCGCAGACGCCGGACAAAACGCCCCAAAACACAAAAGAAACAAAAAATAAAACGTTCGCGTCGACATCAAAAGCCGCTTTTAAAAGCAAATGCCCCCAAAATGCCGTCATATCGGCAAGAATTCGGAGGCGGATTCCATGCGCCGCAGCCCAAGCCTGTCCGGCGCGGGCTGCGCTTCAATACTAGTTTTGCGCAAACCAATAGCTGTAACGGATGCCGAAGTGGATGTTGAACCCGACCGAATGCAGATGGTTGTCGTCGACGCTGCGGCCGCGTTCGTCCTGACCGTTATCGAGCGTGGAGTCGACGGCGAAATCGCGCGAAAAACTCGCAAACAGCTGACCGCCGATGACGAGCGCCAATCCGTCGACGGGCAGATCCCATGTAAACGACCCCATCAAACCGAATTCGACCGCCTGCATATCCCACTTGAGATTGGCGCCCTGCAAGTTGTAGGCGCTTGCCGCGACTGGGTTCATGATGTCCATTTCTGCCGCATAGCTGCCGAAACCGTAGTTAATCCAAAATCCGGTGTCGAAATACTTGCTCGTCGCATAGTGAAGCGTAAACCCGAACGACAAAAGCTGAACGACGCCGCGGCGATCTTTTGCCTGAAGCGCATAGGTCAATTTCGAAAGCTCGAGACGCTGACGCGACATTTCCCAGTTGAAATTCACGCCCAGACCGATGCCCATATCGAATCGGAACATCGCCGTCAGCATCAAACCGCCCGAAACGTCGAACTGCGTGTCGCCGAACGACTCTTTGTCGATGTAATTCGACATGCCGCCCAGTTTGCCCAGCAATTCGAATTCAACCGCGCTTTGGCCGGTATGATCGGCCGTTTCGGCGGCGGCGATTTGGGAGTGCCCAACCAATCCATACGCTGCGAAGGTGAGAAATGCCAACAGCGTGAGTAAAATCTTTTTCACAAAAAATCTCCTGTATGCAATGGTGCAGGGCAAAAATACCCTAAAATGTGGTAATGCGCCAAGCGCGCGTTAAACTTTCGAAACTCCCGCGGCAAAACGCCGAAGCGTTTATCGCCCGATGCAAATATCGTCCGAATTGCGCGTTGCCGCGCCGCCGGCGGGCGGCAACCGAACCGGACGCCCGACGAAAAAAACGATCCATGATTGCAAACTCAAAAAAAAGCTTATTTTTGACCGAAACACGACGAAACACGCGCCTTTTCAGGCTCTGTTTCTGCGGTCTGTGCATGCTTTCCGCAAATTTCGTTTGCGGGTGCGCGCAAGCATCCCCAAGCGAATCGATCGACGCAAATCGCGCTCATTTTAACACCGGGACGCAGGAAATTCAAATAAAGCCGCGACACGGATACATTTCCGAGCGGAAAGAAATGATTTTTCGCGTCCGAGCGGCGCAAGCGCGCATGCGGCGTCCGGCCGAACCGCCGAAGCGAACGTTCTATGGCGCCGGCGGCGATCTCAAACGGTCATATTCGATAGGCGACACGCGCGACGGGTATCTCATCAACGGGCAACCCGTTCCGTCCCCGAATTACGCCATGCGTCAGCTCCCCGTTCAATACGAACGCGGCATTGCCTTCGGCACGGCGGAACTCATCGGGCTGCTCTCCGACACGGCCGACGCAATGAAAAAAAAACATCCCAAAACTCAAATGGTTTTGGGCAATTTGGGGTTGCGCGAGGGCGGCGACATTCCGTACTCCGTAAGCCATAATTCCGGGCGCGATGCCGATATCGGGTTCTATCTTGCAGACGGCGAAGGCAACAGCGCCCGACTCGACAATTTGTATAAAATTAACCGGCATTTCAAAACCGTCGGAACGGATTCGGTCTATTCTTTCGATATCGAAAAAAATGCGACGCTCGTCGAAACGCTTCTCATGCATCCGACGATTCGCATTCAATTTATCTTCGTCGCCAAACACCTGCGAAGCGCCTTGCTGCGCGAACTCATTGCGCGTCATGGCGCCGATGCGCCGCATCCCGATCCCGACATCATCGAGCGCTTCGAACAGAGCGTTCAAAACCAATCGGCGCACGATGATCACTTCCACATCCGCATCTATTGCTCCGATGCCGACCTCTGCGCCGGGTGCGTCGATCGGTGGGTCATC
>CAVGZQ010000161.1:0-5427 GCA_963633515.1 Bacteroidaceae bacterium
GCATAGCTCGGCTGCGAAGGCGTATCGCCCCCGATTCGGGGGCGATAGCCGAAGCCCTGCCCGTCCGTTCTCGGGCGGGCAGGCCGCCGGCGCAATCGGCAGCGCAGCCGATGCGCCGGCGCGCGCGAAAAAAACTAACGCAAAAGCGACTCCAGCACGAGCGATGCCGACGTCTTGGCGTCGCGGTATTTGACGATAATCGGGGCATAGATGCTGAGTCCGTTTTCGCGCCCGAACGGCGATGCAAGCGGGCGCGCGCCCGGGACGACGACGGCGTTTTCGGGAACATGGAGCACGCCGTCGGACGCGCAAATGACGGTTTCGCGGACGGCGTCGTAAATGGGCGTTGCGCGCGTGAGGATGGTTCCCGCGGCGATGACGGCACCGCGATGCACGTGCGTGCCTTCGTATATGCCGGCGTTTCCGCCGACAAAAGCGCCGTCTTCGATGATGACCGGAAGCGCGCCGACGGGTTCGAGCACGCCGCCCAATTGGGCTGCCGCCGAAATGTGGCAATCGGCGCCGACTTGCGCGCACGACCCGACGGTAACGTGCGAATCGATCATCGAATTGTCGCCGACGTATGCGCCGATGTTGATGTAGGCCGGCGGCATGACCGTGACGCCGCGCCCCAAATAAGCCCCGCGGCGCACGGCGCTCCCGCCCGGGACGATGCGCGTGGCGCGATCGGCAAGCGGACGGCGCGCGGGCCACAAATTGTGTTTGTCGCAAAAATGACCGATTTGACTGTGCGATTCGACGAGATAACCGAGTTTAAATCCGCAGAGTATGAGCTGTTTGACGTCTTGTGCGACGCGCCAAATGCCGTCATCATCGGGGGCTGCCGCCCGGCATTCGCCCGATTCGAGCGCTTCGAGAAATTCCCCGAATGCCGCGTGCGCGTCGGTCATGCCGAAGGCTTCGTCGCGGCTGCGCGATGCCAAAGCATCGGAAATGATTTGTTTCCAACGATCGATCTGCGATGTTTCTTTCACCGTTATATCCTTTTGTTTTTGAATCATGTTTGCATTCTGCCCGAAAGCTCAAAACATTCATCGATGTTTCGGCGAATTTTTGCGCAAAATTCGTTTTTATGAACAACCTGCAATCCGACGCCAAAATTATTTATCAACACTGTTTATGCTGTTTGTTGGAAAAATTATAACATTTATATATATAAACATTTTTCGCCGTCTGACGGCAGAGACAATTCACAGCCGATGAGAAAAAATGCGCCGCGCATGCGGCGGCGGCGACGATCGATGCCGGCACGCAAGCCGCGCCATTTTCGGCTTTCGGTCCAGTGTTTTATGCATCTTCGCCGTCTTCGCCGTCCTTGCCGTCATTGCCGTCTGTTTTCGGGGCAAACCGCGTTTTTTCTTTATCGATGACATCGCGCAGACAGCCGTGGCAATCTTTGCGCAAATACTTCGAGTAGTAACATTTTTTCATTTTGTCGAGTTTCGAGAGAACGTTGTCAAAGAAATCGCGATCGACGCCGCCGTAGGCCTGAATGATTTCCAACCGCTGACGGCAGGCGGTTACGGGCGTGCGCCATATATCGACGCCGGTCTTGAGCCATCGCGGAACATCGGAATTATCCATGGCGTCGTAAACATCCAAAAGGCGTTCTTTTCGGATTTCGTAGCGATCGAACGGGGATTCGATGATAAGCCGGGCGACTTCGGCGCGCGGCACGCGCGTCTGCAAAAACTCCGACATCCGTTTGTATTGGCTGCGCGTATTCATCAAATCGAAAATGATATCGCGCACCGACGGATTTTTGGCGGCGTCGGGGACGGCTTGAATCAAATCGGCCAAAACGCCGTACAACTCGTCATAGTCGCGATCGTCGCCTTTGATGCTGAAGAGGGCGACGAGATAGAGCCGTTTGAAATTCGGATGAGCAATATACGCCGATTTGACGGCTTGCAACGAAACGATCGCCTGTTCGTAATTCCCGGCGAGCAAATTTTCTGCGGCCGATACGATATTTTGGTCTTTGCTCAGCTCGCTGTCATAAGAAATCTTGTATTTTTCTTCGTAATTGTACGGCTGCGGTTTGGATTTCGGCGTTTTTTGGGCTTCGTAAATGACGGTGCCGGTGTTTCCGTCGATCGATTCGATTTGCGCCCCGGATCGTCCGGACACGGCCTTGTTGAAAGCAAGCGCGAGCGCAATGACGAGCAAAACGATGATGACGCACGCAATGACGATGATAATCAATCCGCGGCGCGCGCTTTTTGTCTTGGGTATGGCGGCGCGGACGTCGGCTTTGATATCTTGCGGGATGAGATTTTTGATTTCTTCGGAAATCGACATCCCGCCCGAAGCTGCGGCCGATTCGGCGCGCATCGCCGCGCCGCTCTCAGCGGTCCGTCCGGCGTCGGGCGCGATATTGAGAATATCGGACGTCGGCGCCGCCGCGACCAAAAGCCCGCCGATTGCCGAAGTCGCGATTTCGAGCGGATTTCCCGACAGCGCGACGATGACTTTGTCGAGATCGGCGATAACCGCATCGGCGGTTTGATACCGATCGGCGGGAGATTTGCGAAGGAGTTTTTGGATGATGGCGTCGAGGGCTTCGGACTGCGCGACGGACGGCTCGAGATGCGGCGGCGCGTCGTTGAGCTGACGGTGAAAAAGTTCGACGTAGTTTGCGCCGGAAAAGACGGTTTCGCCGGAGAGCATTTCGTAGAATACGCAGCCGGCGGCATAGAGATCGGCGCGAGTATCGATTTCTCCGTCGCCGATAATCTGTTCCGGCGACATGTACTGCGGCGTGCCGTAGATTTCGCCGGCGTGCGTGAGCGCGTTGCCGTTTTGCCCCGGGACGGCATCGACATGCGCAATGCCGAAATCGAACAGTTTCACGACATTGCTGATGCCGTTTCGCGACGTCAGCATCATGTTGTCGGGTTTGACGTCGCGATGGACGACGCCGTGCGCCGATGCGCACTGAAGCGCGCTCAGGAGCTGACGCATGATGACGCATGCATCCAAAGGCGCAAGACGTCCGACCGTTTTCAGACGGTGCGTCAGCGTTTCGCCGTTGAGCATTTCCATGACAAAATACAAATCGCCCGACGGCAGCGCGCCAAAATCCACAGCCGCGCAAATATTGAGATGATCGAGCGCGCAAGCAGCCTCGGCCTCGCGGCGAAACCGTTCGACGTTTGTCTCTTTCATTGCGACATCGCTGTGCAAAACTTTAATCGCAAAACGTTTGGGCATGTGAATGTGTTCGGCCTCATAAACCGAACCCATATTGCCCCCGCCTAATCTCGAAACGATGCGATACTTTCCGGCTATTTCATCTCCCGAACGAAGCTCCATATTCGCCGTACCCCTTTGCGTCGATGTTCCGCATGCGCCTCAAAACGCACACACCCAAAGCTCATACCATATTGCGTCCGATCCGCAAAATCAATCCGCGGCAAAGCCGCGAAATTGCGCCGCTTTTTGATTGCCGCAGCTCGCCGTCCGAAAACGGTCCGAAGGAAAAACAGCGCGCAAATCTTAAATATGCGGCTTTTTTTTCCGTCATTCGGCTGCGCAGACCTTTAATCCTTTCGGACAATGCCGAACCGCAAAATCAATCCGCCGCAAAGCGGCGAAAATGCGCTGTTTTTTGATTGCCGCAGCGCCATGTCCGAAAGCGGTTCGAAGGAAAAACAGCGCGCGAATCTTAAATATGCCATGTTTTTTTTGCCGGCATGCGTCTGCGTAAAGCTTTAATATTTACGGACAATATGGTAAACGGTCGCCCGTTAAACCGAGAAGAACGCAAGCCGCCAAGCGTGCGCGATTGGCATCGGTTTACGCTTAAAACCGCGATAAAACAGAATACTCCACGCATCAAGGAGAGCTTTACCCATGGATAATACGCAGTTAACGGCAATGACCGTCAAGGATTTGCGCGAATGCGCAAAACGCCTTGGCATTAAGCGTATTTCGACGCTTAAGCAGAAAGATCTCATCGAAGCCATCGCCGGTCTGGGCGATGCGGCAGACACCGTCGCCGCGGATGTTTTGGCCGAAAAAGAAAATGCAAAACCGGGCAATAAAATTGCAAAAACATCGGACACAGCATCGCAAACCGATATAAAAGACGGCAAAGAAACAAAGAAGCCTAAGAAATCGGCTTCCAAAAAATCGGACGCCGACGAAACAAAACCGACAAAACAGACGGCGAAGAAAAAAACGGCAAAAGCCGGCGAAAAAATCGCCGAAAGCGACGAAATCGCCGAAAGCGACGAAACCGACGCCGACGAGACCGAAGGCTCCGAAACCGAGTCCGAAGCATCGGTTTGCGCCGCGCCGGAAGCGCCCAAAGAACCCGATTCGATTTTCATCGACCGGGGCGCCATTTTGCCGGAATACATCCCCGGCACGTGTCTGTATGCGCTCGTCCGCGATCCGGGCACGCTTTTTGTTTATTGGAATACGGCTCTCGAAAGCCCCAACGGCTGGCTCGTCACGGCATACGACGCTTCGGGCAATGTTTTGCAGTCGTTTTCGTCGCCGATGCGCCGCAGCGGCCGCGGGTATTTCCGCGTGCCGACGGCGCGCGTTGCGCGCGTGACGCTCGCCTGCGTCGACAGCGCCGGACAAACCGAAATCCGGCTTCAATCGCGCATCCGTTTGGCGCAGCAACTCGGGATTTCGGCATCAGACGGCGCACGGGGCGAACGCTGGGTCGACGTCCTGCGGCATCAAGCCGTCGGCGAAGCCCCGGCTTCGGGACGCGCGCCGGGATACGGCTTTGCGGCCTCCGAACACATTCGATCAAAAGACGCTGCTTGGACAGCCGGCGGTTACGACCGCTCCCAAGATACGCAAAACATCCCAAAAGACGCGACTTCGTCGCGGTTTGGGCGGCTTTCCGACACTCCTTCGTCCGATTCGCTCATCGGCAGTTCCGATAAACTCGTCCGCCGCTGATCGGCTCCCAATTGCCGGGATGCGGCTTCGGCTCTGTCCCGGCGCCGGCCGATACTGCTTTTCTTCTGATAAATACGGCTCTACGCCTTATCGATAATATTTTAAGGATGCATTTATGAGTTTACAAGGCTATCTGAGCATCGTCCTGCATGCGCATCTCCCCTTTATACGCCACCCGGAATATCCCGATTTTCTCGAAGAAGATTGGCTGTTTGAGGCAATGACCGAGACGTATATTCCGCTCCTGCGCATGATGCGCCGTTTGTGCGACGACAATATTTATTTCCGTCTCACCATGAGCCTCACTCCGCCTTTGTGCGAAATGCTGGCCGATCCTTTGCTCCAAGAACGTTACGTCCGCCACATCGAAAAACTCTCGGAACTTGCCGAAATTCAGCGCGCCGAAAAACGCGGCACGCCGTTTCAGGATGCCGCTGCGGCGCAAGCCGACGAATTGGCCGAAACAAAACGCCTCTTCCAAGA
>CAVGZQ010000161.1:5437-7173 GCA_963633515.1 Bacteroidaceae bacterium
CTTCCAAGACGAGTGGAATCGGCAGATTCTCCCCGTCTTCAAGAAATTCCAAGACGACGGCGTCCTCGAAATCATCACCTGCGGCGCGACGCACGGTTTCTTGCCGCTCATGGCAACCGACGAAGCGCGCCGCGCCCAAATCAGCATTGCCGTCAACAACTACAAAAAGCATTTCGGACGCGCGCCGCGCGGCATTTGGCTTCCCGAGTGCGCTTTTGTCCCGGGCATCGATGCGCTCTTGGCCGAAAACGGCATTTCCTTCTTCATCCTCGAATCGCACGGTCTGACGCAGAGCAATCCGCCCGCCCGTTACGGCACGTTTCGTCCCGTCGTCACGCCGAGCGGCGTGGCCGCTTTCGCGCGCGATTTGGAAAGCTCGCGGCAGGTTTGGAGTGCCGAAATCGGATACCCCGGACACCCCGACTACCGCGAATTCTATCGCGACTGCGGGTTCGATTTGCCCTATGCCGAAGTCCGTCCGTATCTTCATGCCGACGGCGTCCGACGCAATACCGGTCTTAAATTCTTCCGCATCACAGGAAAACTCCCTCTCGACCGAAAAGAACCGTACGTTCCGAATTGGGCTGCCGACCGCGCTGCCGAACACGCCGGAAACTTTCTCTTCAACCGACAGGCGCAATGCCGCTACCTCAAACAGGTTTTGGGCACGACGCCGCATATTACAGCCCCCTACGATGCCGAGCTCTACGGGCACTGGTGGTACGAAGGTCCGAGATTTCTCGAAATGCTCATGCGGAAAGCCGCTTGCGATCAAGACGAAATCCGCATGATTACCCCGAGCGAATACCTCCGAATCGAAACCGTCCACCAAGAAGTCATGCCCTGTCTGTCGAGTTGGGGCGCAAACGGCTTCTTCGAAGTCTGGCTCAACGACGGAAACGACTGGATCTATCCGCATCTGCACTGCGCCGAAGAACGCATGGCCGAGCTTTGCCGACGTTTCCCCGATGCCCGCGGCGACCTCGAACGCGCGCTCAATCAGGCCGCCCGCGAACTTCTCTTGGCTCAGGCCTCCGACTGGGCTTTCATCATCACGACGAATACGTCGGTCGAATACGCCGAAAAACGAACCCGCGACCATATCTCGCGGTTTAACGGGATTTATGCCCAAATCGTCGAAAATCGCATCGAGCCGCAGTGGATTTCCGAGCTCGAATGGAAAGACAGCATCTTCCAAGAAATCGATTATCGCGCCTATATGCCCATCGAACGCCATCCGCATGCCGGCGCGGTCTATACCTCCGACGGCGAATAATCCGATATCGCCGGCCGCGGCGCAACACAGTCCGACGGCACCGTTCGTTTTTTGAGCGCCGCCGGAAACGTTTTTTGACGTTTCCGACGGCGCTTTTGCCGTTTAATGCTCTTTGACACCGCCGCCCGTCTTGTCGTATGATGCTTGCCGTTTGGATTAACACGGCATCATGACCAAAATGCAACGATCAACAGCAGTTTTGCACGGATACGGCAACGCAAATATGAGCGAAATCAACGACACCATCTGCCCCAAAACAGAGATTTGCCCAAATTCGGACGCGAAATCCGTTTCCGACACATCACGCCCCGACGCAAATCCGAACGGCGGCAACATCGACGGCGATAAGTCGCATATTATTCAAGAATCGCAATCTTCAACGAACGAAAATGCAATTATAGAAAATATCAGCACATCCGAATTCAAAACCGACGACGTCTGCCGCAACGCAGGCGAAGAC
>CAVGZQ010000161.1:7183-7701 GCA_963633515.1 Bacteroidaceae bacterium
GACTCCGCCAAGAGCAATGATAAAAACGCCGACGAATCATCAAAAACCGGCGGCAACATCGGCGGCAAATCCCCGACAATCATCGCCCAATCCCCCGATACCCCCGCCAACGCCAAAATAAACATCGATAAAAGCGACGCGCCTGCCAAAAAAGCCGCCGAAAAAATCGATCCCATCGCCGCGATCGAAAACGAACTCAAAAAATCCAAGAACAATTCCGGCGGCAAGCCGGCCAAACAATCCGGCGATGATGCCGATAAAAGCGCGCTATCTCCGAATTCCGGGCTCAGACGCATCCCGTCGCCGGCCGACAGCTTGCCACGCCTCTCAAACACAGATGCGCGTTCGGAAAATCCCGCCTGCGGCAAACGCGCGCCTTCCGGGCTCTCATTCCCGCGCACTCCGTCGCAAGGGCTGACGCCCGCAGGCACAAGCCCGCGGCGCGGTGCGCCCGCGCCCCAATCGGCAGATATTACGGCACCGAACCCCGCCGCGCAAAAAGTTTCGCCTTCCGGCAC
>CAVGZQ010000162.1:0-5074 GCA_963633515.1 Bacteroidaceae bacterium
GTCTTGCGCAATCGCCGATATTGGTCGATTCGATGCGCGAAGTGTTTGCCGAAGTTTTCGGGGAACGCGTCGGCGTTGTCGGGGCGCAAATCGGCGCCGATTGCAGGCTCGCCGCTCAAAACAGCGGGGCATCCGGCGACGGCGCGCAGGATGCTGCGGCGGCGTTAACCCCCGATGCGCTCGTTTTGCTCAATATCGACAAGCCGCTTTCGCCGTGCGCCCGCTTCGCCATAGAACAAGCCGTGATGCGCGGCGCGTCGCTGGCCGTGCTTCAAAGCCCGAGTTACGGCGATTACCGACAGCCCGATCAGCCGCGCATCAATCGCGATGCGGGCATCGATGCGCTTTTGCGCCCCGTCGGCATAAGCCTGCCGCCCACGTTGCTCTTGGACCGGGCGCATAATCTGACCGGCACTCAGTTTACCGAAGACAGCGCCGTCGAAGTCTCGCTGCCTGCGCTCCCGATTATCGCCGATCTCGACAAAACGCATCCCGTTACGCAGAATCTTACGGCAATTGTGCTTCCATTTTCGGGGACGATCGGCATCGATTCCGGCAAAGTTCCGCCCGAAGCCCGGATGTCGGTCTTGGCCAAATCCGATGCCGATGCCGTGACGCGTCCGTCGGGCGGAGATATCGAGGTGTCGTCGCTTCAGAAAGCGCGCGGCGACGAAAAACCGGGACCGCATGTTGTCGCCGTCGCCCTCGAAACGCCCTATCGATCGCAGTTCGAAGGCGCGATCCCCGACGGCGCAAACGGCGGCGGCTTTATTGCAAGCACGGAAAATGCGCGGTTTTTCGTCGTCTCCGACGGGGAATTTCTGTTTACGAACAAAATAACGGGGTACTCCGATGCGTTTGCCAAACTCGGGATACACTTGTTCGTCAATGCGGCCGAATGGCTCATCCAAGACGAAGCTTTGATGAAAATCCGCAACCGCGCGCTGCCGCAAATGGTTCAAAAACCCGATCCCGACACCCAAAATCGCATCATCCGCATCAACGTCATCGGCGTGCCGCTTTGCGTGATCGCTTTGATGGCGCTTTTGCGGCTGCAACGCAAGCTTCATGTCAGGCGGATCAAAGCCCGTTATGCAAATGCGCAAAATATCGAAAACAAATCCTAAAACGGCGAAATTGCAATAAAACGCCGCAATTGCAATCGATGCATTATAATGCATCGCGCAAGGGCATTGCATGCATCGTCCTTGCCGGCGCGGCGCGCATGACGGGCAATCGCAAAACGCCGTTGCCGCAAACAATGGCATGACGTAACGCGGAAGCGCAGGAATTATGAGTTTTCTGAAAATCTTGCAAAAGGCGGCCGGCGAAATCGCGCAGGCCGGACTCGATAAAATCGGAATAAAATACGAACCGTCGGCAGACGACGGCGATCCCGATACGCAAACGCGCGATATCTTCGATATTGTCTTCGATGTCGCGGCAGCCGGAAACGGCGTGCCGGTCGCGCAAAGCGCGCGTCCGGCGTGCATGGCTTTGGTCGATCGTTATGCGGGCAACAACGGCGAAGTCCGAAAAGCGATCGATGTTTGGTTTGCCGACCGCCGCGAATTGGACGATATCTTGTCGATCGGGCGCGCCAAGCGCGGAGACTCGGCGGCTGCGGCGCAAAATCGGACGCATGCGGCGCTCAAATCCGACCGCGAAACGATTCGCCGCGAATGCCTTCGGATTATGGCGTTTTTCGGCGTTTTGCAAGAACCCGAAATCCCTTGGCTGCGTTCGGCATTCGCCGTTTGCGAAGCGCAGCGAAGATACGCCAAAAATTTGCTCTATCAAGCCGATCGCCAAGTCCGGGACGAACATGCATGCGCCAAAGCCGAAGACGAAAACGGCGCAATCGGCGATATGACGCTTTCGGACTGGATTGAGGCGATGAACGGACGCCTCGAACCTTTCGGCATTGCGCTCGAATGCATCGAAAATCGGCTGACGGTTGCCGATTGCGACGGCGATTGACGCGGCAATGCCGCGCGCGAAGCCTCCGGATCCGCCGATCGCATGCCCGCCCAAAAAAAAAGCGGAGCGCATTGCGCTTTGCGCAAAAGCGAAGCCGCGAAGGCGTATTGAGCGTCTGCCCGCCTGCGGGCGGGCAAGCGAAATAGCCGGAGCATGCGCAGGCGTATTGAGGCCGGCGGCCGAAATAGCCGGAGCCGACGCCGCATTTTGCGCATGCAAAAAAGGCGGCGAAACAAAAAACCGAAAATTCTCCGTCCACGAAAAATGCATATATTTCGGCTTCGGCGATCCCGTTCCGAATTCTCTTCAATCGCCGTTTTTGCCGCAAGATGACGGATTGCATGCGTTCGGGGCGGGAATGCGCGCGGATTGGGCGCGAAAAGGCGAGAAAAGTGATGCCCGATCCGGCGCCGAAAATCGGAACCCGGCCGGGGACGCCTTTGAAATATGCTGAATTCATGCGGATTTGCGGCGGTTTCGCGCGAGTAAAATAATGCTTGATTTTGGGCAAAAGGCTTGGCACAAAGAAACTGTTTGGAATATTATTCCGAATAACGCGGTGCGTTAAAAATAAAATTCAGTTCTGTGTGTTTGTTATGCAAAGAAGTTCGATAATCAAAGCGAGTTTTGGGATTTTTCGCAAAGTGTTAGTTTGCGCGCTTGTTGCGATTGCGGCGATGCCCGGATGCAACGAGGAAATCGTGCCAAGGCGCGAAGTCCGCGATTACGGGTCGTTCGGCACGGAGCTCTATAATATCGTTTATGCGAATTCCGTGCGGTCGGCCGAACACGGCAGCCACGAGTTTTTGGCGGCATTTAGCGCGCATCGCGATGCGTTCATCGATGCCGTCGACGCGAGCGCGCCCAAATCGGAGCTCGAAGACCTCAACCAAGTGTTCGTGAATATCGTGCCGCTGTACGAAAACATGCTCTATCCGGGGACGCTGCGCAAGATTTCCGTCGTTGCCGACGAACTGAGAAACGACGCCGAGGCTTTGGCCGGCATCAATTGGATCGCCGAATCGCCCCGGCTTTTGGCGCGTCCGGCGCAAACGAATCCTTTTGCGCTCGTCTTCAGCTACGATGCGCTGCCCGATCTGACCGATTTGATGCTCAGTCTTTTGCTCAAAAACGCGAGCCGTTCCGATGCCGGGCGCAACGCGACGAATCAGCTGCTCAAGGAGTTTTCGATCGTTTTGGCCGATGCGACGCCCGACGCCGATCCCGGGCGTTTTTCGCGCAGACTCGTCGATTTTCTCATCAAACCGTCGCCCGACTACGCGCCCAATCTTTCGTACGAGCCGCAAACGGCGGTCAAACTCGACGCGCGCGGCCGGCCCCTGACGGCAGAAATCGGCGGCAGCCGCATCTTTGCGCCGTTTGCCGATGACGACGGCGACGGATTGCCCGACGGCAACGGAAACGGCTTTTTTGTCTTGAACAACGGCGCGCTCGCGGCGCCCTTCGAATCGTTCGGCACGCTGCCCGACAACGTCGATTTCGGCGGCGAAAATGGCTTGATGCGCGTCGGCGGAACGCCGGCTTTCGAAACTTTCGACCTTCAGCAAACGCCGATTGCGTATTTGGTTCGGGAAAGCCGCGCTTTGTTCGAAGATGATTCGTTAGACAAGGGCTTGCGTTCGCTCAAAGCGCTTTTGGGAGACGGCCGCAATGCGACCGACGAAAACGGCGATTATGTCGGGTTTTCGGGCACAACGCCCGTTGCAGAACTTATGGCCGCCGTCTTGACGACGCTCGATCACGATTCGGTCGGGCCGAATTTCGAAGCCGCGATCCGGCTTTTGAACGATAATCGCGACGTCGTCGCGCGGCTCGTCCGGGACGCCGAAAAAATTGCCGATATCATCGACGAAACGCCGTCGAATTTTACGCTCCGAAACGATCTCGCCGATCGGCTGCTGCCCGAATTGCTCAAAATTGCCGAAACCCCCGGGCTGTTGGCCGACCTCTTTGTCGCGCTCGACGACCCCATGACGGCGCAAATCGCCCCCATTTTGGCCGAACTGGCGCAACGCCGAAAATCGTTCGTTTCGGTCGACCCGAACGGCAACTACGAAGCGTGTTTCCAAGCGTGCGACAGTTCCTTCGAAGTCGGGACGTTCGACAGGCTCAATTGCATCCGGGCTTGCCCGAGGGATGAAATTTTGGGCACCGAAAAAGCCGATCATTCCGCGCCCGAAAGCCTTGACAATCGATCGCTGATGCAACGCGTGACGCATCTGATGTGGGAAACGTCTGAAGTCCGCTATGACGTCAAGACGGAGCTTCTGACCGTCGGAAATGCCGATTTGACGGCGGCCGGGGCGGCGCTTGGCACGTTGATTTCGTTCGATAATTTGGCCGAAGCCTATTTAAAAACGATAACCGGCGACCTGAAGCTGGCCGATCATCTCAGTCCGACGTTTTTGAGCTTGGCCGGGCTCCTGGGCGAAAGCGGGTCGACGACGGTCGCCGAGCTCCTGTCGATGCTCGTAAAGAATATGTTCGATTTGAGTTTGTCGGTCGAACCGACGGCGTCCGAAGTCACGCGGCTGTTCAATAAAAATATCATCTCTTCGCAAGGCGAAAACTATCGCTTCGATCTCAATGCCGCCCGCTGCCGTTCGGGGTTCAAATGCCTCGAAGTCAACGCCGACGCGCTCTATGCGATCGAAGCGACGGGGCTCGTCGATGCGCTCCGGCCGGTCGTGAAAGTATTCAACGATTATCAAAAATCGGCGATTTTGGCTCGCATTATTTCGATACTGTTCGAATATTATACGACAAAAGACGTCAAATATGTCGATGCTTCGGGCAATGCTTTGCCGCTCAATCCGTCCGATTTCCGGAGTTTTGAACCGGTTCTCGTCCGCGCCTTGGACGAAACCGGCATTGTCGAAGATTTCGGATCATTCGGCGCGGCGTTGCTCGATGTCGATTTGTCCGACGGAACGCGATTGACCGATCGATTCGAAAAATTCGTCGCCTATATTCTTTCGCCCGATGCGGATTTGCGCAATCTCAAGGGCGAATCGTCGGCAACCGATCGCGCCGGCAACGTGATTTCGCCGCTTTCTCCTGCCTATCTCTATAT
>CAVGZQ010000162.1:5084-7593 GCA_963633515.1 Bacteroidaceae bacterium
TCTCTATATCGTTCCGATTCGCGATATCTTCGATTTCCTCGATGAAAATCCGACCGTAAAAGATGAATTGAAAGATTTTGCGTCGCGCCTCATCGATATGACGATTCGCACCCGAAAGACCGACGCCGGCGGCGCAGAATTCGAAAAGCCTGCCGGAATAAAACTCATCGCCGATTTGCTCGGCGTGATTTACGGCGTTTATCGCGACAAAACCGAAGCCGGAACGCGTTCGCAGTGGATCGAAAACGAAGCCAAGCCCGATCTCGTCAGCTTCGTGTCGGGGCGCTTGCCCTATGCCTTTTTCATGCTCTTCGATCAGCTCGGCAATACGCCCGAAGGCTTTTCGCGCGTACGGCGCTTTGCGCGCCATATGATCGAAGCCGACGCATCGTTTTCCTATCACATTCCGGGCGCGGTCTATGCCGCATCGTCGATGATCCTCGAACAAAATCGGCTCGATGCGCTTTTGCGGTTTATCGCGAATCCGATCGACCCCGACCGAACGTGGACGACCGAAGGGTTTTCGCAGCTGCCGTTTATCGTTACATTGCTGACATGCGTCGATGCGTTCAACGAATGCGACCCGAAACATGCGTTTAACGGCGTGTTTTATCGATTGTTCGAGACCCGGACGCGCGATCGGATGAATATCGTTCGGCTGCTCGGCGTCGCGCAAGATGTGTTCCGACGCGCGCCCGGATCGAAAGAACAGCGCACGCCCGAAGACGAAAAAGTCTTGTTCGATTTCATCGTCGATTTGTTCGATGACGGCGATCGCGGCGTCGAACGCATTTACGGCGTCATCGATTTTACGATTTGGGGCAACGATCGGCGCCCTGCCGATTGGAAACCCGAAGACGCTTCGTGGCAAATCGAATTTGACTGACGCCGAAACGGCGCATTTTATCATAACGCCGAAGCGGCGCGTTTATCGCAATGCCGAGACGGCGCGTTTATATGGTTTGAAATGCAAAAGATTGAAACCGCGGCGGCGGATCGGGCTGCATGCCGATGGCCGCGCATGAAAAAGCACAGCGAAATGAAAGGCATATCGGAAAAACATGCGAAAATGGCGGCGGCGATTCGGGCTTGGGCGCGCATAAGCGCGGCCGCAGGCGTGTTGTCGGCCGGTTTGACCGCGTCGGCATCGTTTGCCGGCGGGCTTTTTGTGCCGCTCGGCGGCGTTGCCAACACGGGGCGCGCCGGCGCCGCCGTCGTTTCGGCGCGCGACCCGAACGCCATTGCTTACAATCCGGCGCTGATTGCGCTCGGCGAAGGCCATCAACTCTTGGTCGACGCGACTTGGGGCATGCTCAGTCTCGAATTCGCCCGCGCCCCCCAAATTGAGCCGAACGGCTCGGCGACGGCGTTTGAAAAGATAAAAAACGAAGCCGCCGGCGTGCTCATTCCGCAAGTGTTGTTCACGACCGATTTCGGAACCGATCAATTCGGCTTGGGCGTCGGGCTGTTTCCGCCCAATGCCGCGCCGGCAAAGTTCCCGCAAAACGGCGCACAGCGCTACGCCATCATCGATATGGCCAACACGATCGCGTTTACGGCGGAACTTGCCTTCGCTTGGCGTCCGCATCCGCGCTTTGCCGTCGGCGCGGGCATTCAGAACGTGACGTTCATTTTTCGCGGCACGGGCATTTCGTCGACATATTTCGGCGTCTTGTCCGACCAGGAAGACCCCGATATGGACAGCGTCATTACGATAAACGCTTCGGATTATTTTACCCCGAGCGCAAACTTCGGCATTTGGGCCGAACCCGTCGACGGCTTCGAATTGGGCGCATCGTTTCAGCTTTTTTCCGACCATGCTTCGAGAAACGGATCGTTTAAAGCCGCGCTCCCGAATCATTACGTCTACGAACATTCCGAGCTCGAAGGCAGCAAAATGGACATTACTTTGTCGCTGCCGTGGACCGTGAAATTCGGATTGCGTTACAAACACGGCGATGTTTTCGATATCGAACTCGATGCTTGGTATGCCGGATGGAGCCGCCAAGACAAAATTACGATATATCCGCACGATGTTTGGCTTCGAAACAATGCGCTCGTCGACGATGTCAACGTCGGAACGTTTGAAATTCCCCGAAACATGAAAGATACATGGGGCATCGCCGTCGGCTCCGACTGGAACGTTCTCCCCAAAAAACTCGCTTTGCGCGCCGGGTTCCTCTACGAATCGGGCGCGGCCCGCGACGAATATTATTCGGCATTTTTGTATGACAATCATAAATTCGGCGCGACAATCGGGGCGTCTTATACGATTTCTTTTGTCCGCCTCGATTTTGCGTTCGCGCATGTGCATCAGTTGCCCAAAACCGTCACAAACGGGCAATTTAAACAATATAATCTCGTCTATCCCGAAAAAGCGCATGCGACGAATAACGGAGATTATAAATCTTTCTACGATTTCATCGGACTCGGCGCGAATTTTATGTTTTAAACCGAAGATTTTATGTTTAAACCGAAGACTTTATGTTTAAACCGAAGATTATAAATC
>CAVGZQ010000163.1:0-7500 GCA_963633515.1 Bacteroidaceae bacterium
GAAAAAACGCGCGCAGAACTCAGCGGCCGCGAAAACGAGCTTTTGCAAGCGCTCGGAAAAACGCAAGCAGAAGCCGCGCGCATGCATTCGCTCTATGATGAAGTCTGCAATGCCCTGACTGCTTTGCAAACTTCATTTAAAACAAAGAATGATGAATTTGACGAATTAAATCTTAAATACGAAACCATCGAAGATGAACTCGGTCAAACGAAGCTCGATCTCCGACAACATCAAGAGCAATGCGATCGCACCCAACAGGAATTGGATCAAGCGCAATCGGAATTGCTCGACATGCGCGAAAAACTCGGATGGACCGAGTCTCAGCTGGAAATGCGCGTTTCGGATCTGCAAGAGCGTAATGCGCAATTGGAGGCGCTTGAAGGGGATATTCTGAAACACAAATCGGATCTCGAAGAAAAAAACCGCACGATTGCCGATTTTCAGGCGCAAAATTATCCCGAAAAATGCGAATCGCTCAACGCCCAAGTCCGAACAATGGCACGTCATGCGCAACAAATCGAAGGCCGCATCGAAGCGATGGAAAAAGAGCGAAGAGCTCTGAGCATGGCTTTGCGCAATGAAATCGAATATTTACGCACGGCTTGAATCTATGGTATGGCGTTCGCGGGGTGTGCGGCGCTTTCGGGAGTAGGCGATGGATGCAAATTTCGTTGAATATTGCGTAAATTCGGGGTTGATAAATCAAGACAAACTTCGAAATGCATTGGTTAAAGCCGATGCCGGGACTTCGATTTATGAGAGTTTGATCTCGGTCGGATCGATTTCCCAAGAGCAGCTTGCCATTGCTGCCGGCGATTTTTATCATTGCCAAGTCGTGGATTTGTCGCGCGTTACCCCCGATGCCAAAGCGATATGTTATGCGACAGGCGCTGTTTGCCGGCGTTTTGCTTTCCTCCCGTTTGCGGTCGATCCGGCTGCGGGGCTTTTGGTTGCGCTCGCCGATTACACGCAGATTGACTCGATAACGGCATTTTTGCGCGACGCGCGCGTCGAACGCATGAAGTTTTATATCGCCCCCTACGAAACGCTCATGCGCGTTATCGAACGATGCTATTCGATCGCATTGCCGGAAATAGCGCCTGCGCCAAATGCTGCGCAGCCCGTGCGCCGCCGTCCGTCAATTTTGCACACGCAATACGTCGATCTCGAATCTCAGAACCTCAACGACATAAACGCAACGCAAGTCGATCGCAAAATTGCGAATCTGGCTTCCGATCTTGCCGCATACAAAGAAGAAAATGCCATTCTTCGTCAAAGGCTTGAACAATTGACTGCAACCGTCGAATTGGATGCATCGTTGCTGCGGGAACTCGGAAAAGTTTTGAAATCGGCGGGCGTGCTGGATTCGAATAATTTTGAACGTTGGCTCGCTGCCCAACGTTGAGAATGGTGGTTTTGCCGTGAGACATGTCGGCCGCATCCCGTATCTTATCTTGGGCTTGAGCGTTATTTCGTGCGATGCTCACGATTATTGGATGATGCCCGACCCAATCGAAGTCGATTCAGACGCCGGCATTTATGTCGCAAAAAATAAAGACAGCATCTCGCAAGACCTTTTTGTCCGATATAAACTTGACTATCAAATCGATAATTTGAGTTCCGACAGGGAAACCGAAGTCGTCGTATCGGCAACATCGTTTGTCAACAAGGTGACGCGCGCGACGGGACTAAAGGTTTGGCATTTGGCCGCCGGCGAAAGCAAAACGGGAGAATTGACGCCCGCGCTCATCTCATACGGCAATTCCCTCGAAGTCACGCTCTCGTGTTGCGCAACGAGCCGCTGCGAATCAAAAGATGTTTCGTGCGATTATTTCGAAGCGCATGACGGCGGTTATGAAGTCGATGATGCCGACGTGATGTCTTTTTGTTACAGTTCGTGCAATACGCTGCAAAATTGCGCTTCGCAATGTCCGTCGCAAGAGGCTTGCGATCAAGTCTGTCTCGGAAGCAAAACGCCGGAAAAATGCAGAACCTCCTCATGCTCGGCAGACAGCGGATTGCCCCGATGCGCCGATTCATGCAAAGACGATGAATGTTTAAGCGCTTGTCAGACCGAAGACTCGTGCGTTTCGGGATGCGCGTCGGCAACGGCAACTTGTTATAAGAATTGTTTGTCGGCTGCTTATCTATGCGCAAATATTTCTTATAATGAAGAATCCGAGTGGATACCGTGCGCGCTGTGCGGCGGAAGCGGCAATTGCTTTCTCGATATGGATGCTCAAGACGAAAGAAAACTTACATCATCGACCGGAATTGTCTATGCTTGCAATATCGATTGCAGCGTCTATCCGTCAGCTTGCGTCACCGGATGTCTTGATATTTACGCGTCGGACAGCGAACGGCAGACATGCCTGAATTCTTGCCTGAAGCAATACTTATATTGGTGCAATGACAATCAGGTCTCCGATGATTACATCGACAGCAATGTCCGTCAGCCGTGCTGTTATTCCGATTATTGCAAAAATAGTTTAATCGGCGTTGTCAAATCATATAATGTGGATTGTTTTAACGATACGAATTGCGGCAGCGGGCATTATTGTTCCGCCGAAGGCGTGTGCGTATCTTCGGGCAGCAGCAGCAACTGCGCGGCGTCTCCCAAATCATCGGCTCGCCGGAATTGGGCTTATTTGATCGCAGGCGCCATGCTCTTTTTTGCCGGATTTGCGCGTCGGCTGCGCGCGCGGAAAGCGGCTTGAGGTGCTTTATGGCGAAGCGGCTTGCGACATTTGTCTTGACTTTGTTTGCCGCAACGGCGGTTTGCGCGTCGACGGCCGATGCCGAACCGCTCGGTTTCCGACGGGCTCGCGCGTCTTTTTCGCTCGGCATTGACTGTTTTGATTTTTTCAAAGGCGATTTCGGAAAAGCCGCCGACGTCGGTATGTCGTTTTTTGCCGAAACAACGCTTCAGCTCATGGGATATTTCGGGCTGAATCTGCGTTTCGGTTCGGCGCGCGCTTTTACGGACAAGGATTTCTTGCCGTTTGATAACGGTTTCCAATTCGTGTATCTTACGTTCGCGCCCCGCGCATACGTTGCCCCGTTTCGCAAAGCGAATTTATATTTTTACATTCAGCCCGAAATTTCGCTCAACGTTTTCATGAGCAACACGCTCGTTGCTTTGACGGGAAACGAGAACATCGCCGGCAGCGCCGGCGGCGCCTTGGGACTGCAATATATTATCGGAATCGTATCGATTTCCGGACAGGTTTATGCAGAATATCATTGGATGTACGACTCGGTGGCTGTGGGCGGAGGCATTGCCGTCGGCATTTCAAGCACTTTATGATTAAGCATCGAATGTTGAAGGAATAGGCAAAATGGCTGAACAAGAACGGGATAATCGCAAAAAACATCGGGCCAAAGCCCGCGTTCATGCAAACGTGGCCGCAGCAAAATACTGGGGCAAACGCGACGAAACGTTAAACCTTCCTTTATTCGATTCGATTGCATTCAATGTCGACGGATTGGTAACGGAAACGCAAGCTTATTGGCATGATGACGACTCGAGAGATGCTTTGTTCATCAACGGCTGGCAGGTGCCCGCGCAGTCGATGGGGCGCATCGAACGGATTTTGGATAAAATTCGTTCCCTTAAAGGTTGGGACAAACGCTGCGCTTTGCAATCTCGCAATAATTTCCCGCTGGCGGCGGGATTGGCTTCGTCGGCCTCGGGAAGCGCAGCGGCGGCAGTCGCTGCGGCTGCTGCCGCCGGGTTGGATCTCCCCGAATCTCAGCTCAGCGCCTTGGCGCGCCTGGGGTCGGGATCCGCTGCGCGCAGCATCCCCGGCGGATGGACGCGATGGCATGCCGGAACCCGGGATGACGGAAGCGACTCCTTTGCCGTCTCTTTTGCTCCCGCCGATCATTGGCCGTTGCACGTGTTCGTCGTTCAGGTCAGCGACGATCAAAAAATGATTTCAAGTGCCGAATGCATGAAAATGTGCGCGCGGTCGCCGTTTTGGAACACGTTTGCGCAAGAATCCGCAAAAGAAGCCGATATTATACAAAATGCCGTCTTGCAAAAAGATTTTCGCGCTTTCGCGGCAGGCGCGCACCGAAATATGATGCGATTGCATGCCATCGCCATGACTTGCGATCCGCCCGTGCTGTATTTTGCGCCCAAAAGCGTCGAAATCATACAAAAAATCATGAGAGCAAGTCAGGCGATATCCGTTTGCTGCACGCTCGATGCAGGCTCAAACGTCATCGTTTTGTGCGAATCCCCGGCTTGCCCGTTTATCAAAAATGATATTATCTCCCTCGGTTTGCCTTTTATACAAACTCGCGTCGGCAACGGCGCCGAACTCGTTTAAACATTCCGGTTCCGGCGGTTTGCTATATGCAATGACGCAGAATGCAATCGCATAGATATATTTCATTTTCCCGCAACGCAAAGATCCGGAATAATTATAAAGCCGGGCGCGCAAATAACGATAATCTTACGCCATCGCGAAATCAATGGGCGGATGCGGGGCTGCGGCTATTTACCCCTGCCGGCGGGCAGGGGTAAATACGCCTTCGCTGCCTGCCTGTTTGCCGCGGCAAATGCGGCAGGCTTGCCGCGCTATTGCCCTGCGGGCAATACGCGCGGCCGGCGCGGCTATGTTCTCCCTGCCGTCGGTCTGCCGCAGGCAGACCGACGGCAGGTGCGAGCATACGCCGCGCTTTTTGCATTGGATGAATTCCGATGGCGTTCTGACCGTGTTTCCGCGAATTTGTGATATGAAAAAATGAATGATTGTTGTAGAGTGAAGCCGTCATTGAGGCGGTTTTCTTGCGCCGCCGGCAATTTGCGTTGCAACGGCGCATGATTGCCTTGTTGGGACGGTTCGACGGGCTGATTTGGTGTTATGCATAAGAGGCGTTGTGTTTTTCGGGACAATCCCGATTTGAATGATCCCGAGTTTTTCGAGAAAGTCATGTCGGTTATCGACGGACTGAAGACAGACGGCGTATCTTTTGAACTCGTCAGCGACGAATCTTCGGAAGTTACCGAATTGCATCAAATTGCGTATGTGGCGCAAAACGATATCGGCGCTGAGCTGACGCTCGTGCGGAATCTGCGCGACGAAGTATGTTACGCAACCATAAGTTCAAAACAGTCTTGGATTTCAAAACGCGCGCGGGAGCGTTTTCGCAACGCTGTGCCGTGTTATGCGATCGATGAGCTCATCGGCGCATGCTCCCGACGTTTTTTCGATGCCAATCTGCTCATTGCCTTGGGACTTTTGGGGCGCAAACCCGAAACCGAGATGATAAAAACAATCGCCGTCAATCTCGACAGTCCCTTGCCAAAAGTGCGCTATTGCGCGGCGCGCGCCGCCGGCATTACGCAATGGCAAGCTTTTATTCCGGATTTGGAAGTCATGCTTAAAATGGAAACCGATGCCGAAGCCCGCCAAGCTGCAGAACACGCGCTTGCATCATGCCTGCGCGTTTTTCGTTGACGTCGAGGGACTTCGGATTGAGTTTGGCAAAATGATGCGCATTTTGCCGGTTGCAAACGTTCTCAACGACCGTTATGAGGAGAATTTGTATGAATGCATTGGAAACACAAGCTTTAGAAACAGCCAAATCTTGGACGCAAGAGCCGTTTGACGCCCAAACCCGGGCCGAAGTCCAAGCGCTCATTGATAATAACGACATCGAAACGATAACAAATCGGTTTGGCGACACGCTGCATTTCGGCACGGCCGGTTTGCGCGGCGTCATGGGCGCCGGACGCACGATGATGAATGTTTACATGATCGCAAAAGCCACGCGCGCTTTGGCTCGATGCTTAATCGAAGAATACGGCGACGAAGCCGCAAAACGCGGCGTTGTCGTCGGATACGATTGCCGTCATCACAGCGAAGAATTTGCCCGCATGACCGCAGGCGTCTTGGCCGCCAATCATATAAAAGTCCATTTGTTCGATCGCCTTACGCCGACAAATCTCGTTCCCTTCGCCATCCGCAAAAAAAATGCATTCGCAGGCGTTATGGTGACGAGCAGCCATAATCCGAAAATCTACAACGGTTACAAAGTTTTCTGGTCGAATGGCGCGCAAATCATTTCTCCCGTCGATGCGCAAGTTGCATCCCGAATGGAAAAACTCCCCGATGCCGGCCATGCGTTCGTGTCCGTCGAAGACGGCGTCCGAAGCGGCATCATCGAAATGATGAGCGACGAAACGATCGACGCTTACTGCGATTGGGTTGTCAAAAGCGCCGTGCACACAGGCGCAAACGATGTCGATATCATCTACACGCCGCTCGGGGGAACGGGATGGGAATGCGCATCCAAATCGTTTGAACGCGCAGGATTTAAGAAAGTGCGCGTCGTCGAAGAAGAAAAAACGCCGTCGGGCGATTTTGCGGGATTGGATGCCCCGAATCCCGAACGTTTGGACACGTGGCCGCGCGCGCTGCGCTTGGCTAAAGAAGTCAATGCGGAAATCGTCCTTGCAAACGACGGCGATGCCGATCGTTTGGGATGCGCCATTCCCGCCGACGGTGAATACAAAATTTTGGGCGGAAATCAAATCGGCGCGCTGATGCTCTACTATTTGATCGAACATTTGCCCGAAAAATTGCGCAATCATGACAGCTTTGCGATTTGCTCTGTCGTTTCCAGTCCGTTGACGCGCGCCATTTGCGAAGGCATGGGCGTCGATTTCCAAGAAACCCTGACCGGTTTCAAGTGGATGGGCAACGTCGCCGACGAGCGCGCAAAACGCGGACAGCATTTCATCTTTGCTTATGAAGAAGCCTTCGGATTTACTTATTCCGATGCCCGCGACAAAGACGGCATTCTGTCGGTTTTGCTTCTCGCAGAACTCGCCGCCGACTGCAAAGCCCGCGGGAAAAAAGTCAGCGACGTGCTCGACGAGATTTATCTCAAATTCGGCATTCATGCCGAAGATGCCGCCGAAAAATTCTACGAAGGCCTGTCGGGAAAAGAAACGATGGCCAATGTTTTGGCCGGATTGCGAAACAACCCGCCCCACGCCATCGCCGGCATCGAAGTCGAGTCGGTTCGGGATCTTCTCAACCTCAAAACGACAAATCTTTCCGACGGAACCGTCACCCCGGTCATTCATTTGCCCAAACAAGACATGCTGACGTTCTGTTTGACAGACGGGTCTTGGATTTCGCTGCGTCCGTCGGGAACGGAACCGAAACTCAAAGCTTATTTGGGCGTGCGTTGCAAAGCAACAAAAGATGATTATCCGGTGATGATGTCGGCCGAAAAAGTTAAACTCGGACGCATCAAAGAAGCCGTCAAACAAATGCTGTGAAATAATACCGATTTTTATTGCAATAACATTCGGCAAAGCCGCCTGAAGATTGCCTCTTGCGGTTTTGCCGTGCCGGTATTGCGTTAAATTGTTATGAAATCGCGCGCTTCCGGCGGCGCGATTCGTCTTTAAGGAGAAAAATTGCAATGGGTTTAATGAAAGAATTCCGCGATTTTGCGATCCGCGGCAACATGATGGAC
>CAVGZQ010000164.1:0-7498 GCA_963633515.1 Bacteroidaceae bacterium
ATGGATATTGTCGATGAGAATATGCGCCATGCGGATTTGACGGGCGTGCTTGAGCGACGTATCGCCGGCGGCATCCGCAACGCCGACCTGAGACTCGATCACTGCAATGAGATCGTCGAATTGTTCAGTCTTGGCATATAACGTTTCAAGCGCCGAAGCGACTTCGCCGTTTGAGCGATCTTGTTCGAAAGCGCGCGCAAAGTATTGAATGGCTTCGTCGTCATTTCCCAGCTTATCGCGATAAGTGCAGGCAATTTTCACGAAAATCCCGACGGCATCGGCCGATACGCCGCCGATATTGAGCTTGCGCTCGCAGATATCGATAAGCGCCGCCCAATCTTCGGTCTGCGCATAGAGTCTCTCGAGCGCATCGAGAGCGACGGGATCTTCGGAATCGAGACCGAGGACTTCGTTATACGACTCGACGGCATCGTCGGCCTGATTAAGCGCATTTTCCTGAAGATCGGCCATTTTGTAGAGCAAATCTTTCCGATCGATGAGATCGTCGGCGATTTCTGCATGTTTTTTCAGGATTGCGACGTTCTTCGCGTAATTCTTGAGCTGCGCATAGAGCTTCTCGAGCGAACAGATGGCATTGAGATTGAATTCGTCGATTGCCAGGATGGCTTCATAACACGTCGCCGCTTCTTGATATTGCCCAAGTTTATCGCTTCGGATTTGAGCCGTGCGCTCATAGAGCGACAATTTTTCGTTATCGTCTTCGGACGCATCGACGGCTTGCATGAATACGTCGGCCAACAGCGCATAATTGCCGAGCTTTTCGGCCAATTCTTCGAGTTTTTCGCGGGCGTTTTCCGTCGCGGGAATCGCAACAAACGCTTTCGCATAGACATCGAATGCGCGTTTGAGATGGGCATCGTGCTTTTCGTAAATCGCCGCCAAACGCATATACAAAGCGACCTTGTCGAATGCATCGTCTGTTGTCTCGATCAAGACATTGAGCACGCGCGCAAGTTTGTTCCAATCATCGTCGCCGTAGAGCGGTTCCAAGAGATGCGCCATGGCATTGCGCGTCTGAACATTATCCTCGTTGGGTTCGATTTCGTTAAGCATCGATTCGACGGCGCGCTTGCAAGCCGTCGAGTCTTTGTCGATTCGGAGCGCATTGCCCAAAACTTCCGTCGCTTCGTCGGGCTGTTTTAATTCGCGGGCCAAGACGACGCCGAGCTTTCGCAGATATTCGACGCGTGTCTCGTCGTCTTGCGCGTAATCGCTGCGCTGACGATAAAAATCAGCCAACGCTTCAAACTGCGATGTTTTGCGCAAGAGACGTTCAAGCGCCGCAGCGACGGACGTCGCCGCAGGCTCGATCTCGAGAATGGCCTGACATGTTTTCGCCGTTTCGGCATCATCGCCGAGAATTTCTTCTTGGATCGACGCCATTCGCATCAGCAATGCAATCTTCGTCTCGGTTTCCTGAACAACTTCGGCTTTCTTCGCCCACAACGCCAGCAAATCGGCATATTCCTGTTTCTGCGCATAGGACCATTCGAGGAGATCGTAAGCCGCCATTTCCTCGGGATCATCGTCGAGAATGGCTTGGCACAATTGACGGGCTTTATCGTGATTGCCCATGCGTTCGGCAGCCAAATGCGCCAACGACAGCATAATGGCGCGGCGATCGGCATCATCTTCGACGAGATTATCGGTCAAAGCCTTGTCGTACAAATCATACCAAACGTTCAATTCAAGCGTTTGCGAAGCAAATCTTTCGACATGTTCCCGTATATCGGCGTCTGAAGGCTGCAACAGGAACATGCGTCCGTATGCCTCGAGCGCCTTAGACAAATCTTCGAGATTGTAGCGGTATGTTTTTGCAATTTGCTCGATGATTTGAACTCTTGCAAACGAATCTTCTTCATTTTCGGCGCGTTTTTCGAGCGAGTGAATAAGTTTGCGCCATTCATTGCCGGCTTTATAGAGCGGTTCGAGAATATCCGATATCTCGGCGATATCCCGGCCTTTTTCGAAGAGATCTTCGAGATAAGCCCGCGCTTCGCCATGATCGGACTGCGCAGCGAGAATATCTTTCAATGTTTCGATGGCATCGAAATTATCGCCCAATTTCTCGTTCTGAATGACAGAAAGTTTGAATTTGAGCGACAAAATCTCATTCCGGTCTTGGGTCTGATCGATTTCGGAACGAATGAGATCGACATACTCCGACCACATGTTTTGGCTTTCGTAGACTGCCGAAAGCAAAGCAACGGCTTTGTCTTGATGTCGGTCGATTTCGAGAATGCGCTGATACGAAGCGATGGCATCGTCGTGAAGTTCGCATTTGGATTCTTGGATATCGGCGGTTCGATACAGAATGGAGATCTTTTCTTCGTCATCTTTCGCCGCATTGAACTTCGCATCGAGAATTTCGAGCAACTCTGTCCAAGCTTCGCGTTTTGCATAAATCTTGTCGAGAGCTTCGAGCGCATGAGCGTCATCGGACGAAACCTCAAGCGTCGCCTTGTAGAACGATTCGGCGCGATTTTCGTCATCGAGACGATTGCACAGCAAATCAGCAATCTTGTTGTTGAACAATACTTGTTTTTCGGGTTCGTAAACATTTGCAACAACGTCGATATAAACTTCGGCCAACCGCGACGTATTGCCGAGAATTTCGCTCAGCCCTTCGATGCGTTCGATATATTCGGACGACTGGCTGATCTTGAGAATCCGCGCCAAGTCGCCGAAGGCGGCTTCGCAGTCCGACAGACAGTCTTGGTGAATTGCGGCTATGCGAACCAAAAGCGCGACTTGAGCGTTGGGATCGTATTCCTGTTCAAGCTGAATTTCGAGGACTTCCGCCAAATGCTCAAACTGTTCGGTGCGCTCGTACACCGATTCGAGCACCTTCGATGCATCGATTTTGCAGTCTTCGTTCGCAAGCAACTCGCGCATCGCGCGGTTTGCGCCGCCGTGTTCGGGATTCCGATCGAGAATCGCTTTGTAGCAGTCGATTGCCTGCGACACGGAATCGAGCCGATTCTGACAGAGTTGCCCCAGGCGGAAACGCAGAACATCCGTTTCTTCGTCTTGGGGATGAATTTCGAGTTTTCGCTGAAGGATGCCGGCGAGATCATCATAATTCTCTTGCGACAAGTAGAGTCTGTCGAGCGCATCGAGCGTTTCTTCGTCTTGCGGGAAGATATCGAGAATTTGCATATAATTTTGGACGGCATCGTCTTTGGCATCGAGCTTTTGTTCCTGAATGGATGCCATTTTGCGCAATATCTCGCGGCGTTCGTCATCGCTTGACGCATGCTGCAATTTAATCCCGTAATTATCGCACAGAGCTTGCCAGTCCTCGGTCTGCTCGTAAAGCGATTCGAGCGCCAAAATGCTGTCCGTATCATCGGGGAGATTGTTGAGGATTTCGCAATAATTTTCGATGGCAGCTTTGGGACGGCTGAGACAATCGCAATTAATCGTCGCCATTTTTCGCAAGATGCAGACTTTTTCGTCGCCCGATCCGATCTCCGACTTGCGCGTCAAAATATCGAGCAAAAGCTCCCAATTCTCGCCGTTTGCATAAAGCGTCTCCAACGCATCGAGCGATTGCGTGTCCATTTCGTCGAGATCAATCATGATGCGATACGCCTTAATGGCTTGTTCCGTATCCTGAAGTTTCTCTTCGTACACATTTGCGATGCGCTTATAGAGATCGTGCTTCAACATGTCGTCGTCGAGACCGCCGACGCTCGATTCGTAGAGATCGATAATTTCTTTGCATCGATCGAGTTTAACCGCGAGCGTTTCGAAATCTTCGCGCAAAGCGGCGTCGGCGATATCGATCTTAAGCGCAGCCTTGATTGCTTCGAATGCGCCGGCTTCATCGCCCAAATCGTTCTTGAGAATGGAAGCGATGCGGCGATTCAATTCGACTTTTTCGTATGCATCGTCGGCATCGGCAAGTTTAATGCGCAAAATATCGATGAGCTTGGCGTTGTCGCCATTATCGACAAAAATGGGTTCGAGCAATTCGCACAATGACGCCCGGCAGTCGGCGGCATTGCCGCCTTCAACCGTCACCAAATGGCGGAGCAAACCGGTTGCGCCCGAAAGAACGCCGTCGGACTTGCAGGTGTCGAGAACGCTTCTGTAACATTCGACTGCACGTTCGTAATCGGCAATTTTATTTTCGCAAACTTCGGCAAGCTTGCATCGAATGATATTAAGCGTTTCGGTTTCCGAATAAATCGAGAGTTCATCATCGTAGAGTTTTGCCAGTTCCGGCCAGAGCTCTCCGGATTTATAGAGCCGTTCAAGCGCTTCCAATGCCTCTTTTCGGCTCGGATCGATATCGAGAATCGAACGGTAGACCCGAATCGCATCGTTCGGAGATTCGAGGATATCTTCGTAGATTTGCGCTGCCTGCAAATTGATTCCGATGCGTTCTTCATCATCGTGAATATCGAGCTTCGCCTTAAATTCGAGAAGTTCGACGAGCTTTTTGAACTCGGAATTATCGCGGTACAATTTCTCGAGATGCGCAATCGCCGTTTCATCGTCTTGATTTTTGGCGCGATACGTTTCCCACAAACCGATGCTGTCGCGATCGAGACCGAGTTTTTCTTCTGCGATGAGGGCGCGTTTAAACAATATTTTATAGCGCCATTCTTCATCATGCTCGGCATCGCATGCGACGGTTGCATAAAGATCGGCCAACGTCGCCCATGCCGAAGCTTCGTCGATTGCCGCCGCAACGTCGTCGAGGTGTTTCCAAATGCGTTCGTCGTCGGGGGTTTCTTTGAAAATGCGCGCGGCAACGTCAAACGACGCCATTTGATCGCCGATAACGCCATTTTGGAGTTCGAAGATCTGCCACAAAACGTCGATGCGTTCTTTGCCTTCGAGCGACTTGAGCGTTATTTCGAGCGCTTTGCACTGCTTGACGGTATTTCCGGCCGATTCGTACACAGGCTCGAGGATTGCGGCGATGCGCGCCGCTTGGACGCCGTCGGCAACGAGTTGCTCAAGAACATCGATGGTGCGCGCATGAGCCGATTCTTCTTTGAGAATATCGTCGTAAATCCGAATTGCATCGTCGAGATCGCCGAGGTGATTGCGTTTGATTTCGGCCAAATCGAAGAGAATATCGAGTCTTTCGCCGGAATCGGCAGAAATGCCGCATTCCTTTTTAAGGATGTCGGCAAGTTTGCTCCAATTCTCGGTCACGTCATAAATGGCTTTCAAGCCGCGGATAGCCTCCAAGTTGTCTTCGTCGATCGAGAGCACCTTGAGATATGAAGCTTCGGCCGCATCGAGGTCGTTGAGCTGATTAACGAGGAGCTGAGCGCGTTTGAAGGCGAGTGCCAAGATTTCGTCGGAGTCTTCGGTCAGGGCGAGTTTTCGATCGAGAACTTCAAGGAGCTTCGCATGCTGCGCGTCTTTTTCGTAAAGGACTTCAAGGGCATTGAGCGCCTCGGGATCGTTTGCGTCGGCATGCAGGCAAACTTCCCATGCTTTAATCGCCTCATCGCATTTATCGAGATTATTTTGGCAAACGCGGGCAAATACGCGATGAATGCCGACATTCGTTTCGGCGTCGCACTGCGCGCTGCCGAGCAAGGGCTTGTAGACCTCGCAAATCAAGCCGCAATTATCGGCGCGAAGCGCCAAATCTTCGAAATGTTCGCGCAAATCCTTGCGATTGGGCGCAAGCGAAACGGCTTTTGCGTACCAGCCGGCGGCATGATCGATATCATCGAGCTCATCTTCGAAAAGCTTGGCAATCTCGACGTGCATGGCAATCTTTTCTTCGGGATCGGACGTCCACGCAATGATGATCTGGATTGCGTCGATGGCTTTTCGGTGATTTCCGTTTGCGCGATAGTACTTGAGCAGGCGTTTTGCCGTTTCTTCATGCGTTGCGTCGACTTCGAGAATTTTCTCGTATGCCGCAATCGCCATATCGTCGCTGTTGAGCTCATCTTGGGCAATTTTTGCCATGAGATTAAAGAGCTCGATGCGGACGTCGTCGTCTTCTTCGTCGGCGGCCGTCAGATCGAGCAATTCATAAACCTGTTCGGCGCGCCCGATCGACGTATAGAGTTCGATGAGCGCATCCCATTCCTTGGCTTCGACGCGAATTTGCGTCAATTGATCGAGCGCATCCTGCCGGCCTTCTTCGATATCGAGCAAACCGGTGAGCGTTTCGATGCCTTTTTCGCGGTTATCGAGTTTTGTCAGATAAATGCGGGCGATGGCATTCAAATCGTCGATCTTTTCGGTTTGGCTGTGCGCAAATTCGAGCCCGCGCCGATAGACCCCCAAGAGCGCTTCGTAATTTTCCTGTTTTTTGTACAGGCGGGCGAGTTCGGCCAAAGCTTCGCTCGGATCGGCCAAACACTTGCTCAGCTTTTCCCACGATTCGACGGCTTTTTCGGGACTTCGCAAATTGACTTCGGCAATCTCGGCCTGCCGCTTGAGCAACGTTACCTTCTCGGCATCGTCTGCGACATCGGCTTCTTTGTCGATAATATCGCACAGCGCCGACCAATTATTCTTTTGTTCGTAATAGTCGTGGAGCTGTCGGAGCGCAGGACGCTGCGTCGGGTCGATTTCGACGACTTTGAGAAGCGGATCGATCGATTTGTTGACGTTTGCCAGACTCTTGCTCCACAAATCCGCGATGCGGTAATAAATCTTTACGCAAGTATCTTTATCGGTCGCGCGCTCGGCCTTCTGATTGAGAACTTTGAGCAAATCGTTCCAGCGCTTGGATGCTTCGTAGCGTTCGACGAGCGCATTGACGGCTTCGTCGTTATCGGGATCGATCGACAGTATTTGATGATAAAGTTTAATGACCATCGCATCGTTATTGGTGTGCTTATCGTTGATTTCGATGCATTTTTTGATGACTTCGATGCGATCTGCCGTTTGTTCGGGCGCCAATGCTTCGAGATCGTTTTTGTAGATCTCCAAGAGGTTTTGGTATTTTCCGGTCCGCGTAAACAGACCGATCAATTCCTCGCGCGCGATGTCGGCGAAAATCCCTTCTTTGATGAACTGATTCCAAACGCTGACGGCCTTGCTGGGATTATTGAGTTTTTCTTCGCTGACGCGCGCAATCTGACGCGCCACGCCCAATTCGCGATACGTCCCCGCGACGGCGCCCTTAAGCGTCTGAAGCGTGCTGACGACGCGCTGCCAGTCGCTCGCCGCCTCATAATACTTGCAATAGAAACGCAGCATTTTCGTGTTCTTCGGTTCCGACAGCTTAATGCGTTTGTATTGCTCTTCGGCCTCTTTGGGCGAATCCATGCGATTGACATAGAGCTCGGCCAAATCGCCGATAAGCGGCATTTCTTCGGGGGTTCGGCGCAATTTCTTGAGCAAATCGTTCATCGTCGCCGCAAGGCTCGTCAGCTGAGCCCGATCGGTTCCTGCCAAAACGGCGCGCGCCTTAAATGCGGCGCGATCTTCGCCTTCGGCGATGGGGGTTGCGATCGAAACGGCTTCGTCGCGTTTCGACAATCTC
>CAVGZQ010000165.1:0-1409 GCA_963633515.1 Bacteroidaceae bacterium
CGATATATTATCGAATATTATGCATATCGACATCGCATTGAGCGGCGGCGCCGACAGCGTCTGCCTGACGGCGCTGCTTTCGGTCATCGCATATAAAAAATACAAACATATCGCGCTCAGAGCGCACCATATTCGACACGGACTGAGAGATGATGCGCGCGATGCAGAAATTGCGCGAATAACGGCCGAAAAATTGTCGATGCCGTTTATTCGGACCGACTTAAACCTCGGCAACCCGGGGCATAACGTCGAATGCATCGCACGCAATGCGCGTTATGATGCGTTATTCGGCGCTTTGCGCGGCATCCCCGCGCCGGCGCTTGCGCTTGCGCATCACGGCGACGAAAACGCCGAAACATCATTGTGGCGGCTGGGACGCGGCTGCGGCGCCGAAGGCTTATGCATGCCGCCGGTTCGCATCGCACGCGGCGCGCGCCTGATTCGTCCGCTTCTGGCGTGTTCCAAATCCGAAATTTGCGCTTTTTTGCGGCAGATCGGCTTTGAATGGGCAGAAGACCCGACGAATTCAGACACAGCGTATAAAAGAAACTGCATAAGAAAAGAATTATTGCCGAATATTGTTCAAATCTCAAACGGATCAGAGACGATTTACCGTTCGCTGCTCAATATTGCGCAAGATGCCGATGCTGTCCGATCGTTTGCCGAACATTATGCAATGAAGCACAAAATCGGCGAAAGAACATTTTATATTTCGCGCGAAGATTGGAATGATTTGCACATTAGCGCGCAATGTCAAATCTTGCGCCATGTTGCCCGCCATATCGTGCCGGGCGGTTGCCCGCCGCAAGCTTGGATTGCCGACGCATGCGCCCGCATCCGCTGCAATGCCCAAACATGCCGCCGCCTCGAATGGGGCGATATGACAATCGGCTTCGGCCGACGCGGCTTTTGCATCCTGCCGCGCGCCGCGCAGCCCGGGTGGCAGCCCGTCGATATCGGAAGTTCGTTTCCGACCGTCGTAAATGCCGCCGAAATGGGTACGCTGACGCTTTTCTGCGCCGAACCGACCTGCGAAATCGTCAATACGCCGCATTTGGCTGCGATTTGCATGCCGCCGCGCCTGCACCTCAGACTCGCCCCGGCCCAAAACTTCAAAACGCTCGCAACGGCCGATAACCGCAAAACGTCCATGCGCGAAGCATTGCGAAGCCAAGGCGTTGCGCCCGATTTGCGCATCAAATGGCCGGTTCTGTGCAACGGCAACACGCCGCTTTGGATCTTGGGCGGCATGCGGACCGCCGACGCATCCAAAGCATGCGTCGGAAAACCTGCGCTCTTTATGCAATGGCTCCCAAAGTTCGGATTCTGAAACCGGTGTTGCAGCCGGCGCAGTTTGATCATGCCTGCAAAAAAAAAAAAAAAATGCTAAAAAAGACGCGCCCGAAAAC
>CAVGZQ010000165.1:1419-3642 GCA_963633515.1 Bacteroidaceae bacterium
TTTTTTTTTAATTTTTGAATTTTATTTGTAACAATCGAAAAACACGGAATTTTATTCTGCGATAGCTTTTTCGTCCGGAGCGTTTTCGATTTTTGCTTCATCGTCTCCGTCCGATTCGCCGTCAGTTTGCGGTTTGGCTTCGTGCGGGTGTTTGCGTTCATACAGCAAACTGGCAACGATGCCGATTAACACCGAACCGCCGACCGTAGCCAAGCTCGTCCAATTGGGCAAATGGATCGTTTCGTAATCGGCATCAAACAGCCAATTGACGGCGGCATAGCCGCCGGGAAGCAACAATTTGATGCCGACAAAGACCAAAATGAAACAAATCGCGTACTTCAGCATTTCGAACCGTTCGATAATGCTCGCCAAGACAAAATAGAGCGAACGAAGTCCCAAAATGGCAAAGATATTCGACGTAAAGACGATAAACGGGTCGGTGGTGATGCCGAAAATCGCGGGGATCGAGTCGACGGCAAAGATGACGTCGCTCAATTCGATGATGATAAGCGTCAGCATGAGGGGTGTGAGATAGATCATGCCGTCGATGCGCTTGAAAAAGTGCATGCCCTCTATCTCGGCCGTATAGCGCGCATGTTTCATGAGCCATTTGACATACCATTTGTCTTTCGGATCGCCGTCGTCGGCGTTTCCGAACGTCGACTTAATCGCGACCCAGATGATCAGGACGCCAAAGACGTACAAAACCCATCCCCAGCTTGCGACGGCGGCGGCGCCCACGGCAATCATGAGACCGCGGAAAACGAGCGCGCCCAAAATGCCCCAAAACAAAACCCGATGCTGATATTGAAGCGGAACTTTAAACGATGCAAAAATCATTGCCATGACGGCAATATTGTCGAGCGACAGCGCTTTTTCGATGAGATAGCCGGTGATATAGTCCATGGCGGCCTGCGCGCCGTTTTCGTTTGCGCCTTCGTGCAGACCGACGCCGCACCAATGCGTCTCGTACATAAAATACATGGCCACGGCAAACGCCAGCGCCAACCCGATCCAAAAGCACGTCCATTTCAGCGCTTCTTTTGTGTGAATGACGTGAACTTTCCTGTTTAAAACGCCCAAATCGAGCGCAAGAAGGAAAAACACGAGCAACAAAAATGATACCCAAGGAATGACGGACATAGGCCTCCTTTAAAAATACCTATCCGATTCGGCAAAAACTGCTCCGACACGATATGCCGCGCCGCCGGCGGCAGGAACACATGCAACGCAATCGCGGTCTACTATCACGAAACCGCGGCTGAGATCGAATAAATCATGCGACGCTGCCGCCCCGGGCGCGATTTGCGCGAAACGGCGGCAACCGGCGCAAAGCAGCAGACTTTGCGCGAAACGCATTGAATGCGCAAAACGGCGCGCAATGGGGCGATTTCGGAAAAACACGCCCACAAGATCCGAAAAATATGATACACGCCCTGCCGATCCGAAAGATCGCCGCAATTGAACATTTCCGTTCGGAGAAATGTTCGGCGCCGTTTGATCGCGGCGAATGCTTTCCGGACGAAGGAATGCAACTTTCGGCGAATTTCGAACGGAGATCTTTGTGTCATGCCCGCGCCAGTTGAACCATCATCGCAAACCCCGTCAGAAGATGCGCTCATCGTTTTGAACGAAGTCTTCGGGCTTAGACGGTTTCGCGAAGGTCAGGCGCCGATTATCCGCGACGTGCTTTTGGGGCGCGACACGCTGGCGGTCATGCCGACGGGAAGCGGCAAAAGTTTATGCTATCAGTTGCCCGGATACATGCGTCCGGGGCTGACGCTCATCATTTCGCCGCTCATCGCTCTGATGAAAGACCAAATCGACGCGCTTTCGGCGCGCGGCATCGCGGCGGCGGGACTCAACGCCATGCAATCGCCGGGCGAACAGCGACGGATCATCGAAGACGTTGCCGCCGGGCGGATTAAATTCCTCTATGTCGCCCCCGAGCGCATGAAAACGGTCTCGTTTCAAGATCTCATGCGCCGCGTCAAAATCGGTCTGTTGGCCATCGACGAAGCCCATTGCATCAGTCAATGGGGGCACGATTTCCGCCCCGATTACCGGCGCATCGGATCGCTGCGGGCATCGCTCGGCAATCCGGCGACGATTGCGCTGACGGCAACGGCCTCGCCGCCGGTCCAAAAAGACATCGTCGAGCAACTCGGATTTGCCGACCCGCACACGCATATTCTCGGCTTCGACCGAAAGAATCTTCTGTAC
>CAVGZQ010000165.1:3652-7461 GCA_963633515.1 Bacteroidaceae bacterium
ACGGCGTCCGAATATGCAAAACAAAAAAAGAAAAATTCGAATACATTTTGCAGTTTATTCGCGATCGCATCCAACGTTCGATCGACTACAGTCAGCCCTGTCCGGGCTGCGGCATTGTCTATGCCTCGACGATTAAACAAGCCGAAGAAATCGGCGCGTTTCTCGGCGAACATGGGCTGAGCATCGGCATTTATCACGCCAAGCTCACGGCGCAGATGCGCGCGAAGATTCAAGAACAGTTCATGGATGATGCTTTTCATTGCCTGATTGCGACAACGGCTTTCGGCATGGGCGTCGACAAAAAAGACATCCGCTATGTGCTGCACGTGTCGATGAGCGCGAGCGTCGAAGCGTACACCCAAGAGGCCGGCCGCGCCGGGCGCGACGGATTGCCCGCAACATGCATCATGCTCTATTCGAAAGCCGACGCCAAAATACAGCAAAGCTTTATCGAAGGCGCGTCTCCGGGGCTCGAAACATACCAAACGATTTTCGAAGCGTTTGCCAAAGCCTCCGGCGCCGATTTGCCTCAAAAAGGCGCCGCCGCCGATGTCGGCGCGCTCGTCGAATCGGCCGATTCAAAGCTCAGAACAAAACTCGTCACGGCGCTGCGCCAATTGACGGCCAAAGAAATCATCGTGCGCCGGCCGCCCCAAGACAACGCCGATCCGGCCGCCGATGTCTTTGTTTGGAACGATTGCAGCGCCGGCGCGACGTTTAAAAAATTGTGCAAAGAAGACAATGCGCAAAAAAGAATTGCAGAAAATCGGTTAAAATCATTGCTCCATTATATATACAGCGATGAATGCCGAACAAAATTCATTCTCGGCTATTTTGGCAGCGCCGAAGCGCGTCGGGCGGGAAATTGCGGGCACTGCGACATTTGCATGGCAATGCCGCTTCGCGCGCGCAATGGCTCTGAAACGCAATTCCCGCCCGAACCGTTGCATTACGTCCTGAGCAAATGTCTGTGCGCCGCCGCGCGCTGCCGGCATGCCAAGATACATGCATCGATCCGCGATTTGGCAAACATGCTTGCGGGGCAAACGGACGATCCCAAGTTTCGCGCGCTTTCGACATACGGATTGCTCGGGTATATGGATGCGCGCGAGTTGTTGATTATTCTGAACATGCTGATCGAAGCGAATTTGATCGGGCGCGCATGTCCCGATCGCGCCGTTGCGCTCACCGATCAAGGAAAAGCCGCGGCATCGGCTCAATCGCTCGCGCCGTTCCCGCCGCAAATCAAATCTTACATGATTCGGCGTTTTCCCAATGCCGCTCAAAATATGCCGCCCTGGCGACCCGATTGTCCGTCCGGCGAGCAAACGTGACGCGCATGCGCGCGCAAAAGCGTCTCCGAACGGCGCTCTCGGATCGGAATGCGGTTTAATCTGTTGATCCGAACGCCCGATTATGCAAGAATTGCGCAATCGATTTGGGGTTGCCGACGGTATGAGTTTTCTCGCAAAACGCCGAGATGGGCATTTTGCCGCTATCGGATCGTCCGTTCGGCACATTCCGCAGAGCTCCGTCAAGTTGCTTTGGCCCGATTCCGGAGATATTCATGTCAGAATGGTATTTATCCCTTGAGCCGTTTCTTCAGGTCTTGTACGGCGTTGCGATAATTTCGACGGCGCTCTTCTTGTTCAAAGGCATTTTGCTCGTCTTCGGCATATCGGGAACAGACACGCCGATCGACTCGGACGGCGCGCTTGACGATATTTCGGATTTCGACGCCGATGCCGGCGTGCGATATTTTTCGATTGTCGGCATTTTGTCATTTCTTTCCGTCGGTTCATGGGGCGCCATTTTGGGACTGACGCTTTCTCAATCGCATATCATCGCGATATGCGCGGGGATCGCGGCAGGAACCGCCGAAATGATTGCCGTCGCGAGGCTCGTCCGATTTTTGCGCCGCTTGCAAGAAAGCGGAAACGTCCGAACCGAACACGCAATCGGAAAGATAGGCGAAGTTTATCTTTCCATTCCGCCGATCGAACACGGCACGGGAAAAGTCAATCTCGTCATCAACAGCGGACTGAAAGAATTCCAAGCCGTCAGTCTCGATAAAACGGTCATCCCGACGGGAACGAAAGTCCGGATCGTCGACATCCAAAACGACAATACGCTCGTCGTGCAACGCGTAAGCGAAGAATTGGCTTAATATTGAATTTTTCGGATATCGCGCGCCTTTTCGGCGTTTATACCCCGCCGTCCTATTGCATCAATCGGTTTGACCCGGGCATTTTTTTGCCTATTTTGTTTTTTTTTGCGCCCATATAATAAAGGAGACAAAAATGCCGAACGCAGACGTTTTGACGATCATCATTGCACTCGTCGCAGTTGTTGTTTTTATCATCATTTTTGCCGGTTTTGTCAAACGCTACCGCAAATGCCCGTCGGACAAGATTTTGGTCATTTACGGCAAGGTCGGACGCGGTCATGACGGCGAATCGCGATCGGCAAAATGCATTCACGGCGGCGCGGCTTTTGTCTGGCCGATTTTCCAAGAATGCCAATATCTCGATTTGACGCCGTTTTCGATCGGCATCGACTTGCGCAATGCCCTTTCGAAACAGAACATCCGCGTCAATGTTCCGTCGAGTTTCACGGTCGGCATATCGACCGAACCGTCCGTCATGCAAAATGCTGCCGAACGTTTGCTGGGGCAGTCGCTTCATTACATCCAAGGGCTCGCGCAGGACATCATTCTCGGTCAGATGCGTCTCATCATCGCGACGATGGACATCGAAGAGCTCAACACGCAGCGCGACAAATTCATGGACTCCGTATCGCAAAACGTCGGTCTTGAGCTCAAGAAAATCGGGCTTCGTCTCATCAACGCAAACCTCACCGATATCCGCGACGAATCGGGCTACATCGATGCGCTCGGCAAAGAAGCCGAAGCCAAAGCCATCAACGAGGCCAAGAAAAACGTAGCCGAACGCAACCGCGACGGCAACACGGGCGAAAAGAACGAAAAGACGATGGAAGCGATTGCCATCGCCGAAAAAGATCGCGAACAGCGCGAAGGCGTCGCAGCGGCAAATGCTCGCGCCGTTGCCGCCGAAAAAGAAGCCGAAACGGCGCAGCGAACGGCCATTGCCAATGCCAATGCCCAAGCAACCGCCGCCGAAGCCGCAGCCAAAACGCGAGCCGTTTCGGCCGAAAAAGAAGCCGAATGCTTGCAGCGCGCCGCGATTGCCAATGCCAACTCGCAGGCCATCGACGCCGAAAATAAAGCCGCCACGGCAATTGCCGTTTCGGTCGCCGACCGGCGCGAAGCCGAAGCTCAGGCAAGCGCCCGCGCCTACAGCGCAGAAAAAGTCCGCAGCGCCATGGCGTTGAGCGATGCTTATATGGCCGAAGAAAAAGCCGAATTGGCGCGCGCCGCGCGACAGCAAGCCACCATGAATGCCGACGTCCTCGTCAAAGCCGAAACCGAAAAGAAACGCATCGAAATCGCAGCCGAAGCCGAAGCCGAAGCCATTCGCCGCAAAGCAAAAGGCGAAGCCGATGCCATGCTCGCCAAAATGCAGGCGCAGGCCGAAGGCATCAAAGCGCAGCTCGCAAAACGCGCCGAAGGTTTCAATCTCCTCGTTAAATCGGCAAACAACGACCCGAGTGCCGCCATCCGTCTTATGATGACCGACAAAATCGATGATTGGCTCAAAATTCAAGTCGATGCCGTCAAAGATATCAAAATCGACAAAATTACGGTTTGGGATTCCATGAACGGCGAAAATGGCGCTTCGACGACATCGGGATTTCTCAAATCCATGATGAAGTCTATCCCGCCCATGCAG
>CAVGZQ010000166.1:0-7436 GCA_963633515.1 Bacteroidaceae bacterium
GCTCGCGCGGCGTCCTTGCCGCGCGTCAAGATCGTTTTTGATCGGTTGCTTCGAATGCTATACGTCAAAAAAACGCGTACATTCCCGCAGCCTGAGCAACGCAGCAGACAACGCAGATGCGCAAAGTATCGAAGACAAAAAAACTGCATCTTCGGTACTTTTTTTTCGATAGTTTGATGCAGATGCAAGGCGGCAAGCCTGAATGCGCGTCGGGGCGTACTGACGTACGTTCCGACCGCATGAACGGCGACGCCAACGAAGCAGATGCGCAAAATATCGAAAAAACAAGCCTGCCGTATTGAGCCGAAGGCAAAAAGGCAGGCAGCGAAGGCGCATTGCCCGCAGGGCAACAGCCGAAGCCCCATCTTAATTTAACCGTCGGCGCAGAAATCCGTCCGATTGACGCCGAGGCTGTTTTTTAGCGGTTATCGCTCGGGATGCAGACGCCGGGGGCGGAGACCAAGATTTCGGAGAGTTCGGCCAAATCGGGATATTTTGCGGCACAGGCGTCATAATCGGCGCGTGTCGCGGATTGGCATCGGCATCGATAGGCGGCAACGCACAAATCGAAGGAGCCGTCTTCGCCGCGCATCGTTTCGAACAAACCGATAATCCGCCGCAAATCGGGATCGTCGGTTTGAGCCAAAGCCAAGCGCGCCGCCGCGTATTCGATCATGAAATCGCGGGCGTCGGCGGTCGGCATATCGATACCGATAAAAGCGGATTTTATCGGATCGAGCGCGCAAAGGGCGATATCGTGGCAGCCGTAAGCGTTGAGCAGCGCCGCAATATCGATGCGCAGCGGCGACGGGGGGACATCGCGTTCGATTGCCGCCATCGCGTCGGCCAAAGCTTTTTCGCCCATGCCGCAGCGAAACATAACGGCCGCGCGTCCGTAGTAGCCCCAAGGATTGCCGCGATTGAGGATTAGCAGGCGGATGCTGAATTCGAGCGCGGTTTCGAGTGCATCGAGGGACAATGCGCAGCCGGCAATGCCCATAATCGCATCTTCGTCGGCGGGATTCCGGGCGTATAGGTCGCGGTATATTCCGAGCGCTGCGACGATATCGCCGGATGCTTCATAATTTTTCGCGCTTCGGAGCGCCGACATTGCCGATTCGCAACGCATGAAACCCCTCATTTCCGCGCCCGTTTCCGGGCTCGGCAATTTTGCCTTGCGCGCCGCCGGAGATTGCGGAACGGCGGCGCCGAATAACGCGCGCATTCATAAATGCCATTGCGCGCGGGGGCAAATTTTGGGGGCTGCGCCGGGGTGCAAAAATGCAGCCGAATCAACGCTGCGGCGCGATTCCGACGCTTCGGCATGCTTGCAGTTTGGGCGCCAATCCGATATTAAACGGCGATTTCGGCGACTCCGCCGCATACCTATGCATGCGGCGCGTTCGGACATCAATCCGAGAATTTCGCGCGTCCCGGCATTTCGGCGGCTGCGGCGCATGACGGAGAAACAAGAAAGAGAGGCAATCATGAAACAGAAACGGCGGATATTGCGCGCAACGTGCATCGGTTTGCTGTTGGGTCTTGCATGTGCTTTGGGCAGCTGCTCGGACAACACCGTGAAAATGTATGACAACAAACCGATTGCGCCGTCTTTTTCCGATATCACGCTTTCCGAACTCAAAACGCACATGGGGGCGACGCTCATCGACAACGGCGTCAATTTTGTCGTTTATTCGGAAAACGCCACGCGGATCGAAGTTCTCCTCTTCGACAATCCCGAGTCGGAGTCGCCGACAATGCGGTTGCCGCTTCATCGCCAAACGGGGTCGAATCTGTGGACGTTGTTCGTCGCCGGCATCGGCATCGGGCAGCATTACGGATACATTGCCTGGGGACCGAACTGGCCGTATGACGAGAGCTTTACGCCGGGATCGGCGACCGGATACATTTCCGACTGCGATGAGAAGGGCAACCGATTCAATCCGAACAAATTGCTCATCGATCCTTATGCGCGGCGGATACACCGCGATTTTGACTGGAACAAAGGCAACCCTGCGTCGGGAACGGCGCGCGATGTATCGTCGTGGGGCGCCGCCGCGAAATCGGTCGTCGTTCAAAGCCAATACGCGTGGAGCAGCAACGAAGCGGCGTGGATTTCGAACCGTCAATCGGGCAAGGGTCATGCGGCAAACGAAGCGATTTATTACGAAGTGCATCCGAAAGGGTTTACGGCCAAAGCGCTCGATGTTTCGGCGCAGGGAACGTTTCGCGGCATCGGCGAAAAAGCCGCATATCTCAAAGACTTGGGCATAACGGCGATAGAGCTCATGCCCGTGGCCGAAAAGCCCGACGACGGCACGTATTGGGGTTACAACACGATCGCATTTTTTGCCCCCGAGCAGCGCTTTGCTTTTTCCAAAACGAAAGCAAACGACGTTATCGACGAATTCAAAGAGATGGTCGACAAGCTCCATCAAAACGGCATCGAAGTCATATTGGACGTCGTTTACAACCACACGGGCGAAGGCGGTTTTTGGCGCAGCAAAGTCGAATCGCCCTACGATTACGGGCAGCAATCGAATTTCGACGACAAAACCGCCGCAACGATTTATTCGTTCCGCGGTCTCGACAACCAAGCCTACTATCATCTGACCGACTCGGACGGCAAACCGAACAGCGGCTACCTCGATCAAACCGGCGTGGGCAATCAGATGCGCGCAAATCACGAGCCGTTCCGTCAACTCATTCTCGATAATCTCAAGTATTGGGTCGAAGAAATGCACGTCGACGGTTTCCGGTTCGATTTGGCGTCGATATTGGGCGTGACCGAAGAACAGCCCGAAAACAGAGACTTGGCCTATTGGCGCGACAATGCGGGAAATTCGGTATTGCAAGACATCATCGACGATCCCGTATTTAAAAAGAATAACACGCGATTTATCGCCGAGCCGTGGGATACCGCGCATTACGCCATCGGAATGTTCCCGAAATCGTCATCGGACGACGGCTATGCGTGGAGCGAGTGGAACGGGCGATTTCGGGATATGATAAGACAGTTCGTCAATTATGACGATTATACGCTTTCCAAGACAGATTCCGTTCCGCCGTATTGGGAACATAAATTGAACATCGGCAACATTTTGCTCGGATCGAGCGAATTGTTCGGCGACGACGGGCGCGCGCCCTTCAACTCCGTCAATTTCATCACCGCCCATGACGGATTCACGCTTAACGATCTCGTAAGCTATCAGGTCAAACATAACGGCTGCGGCAAAGTCAATCAGATTTGCTGCAACAATCGTTACGACGCATTCTGCGATTTAATCAGCGGCGCCGACGGCGACAACTTTTCGCGCAATTGGTGCAACACGGACAAAGATTACGATGCGAACGCTCCCGACGAACGCAATACAAAAGAGGGGGTTTGCGAGGACACGAACAACGAAACGCTCAAGCGCCAAATGATTCGCAATTTCTTTGCGTTTATGCTGTTCAGCCAAGGCAGCCCGATGATCTTGGGCGGCGACGAGTACATGCGCAGCCAATACGGCAACAACAATGCCTACAGCGATTCGGCCGACAACGAATACAACTGGTTGCGCTGGGGCGATTGGCTCAGCGACGACAACCGCGTGCGCATGCATGATTTTGTGCGATCCGCCATAAAAATCCGAAAACAATATCTCGAATTTTTGGCGCCCGCGACATACGGCACGCAGCCGGAGTGGATCGGTCCGGACGGGCATTCCGACACGATGTGGAACGGAAAATCGATCGGCATGCATTACAAATCGGACGGCAAAGAGCTTTTTATCGCATTCAATATGGAAGCGTACGAAGACAGGTCGTTTTCGTATCTTCCCGCAGGCGAAGGAAACTGGAAAAAGCTCATCGATACGCAATCGTATTACGATTCGGCGAGTTTTTTCGGCGACAACCCCGACGCAAGCAAACAAACGTCGCATAATATTTTCGGCAACGGCGAAGGCGAAGTTTTGCCCGACAACACGTATACGCTGAAACCGCGCACATTCGTCGTATTGGCGCGTTAAACCGGCGTTTTCTCCGAGCCGTTGGGCGCTGTTGTTGTGATATATTTTGCATGCGCTGCGAAGATATAACAAATAATCGTTCCGGACGGATCGGGCGAAGCATTTTATATTTGACAGGTCAGTCATTTTCTCATCACCGTTTTCAGGGATGGATATCATGCATACGATAATTCGCCGAGCGATTGCATTTTTGGCAGCGGCATCGGCATTTATGCTGTTTTTGTCGGGACCGGCGCAAGCCGACGACGATCGATTTTCGGCGGGCGGTTATTTTCGGGTTGCGGCGCGCCCCGATTTTCAGGGCGGCAAATCGCAATTGGGCTTGTGGAACATATCGGGGCGCTTGCTCAACGAAACGACTTGGGCTGCGCTCGAAATGCGTTTGCAGCTGCTCAAAGCATCGCCCGGCACGAACGAAGTATGGACGAGTCTGCACGCCAAAATCGAAGGCGGTTCGGCGCATGCCGCCGACTTGCTCAACGGCGCGTTGGGAGATTTTGCGCTTACTCAGCTCTATGCCAAGGCCGGCAACGTGCTCATCAAAGACGTCGTTTGGCAGCTTGGCACGCTCGATTATTATTTCGGCGATCTCGGGCTGTACGATATGAAATTCGCGGAAATCTTCTACGATACGATCGGTCTGTCGGCCTTTTGGTCGAACAAATACGCCGACGTATTGGTCGGCATCGGCGATTCGGGGTATCTCAAGAAGTCGGACGGCTACAACGCCGTGCTTACGTTCGGGGCGGCGACGCGGATCCGTCCGACCGACAACTTCGAATTCGGTTTGGGCGCAGAACTTTTCTTCGAACCGTCGGTGACGGGGAGCGAAAACGGTCAGCACCAAACGCAATTCGATGCGAATTCGGGGGTTACATACGAAAATTACGCCCGAAAAAACGTCTTGGAGACGTATGCGCGCCAATTCGGCACGGACGACAATCTTGCAAAATTCGAAAATTCCTATCCGCATCCGACCGAAACCGACGCATTCAGCTTCAAAGTCGTCGGATATATCGGTTTCGGCAAACTCGGACCGCTCAAATGGAACAATCTATTTTTAAACTTTTTGCGGGAACATCCCGAAAGTTATTATTACGAAACGTACCAAAACGTTCAAAAGCGCATTTATATCAAAGAATGGACCGACGAACGGTATCAGTTCAACGTCGGCGACGAAATGAACTTTGAAATCGTGAAAGATCGTTTTGATCTGACGGTTGCGGGAATATTCGGGTATCATTTCGACAAAGACGACGAAGTATCGGCGTCGGAACGCAACCGTCTCATCGGATCGGTCGTTGCGCGCGGTCAAGTTTACATCACGCCGACGGTTCACATCCTTGCCGAAACGTCCTATGCCCAAGAAAACTCGCTTAACGGCAATCTTTGGCGAAAAAGCCCGCGATCGGTGCGAAGCTCGACAAACGGGATTGCGAGCGATGTCGGTCTCGAATACGGCGACCTCGATTCGCGCAAAACGTGGCAAGGCAAACTCGGTCTCGTTCTCAATCCGGGGGGCGCAGGCATTTTTGCGCGCCCGTCGCTGCGCATCATGTACGGCACCCAATATTCGAACGCGCATAACGCATTTCCGAACAGCAACACCGAATCGCTCGATTTGACCAATGAGTTTTTCGGACAAGAGACATTGCAAAAACTCGACGCGCGCCACTGGCATCACGTCATTTCCATCGAAGCGGAGGCATGGTTCTAATGTCGATCCAATCTTTCCTGTCACGCGCAATTCCGGCATTTTTGTTTTTGGCGTTTGCCGTTTTGTCCGTCGGTTGCGTATCGCAAACGCCCGTGCCCAAATATTCGGGCGATATCGCGGTTGCCGTATTCAATACGCACGACAACAACGCCAATCTTTCGTCGCAGGCAATACCCGACGAAATCGCGCAAACGCTCGTCAAACCGATTTCCGATCGAAATTTGGCCGTTAAAAATATCGCGTTCGAAAACGTCGAATCTCAAATCACGCGAACGCGCGACACGTCGCGTCGGTCTCAAATCTTGGCGCACACGGCCCAAAATGCGCAAATTCTTTTTATCAATGAAATTGAAACCGAATTTTATTCGATTTTATCGGGGCGATATCGTTGGAATGTGAATGTCAAATTGTCGATATACGATTTGTCGACGGGCGATGCGCTTCACGACGCATTTACGATTCCGGCCGTTCTGATGTATGCGCACGAAAAAGGCGACGACGCGATAAACGCCGCAAGCGCCGATATACAGCGGCATGCGGGAAGTCTCATCGATCGATTCCTGACGGGACGCAGCGTAAAAAAAAATAATATAAAAAACGAAACGGCGGCGCCCGAACCGTCCGGCGCGCCGGAACAAAACGGCGCCGCGGGGGGGGATCCCCCCGATGCCGCAGCAGCAAAACACAACGATACGGCATCTCCTCAGGCGATCTATTTTATTTTGATAGATCGCTTTTTTAATGCCAAAAGCGACGCAAACATTCAAACAAACCCAAACGATCCGAATGCATGGCACGGCGGAGACTTGGAAGGCGTGCGGCAAAAACTGCCCTATCTCAAGGATCTCGGGATTACGTCGATATGGCTGTCGCCGGTGTTTTATGCCGCATCGGAAAACTTCTTCGGTCACGGCGCTTTTCACGGCTATTGGACATACGATTTGTCGCAAATCGATCCGCATTTCGGCGATGAAAACGATTTATATGCATTGGCCGGCGAAGCGAAAAAGCATGATATATCGATCGTTCTCGATTTCGTCGTCAACCACGTCGGGTACGGTTCGCCGCTTGTCGAAACGCACCCCGAATGGTTTCATCCGGCGCTTACGATCGAAGATTGGAACGATCCCAAACAACTCGCCGAACGGCAAGTGCACGGCTTGCCCGACCTCAATCAAGACAATCCGGAAGTATACGATTATATACTTTCGTCGGCGCAAAAGTGGCTTAAGGTTCCGAATATCGCCGGTTTTCGGCTTGATGCCGTGAAACACGTCGGCACGGATTTTTGGAAAAAGTTCAATACATCATTGAAATCGTCGCATCCCGATATCATGTTATTGGGAGAATTTTTCGACGGCGATCCGAAAAAGACCGACGAAATGCAAAAAGCGGGATCGTTTACGCACCTGTTCGATTTCCCGCTTGCATTTGCATTGCGCGATGTATATTGCGAAAACAAATCGCTTGCAAACATTGCATCGGCCGTTTCGAACGATATGTTATATTCGCATCCGAACAATATGGTAACATTTATCGACAACCACGATATGCCCCGTTTTATATCGCTTTGCAAAAATGATGCGTCCGGCATGAAAAACGCGTTAAAAACGCTTTTATCGTGGCGCGGGATACCGTCTTTGTATTACGGGACCGAAACGCCGCTTTCGGGCGCAAAAGAGCCCGATAACCGCGCCGATATGGAT
>CAVGZQ010000167.1:0-7393 GCA_963633515.1 Bacteroidaceae bacterium
CGTCAGCGAAACAGGGCGCCAAAAGCCCGCATTGAGCGTCAGCGAAATAGGGCGCCAAAAGCCCGCATTGAGCGTCAGCGAAACAGGGCGCCAAAAGCCCGCATTGAGCGTCAGCGAAATAGGGCGCCAAAAGCCCGCATTGAGCGTCAGCGAAATAGGGCGCCAAAAGCCCGCATTGAGCGTCAGCGAAACAGGGCGCCAAAAGCCCGCATTGAGCGTCAGCGAAATAGGGCGCTTCGCCGAGAATAAGACGTTTCGGCGAACATGCATCGCGGCGGATTGCATAGTTTTGCGCGCTTAATCGCTTGCAATATTTGCGGCGAAAGCGTAGAGAGTCTGCGTCTTGCGGCGAAATTGCCGCAGATGTTCGCACTTTTTTCGGAGTCATTATGGACGACCCGCTCAGTTGCCATTTACATCGGGATTTTATCTGAGGGGGGCGGCTTGTCTTCCTCGGATCGCTTGAGGAAGACCGCAATGCATATCATTTTGGGGCATTTTCGCGTGCCGTTATGCCGATCTGCGCAGTTTTGTTTAAGAAATTATGCAACTCTTTGCAACGGATTGAGCAATGACCGACACCGCAATGCATACAGTGACAATCGATGATCTTTGGGAAATTTGGCCGACGCTTTCGGACGACGAGCGTTTGGAATGGTTCGAGCAGCTCGGGCACGACGATGCCGAGGACTTCTTTTCGGCTATTCCGTGCGAAGACCAAGTGACGTTAATTCTCGAAATGACGCCGCACCAACAGCGCCAGTGGATGCGCATTTTGGCGCCCGACGATGCGGCCGACGTTTTGCAGCTCGTCGGCGACGCGGAAATGCAAAAGCGCCTCAAGACGTATCTCCAAGACCGCGTGCGCAACGAAGTCGACGCGCTGATGGCTTACAAAGAAGACGAAGCCGGCGGTTTGATGAGTCCGCGATTTGCGCGCATCCGGCCCGATATGAGCATCGACGAAGCCATTTTGTATATACGAAAACAGATCTGCGACGAACTCGAAACGATATATTATATATACGTTCTCGACCACGGTCAGCACCTTTTGGGCGTCGTATCGTTCGAAGATTTGATTAAAGCATCGGGCAACAAAAAGGTGTCCGATGTCATGGAAACCGATCCGACCAAAGTCACCGACGATATGGATCAGGAGTCGGTTGCGCTCATCTTTGCGCGCGAAGACCACTTTGCGCTGCCCGTCGTCGATGCCGACAATGTCATGAAGGGCATTATTACGATCGACGACATCGTCGACGTCGTCAACGACGAGGCAACCGAAGACTTCCAGAAAATGGGCGGTATGGCGGCTCTCGACAACGACTACCTGCAATCGTCTTACGGCGAAATGTATAAAAAGCGCATTGTATGGTTAATCGCCCTTTTTTGCTGCACGATATTCACGACGCGCGTCATGGATCACTATTCGTCGGCGATCGAGTCGGCGGTGATATTGAGCGTTTTTGTGCCGCTTATTATGTCGGCGGGCGGCAATACGGGTTCGCAGGCGGCCACCCTCGTCACGCGCGCCATGGCGCTGGGAGAAATCCGCCAGCGCGATGTTTTGCGCGTTTTCAAACGCGAATTCATCGTTTCGGGATGTTTGGGACTGACGCTGGGCGTCATTGCGTTCATCGTTGCGACGGGGTTTTATTTTACCGGCATATTCCCGCCCGGAAGCGGCATTTATTTGCGGCTGTGCATGACGATTGCGATCAGCGTTTTGATCCTCGTCATTTACGGGTCGCTCGTCGGTTCGATGCTTCCCTTCTTGCTTAAATTCTGCCGCGTCGACCCGGCAAGCGCATCGGCGCCGTTTGTCACGACAATCGTCGACGTCTCGAGCATCGCCATCTATTTCACCATTGCCATGATGCTGCTCAGGGGAGTTTTGTTATAAACCCGGTTTGTATGCGCCGAAGGGGGAACCGGCATCGGCTGTTCGTCCGCCGCCGCCCCCCCTATCGGCGCATGAGCGAAAAGATCAGCCTTCAGAACGGAGCTCTGAGCTGAGGCTGATTGCCGTTTGCCGGCTTTGCGCGAATGACGGCCGCATCGATGCATCCGTCGATAAAAGCGATTTGAAGGGTATCGTTCGGTTCGGCATCGGTTGCCGAACGGACGATTTTGCCGTCGGATTTTTTGACCAAGGCATACCCTTTTTTCAACACCTCGCGCGGATCGCAGCGCTCCGCCGATAGGGCCATTTTTTCGATCATCGCATGTTCCGATTGCATGCGCGATCGGACGGCGAGCGTCAGTTGACCGCAAAGCTCCGAAAGGCGGATTTCGCGTTTTCCGCAAGATGCCGACACTGTTTGGCGCAAATTATCCGCCGTTTGAATGAGCCGATCGTTTTGCCGCCGCGCCGCGCTCTGAGCGCCTTGCGTCAAAAGAAAAGCCAATTGTCCGAGCATATAATTGTTCGACGACATGCGATCGCGCACGGATCGATCGAGATCGCGCAACAAATCCGACAAAATGAGCTCGTGTTCGCGGCGCATTTCCGATGTTGCGCCCAGCAAACCGAGACGGGCGCGTTCAAGCGCCCCGATCTCCGTTTGGTAAGCGCCGCGAAGCGTTTGATCGATGAGATCGCGCGCTTGCGTCAGCCATCGATCGAGATTGTCAAGACGGCTATTGAGTTTTTCGCTCACTTTTGTCGGCGTTATCAGCCGCTCGCCTATCAAATCGAGAACCGTGCAATCTTTTGCATGCCCGATTCCGATAAAAAACTTCAGCGGCGACCGCGCAATCCATTCGGCGATATATAAATTGTTAAAATAAGCCAAATCGGTCACGCTTCCGCCGCCTCGGACGATAACGCCGATATCGAACCGGTCTGTCCCGATTGCTTCGAGTTTGGCAAACATCTCGCGAAACGAAGACTCGACCGCGCGTCCCTGCAACGATACGGAAAAAAGCGTCACGCGATAAGGATATCCCGATGATTTCAGCGTATTGAGAAGATCTTCGCATCCGGCCGCGCCGTCATTCGAAAACAACGCAATCCGGAGCGGCAAAATCGGAAGTTGCAGCCGTTTGTTGAGATCTGCAATCCCCATGTCGGCGAGTTTTCCGTATATCGCATCGCGCTGTTTGATAAATTCGCCTTCGGCAAAATGCGGATCGATCGATTCGATTTGAAATGAAATCCCGTTGCGTTTTTCGTAATAACCGACTTTGCCGAAGACGCGGATCTTGACGCCGTCTTTGAGCGGCGGCATATCGGGGGCGTTTTGGCATATCGCCCGGTAATTCTGCGGATATATCAAAGCATTGATTTGATAAGCGTCTTTGGCGGCAGACGTTGCCTTGCCTCGGTCTTCTTGTTCTTCGACCAAAACAAAAAAGACGAACCCGTTGCGTATTTTAAGATCCGAGACTTCGCCGCGAAGCCAAATCGATTGCGAAAAATTCGACTCGACCGCGTTTCTGATGCGTTTGGCAATCTCGGCGACGGTGTATGTTTTGGGTTCGGGCGCCGCGCCCGCGGCCGGACGCGGCGCATATTGCGCGCCGTCGCAGCGTCTTTCGCCGTCTTGAACCGCCGGCGCGAGGCTTTCGGTCTTTGTGCGCGGCGCGGGCAACGCGCCATTTTGCGCCGCGCCGGACGAAGCCGCGCAATAAGACGCCTCGGCACAGCCGGCGCCGACCGGGCGTCGGTTTGCGGCTTGGGCGGCAGGACGGTATTCTTCATAACCGAATTCGATTAAAAAATCGCGAACGCGATCAATGCCCCGAATGCCGCCGATAGCCCAATACTTTCTCCCCCCGCGTGATACGGGGTTTGCGCCGCATTGGCTTAAAACGCTTGCAACGCCCCCATTTTCGGCGTCGTTGATGAGCCATTTCTGCTCAGCGTCTATCCAGCCGAATTTCAAACACCCCATACTTGGCTCCCCGACATCGGACCAAGCGCGCCGGATCGTTTGCAAAAGCAAACGATCCGGCGCGCTTGGCCGTCAGGCAAAATCTATTGGGGAGCTATCCGCCGATTTCCGACGCGATAACATCGGCAATCGTCTGAGCATCGGCTTGAAGCTCCGCTTTGTCCATGCCCTCGATCATAACGCGGCATTTGGGCTCAGTCCCCGAATATCGTACCAAAACGCGACCGTTTTCGCCGTATTTTTTCTCGATTTCGGCAATCGTTTTCGACGATTTTTTCAGCGATTCGATGGGGATTTTTTTTGCGACGGGGAAATTAAGCAAAACCTGCGGCAAATGCCGGACGACCGACGATAGCTCCGAAAGCGGTTTCTGCGATCTCTGCATGAGCGAAAGCACGCGCAACGCCGCCAAAAGCCCGTCGCCCGTCGTCGCATGGTCGAGCATGACGATATGGCCGCTTTGTTCGCCGCCCAGCGAATACCCTTCTGCGCGCATCGTTTCGACGACATACCGGTCGCCGACCGCCGTTTGAACCGTTGCTATTCCTCGGGCATGAAGCGCCTGATGCAATCCCAGATTGCTCATCACCGTCGTCACGAGCGTGTTGCGTCGGAGCAGCCCGCGCCGATTCAAATCGATCGCCAGCATCGCCATCGCATCGTCGCCGTCGACGATGCGCCCGGTTTCGTCGGCGAGGATAAGGCGGTCGGCGTCGCCGTCGAGCGCAATGCCGATATCCGCGCCGGTTTCGGCGACGATTTTTGCGCACGTTTCGGGGTGCAGCGCGCCGACGCCGTCGTTGATGTTATACCCGTCGGGCGACGTCCCGATCGCAACGATTTGCGCGCCCAATTCCCCGAGCACCGTCGGCGCGATGCGATACGCCGCGCCATGCGCGCAGTCGACGACGATCTTCAGACCGTCGAGCGACAAATCGCGCTCGAAATTCGACTTGATATACGCGTTGTAACGGCCGGGCGCATCGTCGATGCGCTTCGATCGCCCGATATTCTCGGTCAACGCACCGTCGCACAAACGCGGATCGTCCAAATACCGCTCCAATTCGCGTTCCGTTTCGTCGGGCAGCTTAAATCCGTCGGCCGAAAAAATTTTTATTCCGTTGTCATAAAACGGATTATGCGATGCGCTGATGACAATGCCGATATCGCATCGCATCGCCGCCGTCAGATGTGCGATGGCCGGCGTGGGCAACGGTCCCGTAAAGAGGACTTCTCCGCCCGTCGCGTTGATCCCGGCGGCCAGCGCCGACTCGAACATATACCCCGACCGGCGCGTGTCTTTCCCGATAAGGACTTTCAGCCCCGCCCCGCGGCGCGGCAAAACCGCGCCGAGCGCTTTGCCCAAGTTCAGCGCGACGTCGGCCGTCATCGGCATAAAATTGGCGCGCCCCCGGATCCCGTCTGTTCCGAAATAATGCCGATTAACCATTGAATTCCAATGCGTCGACGAGTTTTTTGGCTTCATTGCCCGGGAATACGCCTTTGATCTTCGGCATGAGCGCCTTCATCAGCTTGCCGACGTCTTTTTTCGACGCGATTCCCAATTCGGCAGCGAGTTCGGCGATGAGCTTCTTCACATCGTCGGCCGACATCTCTTCGGGCAAAAACGATTGAATCAATTCCAATTCATAACGCTCTTTTGCCGCGCGATCTTCGCTGCCGACTTTTTCGTAATCCGCTATCGACTCGCGGCGTTTCTTCGCTTCGCGCGTCAAAATCCCGATTTCCGCTTCATGCGTCAATTCAATGCGTTTTTCTTTTTCTTCGGTCTTGAGCGCATTGAGAATGAGGCGCAATGCGTCGCGGCGCTGCGCGTCGCCCGATTTCATCGCCTCTTTGACCTGATTCGAAATTTCAGCAATTAAAGCCATACCTGCCGATCTCCTTTTCTTCTCAAAAAAAGCCGCTTCGGCGCGAAGCGGCTTGTACACGCGCGCAGGCGCCGCCCAACGGGCGGCGCCGTTGCGTTCTGTCTTTTTATTGCGCAACGGCCATATAGCCCTTTTGCAGCAAAACAATCACGGCCTTCGTCGTCTCGATATCGTCCGTTTCCGAATGGTTCAATATCGATTCCATCGTCGGCTCGGCCATCGCAAGCTGGAAAACGTCGAGCTGTTCGGGCGTCAAATCGCGCAATTTCGGCACGATCGGCAAATCGATGCGGAAAAGCGCCTCATACCCGGGCACGTTGTCGCCCAATTGATGCGTTTCGTCGATGATGCGCATCGATTCCATCAGCATCGATTCGACCGTCTCGTTAATCGGATGTTCGAATTCATGCGCCGCCGTCGTATCGAGCAGGAAATTGCCCGACGTCCAGCACATCATGCGATAGAACGATTTCTCGACCGGCACTTCGAAATGCTGATTGATCACAGCGCCGTAAATCCGCCCTTCGCGCAAATAAATGCATCCTTCTGTCCCGGTCGGCGTCGTAATGAACAAACCGCCCGTCTTTTTCGACGATCCGAACAACTGCAGCAAATCCGTGAGCGGCAGCTGATCGATCACGCCCGAAAGCACGCCCGACTGCGTCCCGCCGTGCGCCGTATGCCCTTGCTGCGCGATGCGCCCTGCCCCCGACGATGCCAACCGCGGCGCCTGACGCGCGTCATCGGATCTTGCGTCGGCCGCAAACCCTGCGCCCATCGGCGGCGGAGGCGGCTGACTCGTATCGTACTCTTCATACACGAGCTTGATAATCGACGTCCCGATCAAAATGCGATCGCCGTCCTTGAGCTTGCACTTCGTTATTTTTTCGCCGTTGACAAACGTCCCGTTCGTGCTGCCGAGATCTTCGATCGTTATCTCGTCTGCCGTCGTCGTTATCTTCGCATGATGACGGCTCACCATATCTTCGATGAGAACCATTTCGAGTTCGCTGCTGCGACCGATTATCAGCTCCTGATTCATTTCAAGCGCAAATTCCCCGCCCTGGTATTTGCCCGAAATAAACCGCAATATGTACCGTCCTTGTCCTGTTTTCTGTGCCATGAATCCGTCGTTCCGATGATGTTTTCGTCTGCCGTCGCAAGATGCGCCCAAGGGGGCACCCCGCGCGCATCGTTACCATTACCCCATATCGGCGCTTGCATACAACATTTTGATGTTTTTTTCGCAAGCCGCAAAACGGAGTTTTTTTTCGCCGGCTTTTGCCCCAAAGGGGGCAATGCGCCGCCGGCGTCGGCTATTTCGCATGCGCTCAATACGCCGCCGGGCTCCGGCTATTTCGCCTTCGGCGCAATACGCCTGCGCTATTTTGCGCCGGCTTTTGCCCCAAAGGGGCAATGCGCCGCCGTGCTCCGGCTGTCGGCTTGCGCCGATGCGCCTTCGCTTTTGCGCGCAAAACCCGCCGATCTTACGAATAAAATTTTATAAACACGCAATATTCTTAGTAAAAACTCACAAATCCGAGCTTTTATTCAAATTACGGCCGATCGCCGAATTCGCCGAACTTCGCCGACACGGTTATCCGA
>CAVGZQ010000168.1:0-2726 GCA_963633515.1 Bacteroidaceae bacterium
GCGCCGGCCGGCGCAAACGGGGCAAACGCCCAAACGCCGGCCTTCGAATCCGTCGCCGATCATTCGATCAAAACCGCCGCGCTCGCGTTTCTCCTCTCGCCCCCCGACGGCGCCTGCGCCGCCTTCGTCATGGCGATGTGCCACGATTGGCCCGAACGCATTGTCGGCGACCTCACGCCCCGCGATAACATCGATGCAAGCGAAAAACACAAAAATGAACAAATCGCCTTCGCTTCGCTCATCGAAACGCTTCCCGTGCGCGATTTGTCCGCTTCGCCGATTGCGGCATCCTTTCCGCTCTATTGCAAATTGAGAACCGTCTCCGATCCCGCCCGTCTTCCCGCCGTTTTTCCCGATTGCCCGCCGATTTTCCGTTCTCCGGCGCGCGCGCTTTTCGCCGCGCATGCCGTCCGGTTCTGCGACAAACTCGATATGCTCGTTCAGGCTTGCGCTTACAGGGCAATATATCATCTCGATTATCCCGATATCATCCGATCGGCGCATGCCGATCTGAACGCATCGTTCCGAATGCTGAAAAATCTGATCTCCCGAACAAAACATCTCCCCGTCCCGGCTTACGACTGAAAAGAAATTATATACTTTTTGATTATTGTATTGACATAATTATTATATCTTTGCACAGGATGCCCCATGGCAAAAATACTCATCACCGGCGTTGCCGGATTCATCGGTTCTCACCTGCTCTCTCATGCCCTCAAACTCGGGCACGAAGTCGTCGGAATCGACAACTTTCTCACCGGAAAGCCCGAGAATATCGACGCAGCATGCGATGAAAACCCCGATGCCGCACAAAACTTCGCCTTTTATCGCGAAGACATCCGCGACCGCGACGCCATGATTGCCCGCGCAAAAGGCATCGATTTCATTCTGCACGAAGCCGCCGTCGGATCCGTCCCTTGGAGCATCGACGACCCGTGGCTCACGCACGGCACAAACCTCACCGGGTTCCTCAACATACTCGACGCCGCCCGAAAAAACGCCGTCAAACGAACGGTCTATGCCTCGTCGAGCGCCGTCTACGGTTCGGCCGCCGATGTTCCCGCCCGCGAGGGATGCGAAGGCGAAGCGCTCTCGCCCTATGCTTCGTCAAAACGCGCCCAAGAAATCTACGCCCAATCGTGGGCTCGGGCTTATCGCATGCAAATCATCGGATTGCGCTATTTTAACGTCTTCGGACCGAGACAAGATCCAAACGGTCCCTATGCCGCCGTCATCCCGCGATGGATTCAAAACATGACGATCGGCAAACCTTGCGCCATCTTTGGCGACGGAACCGCTGCGCGCGATTATTGCCATATCGATAACATCGTTTCCGCAAATTTTCTTGCGCTTTCGGCCGAATGCCCCGGCCTGCCGCAAAACTTCGCCTTGGCGTGCAACATCGGATGCGGCCGGCAGACTTCTCTCATCCGCCTCCACGGCGATATGTCCGAAATCTTCGAAACCCTGACGGGAAAAAAACCGCTTCCGCCCGTCTTCGAACCCATGCGCCAAGGCGATGTCAAATTCTCGCGCGCAGATATTTCCCGCGCAAAACAATATATCAATTATTCTCCGGCCGTTTCGGCAAGATCCGGACTCGAACGATTGATTGCCGAAATCTTCGAATCAAAATAACAATCCGGCGTCTCAATCCGGCGTGCTTCGCAAGAAACAATATTTCTATCGATCAAAAGCGCGGCTCTGCCGCGATTTTGCGCGTATTGCCCGATGCATGTTCTCCGATGTTTGCCGATTTCGGTCGCAAATCGCGCCTTCAATGCATCCGCAAAGGGCAATAGCGCAAACGCGAAGCCGTATGCGGCGCCGCCGCGCCGCATAGGCGAAGCCGCGAAGGCGTATTGAGCCGACTGACTGCCGCAAGGCAGGCAGACGGGCTCAATAGCCGAAGCAAACGCCCGTATTGCGCGCAATAGGGCGTTCCAAAATAAAATAATCCATTCCGAAGCGCAAAGACTGCCGTTTGCCGGTAATAATCATATAATATGGCGTTTCGCCCAAAACTTACGGCAACTTTGCAATCATGTCGGCAATCGGTTTGTAATGCGTCAAATCATAAGCTATGCCGTATGCCATCTTTGCAACCGCCGGAAAACGGCTTTGCGTCTGACGCCCGATTTGCATCGCCGAATCGACGACCGGCATATGCGGACCGATGGGAATGCCCGCCGCTTCCAATCGCGACTTTGCAACTTCCGTCTTCGGACGCGACAAATCCGTCCCCTTGTGCTTGGCCAGAGCGTTGAGCTGCGCGCGCGCCTTGGGCGAATCTTCGTAATCCATGCTGATATAGACAAGCGTCGCCGCCAAATCATACATGCCTTCCGATAGCGAAAGCTGCGCAAATTCCCGATAAAATCGCGCCAATTGCGCCCGCGTGAACAAATAATGATGCACTTTCAGAAGCGTTTCGCGCGCCAATGTTTTATCTTCTTTTATCTTCGCAATCTGTATCATTTCATAATGCGGAAGCGGGCTCACCGGATTCAGACGCGACGCCTTTTCGTACGCTTCTTTTGCTTCGTCATGCCGTTTCGATTCAAAAAGCGATATTCCCAATTCATAATAGATCATAAACGGCAGCGCGCTGATGCGCTCTATTTTGCCCGAGTCTTCGAAATTCAGACGATATACGATTTCTTCGAACGGATGCGTAAACGCAAACTTGCGCTCGCCGGGCTCAGGCAGATTGTCCGACATCCCGA
>CAVGZQ010000168.1:2736-7317 GCA_963633515.1 Bacteroidaceae bacterium
ATCCCGATCAATTCCCGGTAAATCAACGCAGCCTCTTCAAACTTCTGCGATTTCATGCATTCGCGGGCCTCGGTCACTTTGCCGTGAAAAAGCCCGACGGCTTCTTCGATCTTTTTCGCCGATTGCACGGTCTCCGAATTCGGGAACTTTTCAATGCAATAACGCCCCAAACCGCGAACGATCCTCAGATTGTCTTCGCTTCTGTCCAATCCCGAAATATACTTTTGCACGACGCCCATATCATGCGCTTCTTCCCCCGTAAATCGGGCTTCCAACGACGATATGATTTCTTTCAGTTTTTCTTCCATTTTAACTTCCGCTTCGTTTCTTTCAGTTTTTTTTGTGCGCGCGCCGCATTTTGCTTCCGTTTCGCATCCTGCGCGAAAAACGGAAACAACCGTCCCGATTTATAGGGATGCGCCGGTTTTATATATCCCGCCCCTCGACATTTATCGGAATCATCTGAAGACGCCATTGTTCCGGCGGCGCCGCAAATTTAAGCGTTCCGCCCATCATGTATTGTTTGATCGTCATTTCGATCATCTTGTCAAATGCGGCATTGCCGCTTTTTTTCACAAAATCCCACGCCCATACCGTGCCGTTGTCGCCGACTTTTATCCAAATCTTCGCCGACAGCTTTTGCAATTGCGGCTTGGGAATCGACGCCGGCGCGTTCATCGTATTGTCGAGCTTGGCTTTGATCTTTTGCAAATACGGATCGCCCTTGCCCGTTGCCGACTTCGACAACCGCGATCCGTCTGCCGATCCCCCCGGGTCGTCTGCGCTCACGGGCCGCGCCTCGTCAAACGCCGACGCCGCATTGAGCAAATCGTCTATCGTCGGCTTCTTCGACGTCTTTTCCTTTTTTTCGGGCGTCTTTGGCGATTTTTGCGTCGTCACCGTGTTCGCTTTCGCGGGCTCGGGCGTGTTGATGATGCGGGGAAGAGCGGTTTTGCGCGTTTCGGCGCCCAAACGCGGGGCTTCGACGATGCCGATGTCTTGCAATACGGGAACGCGCGCTTCGTCCGAACACGAACAGCTCTCGCGTTGCGCAAGCAAAAGACCGTGACCGTCGCCGTCAAAGACCAGCCGCGCCCCTTCCTGAAACAAAGCCCCCAAGCGAATCCCGCGGTATTGCGAACCGCAAACTTCCTCCTCCGCCGTTTGCCAATCTTTCGCCCGAACCTGCGTCCGAAAAAGACGCCCCGAGTCGATATATCGGCAAAATATCGCCGACGGTTCCGAAGACTGTGCGGTCTCGGGCTGCGACGACCCGCTGCTCGCGGCCGCAGCCGCAAATATCGCGCCGTGCATGATTGCCGTCGCCGCCATGCTCGCCATGCGCTCAAACGGCGACGGCGCGTGTTCCCGGTCAAATCCCATGCGACTGCTCCGATGCTGCGGCAAAACTCGGATCCGTCACAATATCGACGCTATCCAAACCTATCCCCCGAAATGCTTCCAATACGCCCGAAACAAAGCCGTAGGGCGCGTCCGCATCGGCTTCCAAATACAAACCTTCCTTGAGCATGCGCTGATTGTGTCCAAGCGTCGCAACGATAAGATCAAAACACGCCCGATAATCTTCGGCGCCTCGCGCCCGCGAACAGTCGGCGATCGGATCTTGTCCGGCCGCCGTCGAAAGACCGCGAACGACAAATACGCGAAGCGATTTGTCGATGACGACGACCAGTTTCGATGTCTCGGGATCGGCCAAATAATCGTTCTCGGGCGTCACCGGCAAATTCAGAGAAACGAGCGAAGACGTCTTGTCTTGCACGCTTTCCTGCTTCTTCTGCTCACGGCGATGCTGCTCTGCCGCCGCCGTCGTCACCATAAATATGATGAGAAGAACGAGCAAAACGTCGACAAGCGGCGTCACGTTGATTTCACTCAGTTTTCCTGCTGCCATAGCTGTTTCTGCCGGAATTTGACGTCTATTCGCGATGCATCCCCGATCGCCCGAAGGCTGCGCCGATCCGACGCTGCGATGCATGAATTTGCATCCGATGCGGCTTTAAATCCTCGGCGAATGCAACCGTTCGCGAAAACGCCGCCGGCCGGTCATCCGCATCGGCGTTCGCCGTCCGTATGCTTAATATCCGCCTGTTATTTGAAAAAATGGCGCTTTACGATGTTCAAAAAGTCGTTCGAAAAACTCTCCATATCGGCTTGGAGCACTTTGATCTTCTGATTGAAGTAATTGTACGCCATGACGCTCGGAATGGCCGCCAAAAGACCTATCGCCGTCGCAATCAAAGCTTCGGCTATCGGTCCCGACACCGTCTGTATGCCCATATCCGACGTTGTCGACGACAAATTCACAAACGCATGCATAATCCCCCAAACCGTCCCGAAAAGACCGATAAACGGCGCCGTCGATCCGGTCGTCGCCAAAAACGACAAACTCTTTTCAAGCTCCGTCGTTTCCGCAAGCGATGCGCGGCGAAGCGCGCGTTCGACATTCTCTATCCCCGAAAGTTCCATCGTTTCTGCGTCTTTGTCGCGCTCTTTTTCGCCTTTTTTGAGCTTCGTCAGCTCGACATACCCGGCGCGAAACATTTGCGCGACCGGGCTGCGTTTAAGCCCCTCCGCCTCTTTGTACGTGTTGTCGAGACGTTTGGAATGCCAAAACACTTCCTGAAATTTATCCGACTGACGCCGGGCTTTGCTCAAATACGACGCCTTTATCGCGATGATATACCAACTCATCAGGCTCATTGCGACCAAGATGACGAGAACAGCCATCACCGCCCCGGTCGATCCCATGATCAATTCTGCGGCATTGAGCTGTTCCGATGCAAATAATACCGACTCTGTGCCAATCATCGATTCCCTCGCAGGCTGCAATACCGCCGACGCCCAAAACTCCCGCAAATTCCGTGTTCGGACCGGCTGCGCAGCGCTTCAAATGCTGTTTCGCAATTTGCCGTTCCAACGGCGCAATTGCGTCATGCCTTTACCCGATTTCCGGGCCGCCGAAAAGACAAAACATGACTTGCATGACGGCGCCATCGCAGGCAAAATGCGCGATGCATCTTCTGCAACTTTTCTGCGGCATAAAAGCGAGGTGAAATGATGTCTGAATCCAAAAAGTTTAATATCGAATTGCGGTTTTCCGGCCAATACGGCGAGCAAAATATGCGGGCGCTTGCGCAAGAGCTTGCGGCGCGCGGTCACAGCGTCTCGGTAAAGTCTGCATCGTCGCGGATTCCAAACGTCGCCGACATTGCGCGTTCGGCGGTCAATCTCAAAGAAATCGCCGAATCGGGCGTACAAATGCTGCGCGATGCCATCGCCCCCATCGTCGCAAAAACTGCCGACGTCAAACCGTCCGACGCGCAAAAACCGCAAAACACGCAAGACGGATCCGGGAAAAACGCCGGCTCTCCGTTCGAAAACATCGGACCGCAAACGGCTCCGGTTCCCGGCACGCAACAACAATCCGACGCCGACGGCGGAAATTCTGCCGTCGTCGTCACGTCGCAAGCCTGCCTCGGCGATGCCGAATGGGATGCCTTGCGCATCGGGCTCATTGCCGAAAACGGGCTGCGCGAAGATTGGCTCCCTGCAAAACTCGACGCCATCGTCATTCCGCATCCCGCGTTCCGTCCCTACCTCGAGTCCGTCAATTGGCCGTCCGAGCGAATCTTCCAAGGCGGTTTCCCCGCCCGCCCCGAAATCATACCCCAACTCTCGCGCCAAGATGCGCTCGCCAAATTCGGAATCGCCCCCGATCAAGGACGCATCGTTATCGTCATGGCTTCGGGCTTCCGCACGTCCGAACTCCAAACTTTATTAACACAAATAGGCGCACCGGTCTGCAGGCGCGCGCGTTCGGAAAATTCGACGGAATCGCAAACTGTCTCGCCATGAGCGATTTGATCATCGCAAACGCCGTCGATGACGAACTCAATGCGCTTGCCGCCGTCGGCGTTCCGCTCGTCATTTCCGCGCAAAATATCCAATCCCCAGTCGCCGATTTCCTCGTCCACGAAGATGCGGCGCGATGCGTCAATCGAATCTATAACATTGCCTCGGCGACAAACCGGATATTGGCCGACAGCCAAACCCTCGACTTGATGAAAGCCGCCGCCGCAGGTCTCGCCCAACGCGCTTCCGTGCCGCTGTGCGCCGATGCCATCGAAGCGGCTTTGGCCGCAAAAGACGCGATCGTCGGCCGCCCCGATCGGCAGACCGCCGATGCAATCTTCGAATACATCGGCGCGCCCGCGCGCATTCAAAACCCATTTGCACGTCCCGAACAATCCGTCCGGCAGGCGCCGCAACCCGCGCAAAACTTCTTCATCCCCGAACAAACCGCGGCGCAATCCGGCATGTGCGCGCCGCTTATCCCGCGAAGCGCGCAGCAATCCGCCGCGGCTGCCGACATCATCACGCCGACGCTCTCTTTTTCGTCGAAAAAAGAACTCGAAAAAGAATATACGAAACTCATTCAAACCGAGCGTGCCGTCGAAAAAGCGCTCGATGCCGCGTCAAATGCCGTCAATAATTGGGAATTGCGCCTCGATTTGGCCAAACAAAACATGCGCGACGACCTCATCGCTTCGGCTGCCGAGC
>CAVGZQ010000169.1:0-1968 GCA_963633515.1 Bacteroidaceae bacterium
GGGTATGCCGAGCCGAAAATCTATGCCATCCAAGAAAAACTCGTTCGCGGCATCGAAGCGGAGCTTAAACGAGATGTAACGCCGCCCGCCGGGCAACCCCTGCCCAATCTCGATCGGCTCGGATGGGTATTTATCCGCGAAAAAATATCAAAGGCGCGCCAATTTGCCGACGTTTCGCCCGATGCGGCGTTGCTCGGCGTCATCGATGCAACGGCGCGCGCATGGGAGGCGTATTATCGCGGAGACTATGATGCGGCTTCCGATCTTTTCAATCAATCGTGCAGCGGTCCGGCGCAGCTTCCCGCTGCATTTTGGGGGCGTGTCATCGTCGGATTTCAGCGCGACCAAAACGGCGTTTTGCTCAATTATATCGACGAAGCCGAGCGCGTCTACGAAACGGCGAATATATCGGGCGTTTCGCATTATTTTGCGCTTTTGCGCGCGCAGGTTTACAGAAATATGGGCGATTTCGATCAGAGCCTGCATTGGCTCAATCGGATGCAAGATTTGTTGCGCTGATTAAGTTTTGCCCGCAGAGGAGGCTGCGATGCGCACGCTCGAAACTTTTTACAAACCCGGTCTCGAATCGCCGCAGATTGTTATTTCGGAATTGCCCGACAGTCCGCGTTCGGTGCACGCAGTCGGCGTCGTTGCGTCGAAGATAATTCGGGCAATTGCCGTTTTGTGCGCATTGGGCATCGGAGCATGCGCCGAGATCCGGCTTTGGGACAATTTCGCATTGCACGCATCGGTGCTGTCGTGGACATTCGGCATTGCGTTGCTGCCGATAATATTATGTTTCGTTCCGTGGCTTTGCGTAACGTCTTATAAAAGACGCATGGCGGCATACAGGCGGTATTGCCGCATTTATTGCGGCGGATGCGCGACGCTCGGGTGGGTCAATACGATATCGCGCGTTACGGGGAGCAACCTCGATTGCCATTATGTCGAACATTCATGGACATCGCCGCTGTCTAAAGTCCGGGTCGATTATACGTTTGATGTCGGCGGCGACGTGAAAACCGGAACCGTTGTCATGCATGAACAATCGGCGAAATACCTCGTGCCCAATATGGAGATTTGCGTCCTTTATCTCCCCGAAAACGTATCCGAAAATATGATTTATCCCATTCCGAGCAGCGATTGGTTTATCGGGCGCGCGTGACGGACGTCAAATCAGAAATCAGAGCTCAGACCCCGGCCGAAAGCCGGATCGTTGCCGCCCGAATGAAGCGCTTCGAGTATAAGCGCCGGCATCATCGGCCGGCAGCCGGCTGCGTGCTTTGATGTTTGCCTTCGAAGCTTAAGACATGCTGCATCAAGATCGGAGCTCCGAGCCCTAAGCGAACCGCAGTTTCGAAATGCGCGTTATCGGGTTCAGAGCTTGAGATCCCGGGGGCGGTTTATTCTGCGCGGTCGCAAATCTAACCGATCTTATCGGTTGCGCGCACGAAAGGCGCTTGCAGGCACGGCCAGCGCAAACCGTCGTCGGGCGCGATATTGAACGGCAGAATCGAAAAACTGTTTGCAAATCTCATCCGTTTCCAATGCGACCCGACCGCAAGCCGTATAAATCGTTTGATGTCGCGTTCGATATCGTCGGGATTGGAATAAAAGCCCGAAAATTGCGTTTTGGCGCATTGAAAGATTTCTTTCGGCGTCATGCGCCGGACGAGAAACCACTCGATGAGGGCGTCGAGGACCGGATAGGGCATGAGGTCTTTTTCGTCGGCCTGTTTTTCGGCCGCCGGGCGAAGTTCTGCCGACGGCGGCTGCGCAAACACGAGATCGAGCGCCGCAATTTTGTGAAACTTCCGCGCCCATTCCAGCCATCGGCAGACCAATGTTTTGGGCAGATTGCCTATAGGATCCAGGCATCCGCTCGAATCGCCGTCCATCGTCGCGTATCCGACGGCCGCTTCGCTCATGTTGCCCGTCGTCAAAAGCATCGCGCGGTTGGCGTTGGCA
>CAVGZQ010000169.1:1978-7286 GCA_963633515.1 Bacteroidaceae bacterium
CGCGTGCGCGCCTGCACATTTTGAAGCGCGATATCGTCGTTTTCCCACGTCAGTTGCCGATCCGACGCAGCTTCGGCGGTCGCAACCGCCCGCGCCGACAAATCGGCGATTTCGATGACCGGGCAATTGAACCCGAGCTCGGCGGCAAGCCCGAGTGCAGCCGCCTGCGTGCCCGAAGACGACGCGTTTTTGTTCGGAAGATAGGCCGACACGAGGATTTGCGCCATCAGCGCTTTTTGCGCCGCCGCGTCGAGGTCGGGATGCTTGAGCGCGACCATGCGGGCGATTAAAACCGCGATCATCGCCGAATCGCGCCCGCCCGACAGCGCCAAACACAGCTTTTCGGCATGCGCGCGCTTCATGTAATCGCTCAGCCCGAGCGCAAGCGCAAGCTCGATCTCGGCATACGCATAATCTTCGGGGCGTTTCGGGCATGATCCCGTTTTCTGCAAATGGGCGAGCGACGGGTCGAAACTGTTGGGTATGTCTTCGTCGCCGACCGACAAAACGAACGGGCGATCGAAGACAAAACGCGGGCTTAAGGCCTGCATGCTGCCGCGCGAAACGATAAAACCGCCGCCGTCGTAAATGTGCGTGCCGTCGCCGCATCCCAAAATGTTGGATCGGATAAGGGAAATTCCGTATTTTTTCGAATATTCCAAGCGTTGCGAGAGCTCTTCGCGATATAAATTCGGCGCAAAGATGCGGTTCGAAACTTCGGCGACGATCCGTCCGCGCGCCGGCGCCGGGTGCAGGAAAATCGATCCCATGCAAACATCGAGGTCTTCGAAGCCCGGGATCGTCGCATTCCATTGCCCCATCAGCGCGCCTTGGTGCATTTTTGTGCCTTTTGAAAAGTCCCATGCGGCGAATTGGCGCAACTCGGGGTCGTTTGCCGACGCATAACGCTTTGGCACAAGCGCAATCAGCCGGCAGTCGGATATGACCGCCGCAACGTTGTAGAGGCGCCCGTCGCGGGCAATCGGCGCGCCGCACACGACCGTCATCCCCGCCGTTTCCGACGTGATTTCGATCAAAACCTGTTCGGCGTACATCGCCGTGTCGGGGCGCAGCCAAACGTCTTGCAACCCGGGACCGCCGATGGCCAATTCGGGCAGCACGAGCAATTTGCAATCGGCTTTTTTGGCTGCGGCGATTGCTTGGCGGATGGCGACCATTTGCTCCGACCAATCGCCGGCAAGCGCGTTGATCGATGCTATGCCGGTTTTTATTTTCATCGAATTCTCCTTTATGTTATCGAATGCTATGCTTGATTGCGCTGTTTGGACGGAATAATATTTCTGAAACAACGATTTGTTCCGTTGTGATTCATGTTCATCCCGCAGCACGCCCGAAAGGCGCAAAATTCGCGCTTTATAACCCCTCGGCCGAACGGTTGGCAATCGGCAAAACGGCTGATAACGCGGAGAATTTCGAAAAAGTGCGAGTTTTTATGGGTTTCTTGTCAAGAAAAAAGCGGCTAAAATGAATTTTTTGTGGGGGGCGCCGCCTTTTTCGCCGCGTTTTTCGGCGCATGAAGGCAGACGGCTTCGCAGCGAAACATTCGGCGCCGGCGCGGCGTCTCGGCGGCTTTGCGTCGCCCTGTCGCGCTCTCCGCGCGCGATACGGGCTTTGGCTTCGGCTATTGCGGGCAATGCCCGCAATACGCCTTCGCGGCCGCGCTTTTGCCCGAGGGCAATACGCGCGGCGGCGCGTCTTTTTCGCCCGCCCCCCGCGAGCCCCTTTTCGGGGGCTCGCGGGCGCGCTCAATGCGCCGCGCTTTTTTTTTGTGTTTCCCGGATTTTCCCGCAACCCGTATCCGAAAGCGATAAGCATTCATGGCAAAAGATTCCGTCAGTCAAGCGTTTAAAGAAGCAAACGGCTTCGTTCCCGAAAAGATCGCCCGAACGGTCGCATCGTTTTATGCGCAAGTCGATGCCTTGACCGAATGCGTCGAAGAGAATTTCTTGGCACAGGGGGCTCGTCCGCGCTGCCGCCCCGGATGCGCGTCGTGCTGCATCGACGATCTCACCGTTACGCAAGCCGAAGCCGCCGTCATCGCCGCGCAATATCCCGACGTCTTAAACGAAACGCCTCATCCGCGCGGAATGTGCGCGTTTTTGGACGATCGGGGTCTGTGCCGCATTTACGATGCGCGCCCCGTCAAATGCCGCACATTCGGCGTGCCTCAGCGCTGGGAAGAAGAAGATGCCGAGGGCAATGTCTGCGAAATGCGCGGCGTGTGCGAATTGCGTCAAGACGATGCCGATTTGAACCGTTGCGCCGATGGGTGCTTTATCGCGCCGCTCGTCATGGACATGAAGCTCGGGATGATGGAAAAATTGACCTACGGCGAAGAAAAACGCATCCCGTTGCGCGCGCTTTTTAACAATTAAAACTTTGATAAAATGGCGCATTGATTTAAAAGCATGCAAATTGGGCATGTTTTTTGGGGCATGATTTTTTTCGTCGGCGCGGTGCCGACATGACGGCAGCCAAAGATTGAAGCGAACAGAAAAATGCAAACCATTCCGCCGGTAGGCTCGACATTGCTCGATCGTTACGCCGTCGAGGAAATCATCGACGCCGCAGGCGATACGGCTATTCTGCGATGCATCGATACGCGTCTTGACGTTCAGGATGCCGTGAAGTTTTTGATCGGCAACGAGAGCGACAGCACATGGCCGGAACGCCGTCAGCGTTTCATTCAGTCGTTTCGGGCGGCGGCGCGGCTCAATCACCCCAACATCGTGCATGTCGCCAACATCGAAACGCGCTGCGGCATGGCGTTTTCCGTCATGGAGCTTTTGCAGGGACCCGCGCTCTCGGCGTTTCTCGGCGAAGGCGCTTATTTTGAGCCCAAAGAAACGATCGAGCTGTTTTTGAGCGTGATCGACGCCGTCGCCATGGCGCATTCCGTCAACACGCTTCACAAGCGCATTTCTCCGTCGCAAATCATTCTCAATTGCCGGGGAACGCGATTGTCGCCGCGCATGCTCAATTTTATGTCGTTCAAAAATACGCGCGACCTGAGCATCGAGACGGCGATTCCATTTTTGGCGCCCGAACAATACAAAAATTTCGACAACGCGACGCAGGCATCGGATATTTTTTCGCTCTGCGCGACGATGTACTATGTTTTTACGCATGAGCCGCCGCTGAAACTGGGATCGATCGAAGAGTTTTCGGCTTTTTACGAGCAGTGTTCGGGGATCGATTGGTTTCCGGCGTCGGTGCCTGCGGAGTTTGTGCCCATTCTGAGCGCCGGGCTTCGGACGCGCCCCGAAGAGCGCCGATGGACGGCGCTGACGCTGCTGACGGAGATTAAAAAAATCGGCGCGAATTTCAAACTCAGCGCCAATCTGTCGATTGACGCTTCGCGCGGCAATCTCGCCTCGCAGGCATCTCTGACGCCGATTTCGGGGATTATTTATCACTCGGGAAAGACCGGCGCGCAGCCTGTGCAGCGCACCGGGCAAACGTCGGCTGTGCCCAATTCGCAACCCGTTTGCCGCGCCGGAACGGGGAGCAATTCGCAGCCCGTCATTCACGCCGGAACGGGGAGCAATCCGCAGCCCGTCATTCACGCCGGAACGGGGAGCAATTCGCAGCCCGTCATTCATGCCGGAACGGGGAGCAATCCGCAGCCCGTCATTCATGCCGAAACGGGGAGCAATCCGCAGCCCGGACAAACGGCCGCCGCGTTGCAAGGCGCGCCCGATGAAGTTTTAAATGCCGCTGCGAATGCTTCCGACGCCGGTTTGCGCGATTGTGCGGCGTCTGCGTCCGAAGTCCCCGCAGCGCCCGATCAAGAATGCGCATTGCCCGGAGAGTTGGCCGCCGTTTACAAAATTCATCATATCATCCGAAAACGCGATCGCGGATTTATTGCCTGCGTTTCGACAAAATCCGACGACAATGAGCTCTATTGCCTGAAGTGTTTTTATCCGAAAAACGATATCGAATGCGCCGTGTTCAACGAAGGCGTGCGGCGAAGCGATTTGCTGGCGCAAAAAACGCCTTATGTGCGGCAGATTTTCCGGGCATACCCCGACGAATGCGCATTTTTGGCCGACAACATCGAGGTGCAGACGCTCCCCGACAGCATCGCCCGGACGGGACCCTACGCGTCGGCGGTCGTTGCGCAAATCGGCGTTTTGCTCGCCGGCGCCATGGAAACCGCCCATCAAAGCGGCTTTATCAACGGCAATCTGAAGCCGAGCAACATCGTTTTCGAGAATCGCGGCGGCATCATGACGCCCGTTATCTACGACTTCGGGCAAAGTCTTTATGCGGAATCGATCGCGCAGATACCGCCCTGCGATGTGCCGTGCATTGCGCCCGAATTGGGCTACAATTTGCAGCACAGCAACGCCCAGTCCGATATCTTTGCTTTCGGCATGTGCTTGATTTACATGCTTTTGGGGCATATGCCATACGACGAAACGCGCGATAATTCTGCGTCGTCCGAAGACGTTGCCAAGGCGATAGCCCGATATTCCGGCATTCCCGACGTTTTGGCGGCGCATCCCGAAATTGCGCCCGATTTATATCAAGTCATCGCTTGGTGCACGGCGTTTGATCCGGCGGCGCGCTATGTCCATTTTTGCGACGTCATGCGCGATTTGCGCGTCGTTTATCAACGGCTTTCGGCGCTCCCGCAGCCGCATGCCGGCGGCTGATCGCGCAGTTGCGCAGGTTTGGGGGATTTGGGCTGCGAAATGAATCTGTTCCGTCTTTGCGATGCTGCGAATCGGCGGCTTCGCTTTTGTCTGTCGGCGCATCTGTTGTGTTGTTTGACGGCATGCGCCGTTTGGGCGCCAAACGCTGCCGCGCAAACCATCGATGATCAAGAAGCGGGCGCTCAAAACATTGATGAAGTCCAAGAGGCCGGCGCGCCAAACGCTGCCGGACGGGATGCGGCCGGATCGCCGTTTTACGACGGGCGTTTCTTGCAGATCGGCGCATTGCGCGGCGTGACGCTGTCGCCGTGCGGCGACGAAATCGGCGCAGCCGCGGGCGGTTTGTGTTATCAAATCGGCGAAAACGGATCGGCGGGCGCCGTTTTGATGACCGTCCGAGACGGTTACCGGCTTGCCGACCGCCAAGCGATGGCGCGCCATTTGGCGCAGTCTCGCGAGGCACTCGGCGGCATCGTCAATGTCGAAGTCATTTCGGCCGAAATCTTGCCGACGGACGATCACGACGATATCGTCGGGCGCATGGAAATCGTTCGCCGCGATCGCGGCGTCGCCGATTTGTTCGGACTTACGCCGCCGCTGCGGCAGATTTCCTATCTCTATCCGTT
>CAVGZQ010000170.1:0-6665 GCA_963633515.1 Bacteroidaceae bacterium
ATCAATCGATGCATAAAAAACCGCGCAATTGCTTTCTCTATGCATAAAAAACGGAAAAGCTCGGGAAATATCCCCATGCGCATTCTGTATGAAAACGGTCGGAACAAACTTTCTCAATGCGCATTTTATTAAAAAAGATATTGCATTAAAAAAGATATTGCCGCCGACGCCTTTCTCCGTTGTGCGCAAAATGCAAAAAGGCGTCGCGCGCGACGCCTTTTTTCTGAATTACTCCGCTATCAGTTGACCTGGAAGTCAAATGGGTATTCGACCTGAACGGCGCCGCCGCCTCGGGGTTGCGGGAAACGCCAGAACTTAATCGAATCGGTCACGCATTTTTCGACGTTCTTGTTATTCATCGTCGACGACTTCAAAATAACTTTCGTAACCGCGCCCTGCGGAGAAATGAGCCAGACGACCGTAAGAACGCCGTTCAAGCCTTTGACTTTCGCAACTTCGCGTTCATAGCATGCACGCAATTCGCCGGTATGCTGACGCACGACTTTTTGAATGATGCGCTTATCCAACGATCCGGAAACATCGGGGTTTTTCATCTTGACTTGCGGTTTGGCTTCGCGCTTGTTGCCCAAATCGCCGTCAAAAGACTTCGCCGCCGCCGTAATGGCGCCGCCGCCGCCGCCGCCGCCGCCGGGACCGAAACCGCCGCCGGCAAATCCGCCGAGGCTCGCGCCGCCGCCGCCGGTTCCCGTCGTGCCCAAACCATAACCCGCCGTCGCCGCTTGCGCCGACGAATCGAAGCTCGACCAATCGAGATTGTCAAAACTTCCCATATCCATGCCGGCCGCCAACATCGAGTTCATCGCATTGGACTGCGCCAAAAGACCGGTTGCCTGCGCCGCCGCATTGGCTTCGCCCTTCGACATCCCCGAACCCGAACCGACGCCCGCGCCCGACGAAGCGCTGTTCGTCGCCACATTCGCCGCAAAAGGCGTGTCCGTCGCTTCCGTCACTTCGGTATTGTCTTCGACTTCCTCTTCGGGCTCTTCTTCGTCGGGCTTGTCGACGTCTTCTTCTTCTTCTTCCGTAGGCGTTTCGATCACCGTCGCAAAGCGCGATGCCGTCATAATGCGGTCGATCATCAACGCATCGACGCGATCGGTCGCGAATAAAATAACCGAGAACAACGCCGCATGTATGAGAAGCGATGCAACCCAGTTGCCGTACTTGCTCAACTCGAAACGGCCCAACAGCGGCGCAGCAACGGCCGTCCTGTCGGCGTAACGCACGAGAATGCTCGCTTCGCCGAACTCATACTTGGCTCGGATGCTGCCATCGACCGGACAAAGAAGCATGCCGGGAGGCACTTCATCCGGTTTTTTGGGATCTCGCGGCATTTCTTTGAATTCCGACGTGCTGCACGACTCAAACGGCCGCTTATCATCGCCCATCAGCAAAAAGCCTTTAAACGACGTATTGAAACAAAGATTCCAGCGCGTGTCGTCATGGTGCGCTATCGCGCATTTTTGAATGCCGCCGGGCAAATCGATCACATAATCGGCTTTTTTGAGACCGACCGTCACGCTCACGTTTTTCTTCGCTTCGAACTGATCGAGCCGAATGACGTTGCCCTGCCAAACGAGCGCAACTTCGAGCAAACAATCGTTCGTTTTGCCGCGATTCGACAAAAAGCGGCGTTCAAACGAAACGCTTCGCTTCTTTTTGCGGATAATCGTAACGGCGCCGTTGTTCGGGGTGCTGACCGACGAAAATCCGCCGCCGAAACTCCCCGCCGGTTTGGGCGCTGCTGCGGTTGCCGCAACAGCCGGCATTTTCGATATCGAAGGCATCGCATGCATCGACGGCGCAGAAGCCGCAGGCGAAACCGATGCGGCAGGCGCCGAAGGAATCGTCTGCTTGGGGTGTTCATCGCTTGCCGAAGCCGCCATCGACTCCAGCAAAGGCGCATCGACCGTCAGCGTCGCTCCGCCCTCTTCTTCGCCCTCGGCCGCGTCCTCAAACGTCAGCCGAACCGATACATTGCCAAAACGCAAAATCGAACCCGATTCGACGAAAACAGGTTTTGTCGATTCGACTTTTTGATCATTGACAAACGTCCCGCTCACGCTGATCCGATCCGACAGCTTATACCCCTGCGCCGTGCGCTCCAAAACGGCATGAACCCGCGATACGCTCGCGTCGTCCAGGCATAACTCGCAGCTCGCATTTTTGCCGATGCGAACCGTCGCCGCATCGGTTTGCGCGACGTTGAGCACATCGTTGTTTGGACCAAGAATTTCAAATTTCATCGTCGAATCCTCTCTATCTTTCTCACGCGCCCGGGGGTTGCAAACATCGCAGACTACAGCTCATCGACCGTCTTGCGCATTTCGTCGACAAAATCTTCGCGCGCCTTGATCAGGCTGCTCAATTCGTCGAGCTCCTTGACGGCAATGTTCGATTGCGTCGGCATCATCAAATCGCCCTCAATCGTATCGCCTTCGAAACTGATTTCCGTCACTTTATCTTGCGCAAATGCCGACGGGGCAAACATTATGACGGCTCCGAAACCCAAAACTCCGGCTAACTTTTTCATCGCATTACTCCTCTCAGCGTTCAACCCCCCGGGCGGGCGTTCTAACACATTGCCGCGCGTTTGGCAAGCACGCATTCAAAGTCTCCCCGCATGAAATGCGGCGTTTCTGACGGCGCGGGCTTTTGCTTTGCAATGCGCCCGACGCGCGCGCCGCATGTTATGCGGCGCGCTTTCCGAGCTATGCCCCCGCAAGGGGCATACGCTCGGATTTGCGCCTGCTATTGCTTTGCAATACGCTCGGCGCGCGCGGCTATCGCTTCGCAATACGCCGCGCAGGCGCGCGCAAAGCGCGCTTCTTTTGCCGCCGAAACGAAGAGACTTCGCGCGCCGGCTAACGGCCGCGCGTTTTAGCCGCTTTCATATCATAACCGAACGTATCTTTCTTCGGCTTGAGCGTAAAGACATATTCGGCATCATCGTTTATCGTTTCATACGTCGAATTGCTGAACCAAACTTTGCTGCCGTCTTCGGCCGTTACATACGCCACGAGCTCCCAGCGCCCGCTCGGCACGATCGTCTTGCCCTCATAGCCCGCGCATATCGATTCGCTTGCGCGTCTGAAACAAAGCGTCGCGTCTTTGAGCGATTTTTTCCCGAAACTTACCTGCGCAATCCCGCGCGACGACAGCTGCATGTAGGATTCGACCGAAATCGACCCGAACGGCGCCGAATTCAGAAGCATTTCGAAGGGATAACGCCCGTTTTTGTTCATCTTCACCGAGATTAACTCGTTTTTTCCCAATCGACGCGTGCCCGCAACCGTCGTCGTCTTGTCTTCGGCCGTCACAAACATTTGAAACGTGCTGTCGCGCGCATAATCTTTCGGAACGTCGATTTTGAACACCGTCACGCGGCGCGCATTCTCGATGCTTTCGAGTTCGGGCAGCTGGACGATTTCGTTGTTGCGCGTCGGCCAAACGACGTGAAGATGATCGCCTTTGCCGGGCTCCGTCCACTGAATATACGCCGGAAAACCGCTCACAACCGTTACCGTCTGTTCTTTTTTCGCCACAAGCGCTTTGCCGTTGAGATGCAATATCGCTTTCGATGCATCCGACGACTTGGGCGCCCGTATGACAAGCGCCGACTTCTGATACGTTTCGTCCGACTCAAGCCGATAACTCAGCGGCGACTCGATGAAATCTCGGTCGGCCGACGATTGAATCGTATACGGCACAAAACCGTCGGCATAAACGACGATCATATTTGGCTTGCCGTCGATAAGCTGCACGCCCAGGCGGTCTTTCGGATCGGGAAACTGCGCGTTGAGCGATGCCCCGTTTATCACGTAGTCGCCCGCCTTGGGTTCGCCCAAAATCCCGACCATGTGATACGAAAACGATTTGCCGTCATGCGGCGAATGGCGATTGCCGTCTTCGGACGCCGCTTGCAAAGGATCCGAGTCCGACGCCGAGAACGCGGAAATCGCAACGAACGCAATCGCTGCGACGACGCATATCGCCGCAACAATCGCATACAAAACGCGATGATGCGGCGTCGAATCTTGCGCCGGAATTTCGCCGGCCATCTCTTCCTGAAGCTCCAAAAGCGGCGAATCGACCAACAGCGTCGACTCTTGATGCTTGACCGGCGCAGATTCCGTTTCGATGCCGACGTGCACGGCTTCGGCGCGGGGAAGCGACGTTCTCGGCGGAATTTTCGGCGATTCGCCGCTCTTCGAATCGAACGAAATGACCTCATTTGCATCGATATCCGAGCTGAAATCGATCGTATCGGTGTCATCCTGACTTCTGTCAAACGCATACGCCGCCAATGCATTTAAATCGACGGCATTGCCTAACTTCTGCATTTTTTCGTCTGTTTCCCGACTCATGACGCATCCCGTAAAATAGCCAATCGTTCTTTGATCTTATAACCGACGCGGCATTCGTCTTTCAACGTAGTTTTTATGATGCAGCGCCGGAGCCTGCACAATCGGTGCAGGTTCCGGCAATCGCGCCGGCCGTTCTATTTCTTTTTGGTCGATTTATAATCGACCTGACGGAACGTAAATGCTTTTTTCTTGTCCAAAGTCGTTTCAAAAACGTATTTTCTTGAGCTCTGAAGCGTTTGTTGCTGCATCCCCTGCAAAATGACCGGATTGGTTTCAGATCCCGCTACGGCGAAAAACACCCAATCATTCCCCGACGGAACAGTCGTATCTTCGCGCATCGACGGACAAATCACTTCGCCGGAACGACGCATGCAAACGCGATAGCCGTCGCCGCCCTTGTTCGAACGGCGGAAACCGACGACCGATTCGCCGATCGATGCGCGCAAAAGCGTCATGTCGAGCGAAAGCGATCCGTATCCGTCGGGGATGACCGCGACGCGCAACGGTTTGCGCTGCTCTCGCGAGATCGAATACTCAATGATGTCGCCGGGCGCAACGGACGCGATAATCGGCGTCATCGACGTGCGTCCGCCGGTCGAAATCCGTACGCCGTAGGCGTTTTCGGGCTTGGGCATCTTCTTCATCACGCTTTCGGTCGCCACAAGCGCATCGTTGGGATTCTTAAGCTCGGGGATCGTCACGGTAACATCGTGTTCGTCGGGCCAAATCAAATGCATGTGCTTTGCATAATCGGCCGTTTCGATCGTCAAAATATGCGGACGCCCCAAAACGACGTCGCGGATGATGTCTTTGGGGAAATTCTGCACCGTCTGACCGTCGAATTTGACTTTGGCGGGCGATTTTGCTTGGTCGGGATTCGACATGCGGAACTCGATGCGGCCTTTTTCGTAGAGTTCGTCGGAAACCATCGCGCCTTCGATCGGCTCCGTCACTTTTTTATCGGCTTCGAACGTTTCGAAATACGGCACCATATGCGGCGCAAACGCCATGACGGTGTTCATGTGTCCTTCGGCAAAATCGACCGCGCCCATCGAAACGCGCTGCCCGTTGACAAACAGCTCCGATGCGCCTTCGATGTTGACGGTGACTTTGTACGTCTTGAGCTCGGCGCGTTTTGCGGCCTGCGGCGCTTCTTCGGCAGCTTGTTCCTCGGCGGCTGCTGCGGCTTCGGCTCCGGACTCGTCCGATTTCGAAATAACAAACCCGATTATTCCGCCTATTGCAATAATGGCAACAATGATGCCGACAATAAGCCCGATCGGCGATTTCTGAGGTTCCGACGCAGACTGCGCATACATTCGGCGAAGCTCTGCGTCTTGTTCCATGCGCCTTTTGGCGGCATTTGCCTGCTCCTGAAGACAGTGCGTTTCATACGCCATGCGCTCTTCGGGCGTCATGGCGTCGAGCAATGCCTGAAGCTGCTCTTCGTCCGACATCTCAGCCATGCCGTCCGATTCCGCCGATGCTGCGGAATCGGCAAAATTCGGCATGGCTTGCGGCGCTTCGGGAACACAAGCGGCTTGCGGCGTCTCGGGAACCGAAGCGGGTTTCGGCGTTTCGGGAACCGAAGCGGATTGCGGCGTTTCGGGAACCGAGGCGAGTTTCGGCGTCTCGGGAACCGAAGCGGGTTTCGGCGTTTCGGGAACCGAAGCGGGTTTCGGCGTCTCGGGAACCGAAGCGGCTTGCATCATTTCGGGAACCGAAGCGGCTTGCGGAATCTTGGGAGCAGGTGCAACGCCGGGGATGCAGGGAACAGTCGGTTTAGGATCCGACGGCGCAGGATCCGCCTTCGGAATGCCCGGAATCGGCGCTTTTGACTCCGATTTTTCATCATTTGACGTTTCCGAGTCTTCTTCGTCCGATGAGGTCAATGATGCAAGATCCTCATCATCGTCTTCGACGATATCGAGCAACGACGAAGATTGTACCAATGTCGGTCCGTCATAATCCGATTCGAAATCGCCGTCATGGACTTTGTCGGACGCATCGATATCGCTCAAAGACGCCGACAGCGGCTCAGAAGAAATCTTGCCGCGATCGCCCGGCGAAGAAACATCGTCCCAACCGTCGATGCCGTTCATTGCCGCCAGCAGGTCTTCCGTGCTTCCGACTTCGGTCGGCGAATCGTCGGCAATCGAAAATGCCAAATCTTCGTCTTTGGTCGCATTTTTTTCGTCCGATTGAGCGCTGCCGCCGATTTCGGCTTTTTGTTCGGCGGCATCTTCGGGCTTGTTCGCATTCTTTTCGTCTTTGGCG
>CAVGZQ010000170.1:6675-7240 GCA_963633515.1 Bacteroidaceae bacterium
AATTCCCCAATTTGGGCAACACGCCGAGCGAAGGCGCATGCGTTTTTGATTCTGCCCCGTCTTTGCCTTTCAGCGCGCTAAGTTTTGGAAGATTTGGCAATCCGCCGCCCAAACTCGGAAGACTCTGCCCGGATTTTACACGATACTCACCCATTCGACGTCCCTTTTATCTAAACCTGAACGCGGAAAACCGCAACGAAACACAAAAACCGAACAAAAACACGCCTTTTGCCACATTCGCCCGTCATGTTCAAGCGAATGCAAATACGACGCAAAAAACAAACCACTCAAAGCGATTCGACGGCGTTTTTGCCGAACGCTCCCGAAACGATTCAGACTCGGTTCGGCGCCGGCTATAATCATCCGAATAATCGCCGAATATGTTATTTCGTTCAGCAATAAAATACAAAAAACGAAGGCGTATGCGCGAAACGACGCCCGCAGGGCCGGCGCGCGCATAGCCGAAGCCGACGCCGCATTGAGCGAATGCGAAAAAGGCGGCGAAAAAAGCGAAGGCGTATGCGCGAAACGACGCCCGCAGGGCCGGCGCGCGCATAGCCGAAGC
>CAVGZQ010000171.1:0-959 GCA_963633515.1 Bacteroidaceae bacterium
AGTCGCATATGTATTGGCGGCGCGTTGTAAGGACGATTTTGGCGCAATCGCAATGCGGAATAATGCCTTTCCATGGGATGGCGGCTTCGTGCATGATGACGGCGGATGCGCCGCATGGCGCTTGGAAAGCGCTTGATCCGTCGGTTTGGATGACGGGGGGCGTGACGGCGAGTTCGGACGGAGCGACGGGGCGAAGACCGGATTGATTGTTTTGTTTGCCGGCGCAGAAAAAAGGATCGTCTATATAGCAATATACCGAGCACGTCTGTTTTGATCGCGTCAATCGCGGGCGCGGCATGGCGGAGACTTGTGCGGAATCGGCGATGATTTCGGGCGGCGTTTGGCTTTTTGGGGTCGGTATTTTGTCTTTTTTCGCCGCAACGGCATTTTTCGCCGCTCGCGCGCCTGCGAATAAGACGAACGTCAAACCGCAGATCAAGGCGGCAATTCGAAAATAACGGGCGGCAGGAGAATCGGGGATTGCGATGAGCCCCTGCATGGCTGCGGCATCGTTCGGCGGACATCGCAGATCATACATCATTCGGGAGGAATTGTTGCGCGGAATGAAAAATTCCGGATTATCGGCAGTTTTTGATTTTATATTTGATAAATTTCCTTCGGCAAATAATTTTATCCAATTGTATGGCGGGTTGACAGCATTCGGGATGAATTCGGAATTGTCAAAAAAAAGATAAGAAAGCGCGCACTCGGCGTTTTGCTGCAAGAGCCATCGGCGAAAGGAATCGTGCAGCTTGCATCGGGCGCGAATATAAGATGATTTGAATTCAAATTCGCAATTTGCGTTATTCTTCGCATCTGATGCGAAGATTTCTATTTGAACGGATTCGTCTTCTATTCCGGGTGAATTGATTGCATCGGCTGCGATGCGATGGCTGCCGTTTTCCGCATCATTTGACGGAAAAGATAAATCTGCGGATGACGCGCCGGCCGGAATTCGG
>CAVGZQ010000171.1:969-7110 GCA_963633515.1 Bacteroidaceae bacterium
AACGGTCGAGGCAGTTTTGGCGCGAAAGCACAAGTTTTATCGGCGACGGGATGATAAACACCGTGCCGCCCGGAGCGTCGAACCGGGCATTTTGTTTGCACGTTTCGAATCGAAAATCGAAATCGGCCGACGATTGTCCATAGTTGTCGGATCCGTCGTATCGGACATGGACGCGATATGAACCGGGAGCGAGTTCAAAAGGGAAGACGGCAACGCCGGCGGCATCGGTATATGATTGCTTATTTTCTGAAAACCCGTCGTTATCGCCGATGTCGCAGCTGACGGCGGCGCGGGGAATGGGGCGGTTTGCATCGTCGAGGAGCCTGACGGCGACGGCGCCGTCGCGATAGGGCAGAGACGGCGCAATGATGCGGGTTTGGGATTGAATCCATATTTCGCCGCAAAAAGCGGCGGGGGAAAGCGCAACGGCTGCGCCGAGAGCGAAAAGCGGCAGAAGCGTTTGACGGATTTTGTGCATTTTATCTTATAATGCGGCATCGGGGCATGCGCCCCGCAGGCGGAGATATGTTCAAATCACAGCGTGAGGCAGGAATGAATGCAGATTTATGTCAGCGTTTGGAACAGGAAATAGCGAAAGCGTATATCGGGAAAAAAGCCGATATCGAAGCGCTTATGATAGCCCTTTTGACGGGCGGCCATGTTTTGATAGAGGGAATGCCGGGGCTTGCGAAAACGACGCTTGCGCGCGCGCTTTCGCAAGCCGTCGAAGCGAAAATGACACGCGTGCAGTTTACGGCCGATTTGATGCCGTCCGACATAACGGGGTCGAATATTTACAACATGGCGCAGGGGGAATTCAAATTTATCGAAGGTCCGATTTTTACGAATATTTTGCTTGCCGACGAGATCAATCGGGCGCCGGCGCGGACGCAGAGCGCGCTTTTGGAAGCGATGCAAGAAACGCAAGTATCGGTTGACGGCAAGACGCATGCGTTGCAATCGCCTTTTTTTGTGATTGCGACGCAAAATACGATCGACGAACGCGGCGTATATCCTTTGCCGCTGAGCCAAATCGATCGATTTTTGTTTCGCATTCGGCTGACGTATCCGACGGCAGAGCAAGAAGAGCGGGTATTGATGCAGTCGTCGCAGCCGCAGCGCGTCGTTGAACCGGTTCTGTCGCCTAAAGATTTCAAAGAAATCGCAGCAGCAATCGATGCGATTTACGTTTCGCCTGCGATTGCGCGTTATGTGTCGCAAATCGTCCGCGCAACGCGGTCGCACGCCTCGGCGCGATACGGGGCGAGTCCGCGCGCGGGCGTAATGATGGTGCGCGCGGCGCGCGGGCGCGCATTTTTGGAAAAACGCGATTACGTTTGCCCCGACGACGTTGCGCAAATTGCTTGTTACGCTTTAAACCATCGGATCGAAACGGTTTCGCCGTCGGCGTCGGCCGATGATGTGATTTCGGACGTGCTTGCCCAAGTTGCGTTTGAGTAGCGGTTTATTTTTTGAAATGAAACGATCGGCGGTGAATGGGGGTAAGCCCCAACGATTCGATGGCGGCGCGGTGTGCCGCCGTCGGGTAGCCGACGTTTTTTTCAAAGCCGTAGCCGGGGTATTGCACGCCGTAAGCCCGCATGATCGCGTCGCGGTGAACTTTTGCCAAAATCGATGCGGCAGCAATCGACAGCGAACGCCCGTCGCCCTTGACGAATGCTGTTTGGGGATAAATGCAATTCGGTATTGTTTTGTTGCCGTCGACGAAAATATGAATATCAGTGCCGTGATTTAAATTTAATGCAGAAACGACGCGTTGCGCCGCGCAATTCATGCCCCAAAGGCAAGCTTGCAAAATATTGCGCGCATCGATTTCTTGCGGCGAAACATCGACGACGGCAAAGGCTGCGGCGCGCCGTTCGATTTGAGGGACGAGCGCCGATCGTTTTTTCTCGGACAACTTTTTTGAGTCGTCGAGGGCGGCAAAAAAAGGATCGTCAAAATCGATATGTATGGGGAATGCGACGCAAGCAACGGCAGCCGGACCGGCCATCGGACCGCGTCCGACTTCGTCGCAACCCAAAATAAATCCGGAAAAACCGTTGCCGCGAAATTCGCATTCGAGAGATGCACGGGGATTCATCGATGTTTGCTCCGTTTTTCGGCGGCTTTTCGATTGTCTTCGTTTTCTTTGATATGCGTTAAGATGACCGACAGAATGCTGTCGAAACGCGGAATGCAAACAAACGGCGTGAACAGCCGGACGCGGACGGTTTGATTGCCGATATGCATTTTAAAGTTTGCGCCCGCTTTTGGGTCTTTAAGTCCGGCCGATTCGATGCCGAGCTCTGCCCAAGGGATGGCTGCCGCGCGGTTTTTATCGTTGCTGACGAAGAGATAGGCGTCGTCGTATGCGATAAATGCATTTTTGGCAAAGATTCGCCAATATTGGGCAACAATGACGAGAACGATGCCGGCGATGCCAAGGACGGCGGGGACGATCATCCAGCCCCAAGGGTCGAACCGTGTAAGCGGATAGACGAGCGCCGCGACGGCAAACAAAAAGAATGCGCCGAATTCCAATGTTTTGATGCCCGCCGAATTTAGGGCGTATTCGAAGATGCGAATATTGTCGCGGGCAACGACATCTTGATGCGAAAAAGTTTCCATGGCCAAGACTCCCGGCGGGCATTCCCGCAAAACCGGACGACACCGTCTACAATACTTTATTTATGCAATCAATGCGATTTTGCGCGCCGACGCGATTGCGCATCGGCGCAAACGAAATGCATGATGTATAAAATAAAATGTTTATAAAGCCGTTTGCATGCCTAACCTGCGAATAATAAATATGGGCGATAAGTATTGCGTCTGAATTCAATATAGCGCTTAAATGTTTCGGAAGATAATTGCAAATATGCATAAATTGCAACATGAACGCCGACCGAAAGCACAGCAAAACGAAAAACAATAAAAAAAGCCCCGGCGATTGAGCCGGGGCTTCGATGGATCGGTTAAAATTCAGACGTTACTTTGTATTGCGCACGGCATGGAAGAGACCGCTCATTGTGTAATTGTCGGTAATCTCGAAATTCCAATGGCAACGGTTTGTGCTTAATTTTTCGTTATTGATATCAAAGACCGAGTACTTTTTGCCTCGGTTTTCTTCCGTTTCGGTGTTGCCGATGCGTTGATAGCTCGTTGTGCCGTCTTCGTAAAGACTGCACGAATATTCCGGATCCGATTTGATTTTGAATGTGCCTGCCTGAACTTTGTCGAGAGATTTTGCAACGAGTGCGTCGAGCTGCCCGAGCCCCTTATCGCTGCATGCGATATTGGCAACACCGCTGATGGTGCCGGCATAACTGCTAGCCTCTGCATAGGCATAATAGATAACTGCTTCGACGAATTGTTCGCAAGGTTCGGTCGATTTAAGCGAATAACGGCATTTTTCGCCGCCGGTGCAAGTTTCTTTGCCGTCTGCTAGCTTTGAGCACACACAACCTTTTTCTTGATTGTACGCATCTTTGCCGGCGGTATAAGCTTTGCTGACCGTTTCAAACAAAACTTTATCGAGGAATGCGCTGACGAGACGTCCTTGGGCGAGATTTGGTGCGGTCTCGTATTTCATTGCTTTGGGGAGAATTTCGCCAAATACGGCATTATACAAAATCGTCGCCCATTTGATCTCCATCGTGTGGGTATCGATGCTGAGCGAATTGACGACATCGCCCGAGTAAACTTTGCCCGTCCAGTTGCCGGTGACGGTTGCCGTTGTATAGGCGTCTTTGTCGAGCATCAAGGTCATGCGGCACGTGCCGGGTTCGGTGTATATCGTGTTGCTTTTGCAGGCGCTGTTGTTTTCTTTGTCATATGACCATCGATATTGCAATTCGTTGTATAGTTGATCTGCTTTATTGATGGTGAGTCCGTCGGAGGCAACTTCGGTAACGCGCATCGTGCCTTTGAATTGCATGTTTGTTACCAAATCTTTGATATCGGGAGCAACGGTCACCAGAATATTGTACCAACCATAGTCATTAAGGTACTTTCTAAGCTCTGTTTCGAAAAGCTCAAATACGAGTTGTTTTGTGGTGGGACCTGTAACAAATTTTGCAACCCAATCGGGAATGTCATCGATTGATGTCAATCTCGAGATGGAGTTCACCCAAATGAAGTTGTAGAGGGCGTTAATGGGGTTTTCGAAGAGTTTGACGACCCAATCGATCCAGTCGCCGGCGTTCATTTCTTCGACGGCGGGAAGATTATCGTGTTTATCTCTTGTGAAAGCGCTGGAAATGTCGAAGTTTGAAACGATGTCGTAGGAGCCTTTGATTTCGACGGGGACTTCTTTCAACACGATGTTGACAGCACCTTGCATGCGGTCGATTTCAGTGCAGCCGTAGGCCAAAATATCTGCGGATTCGCCGTCGGCCATGCCGTAACCGATGACGGCGACTTTGCCATCGCCGACTTCGACGGGCATGTCTTCGAACGTCGCAAACGGATTTCCGCCGGGGTTAATCGCGGCTTGGTCGGTTTTGTAAGTTGCAGTTTCAACCATGGACAACCATTGACTGCGCGAAGCTTCGGCTTGGTCGCACGTTAAGCCGTCGAGCAAAGCCGCTTGCACGTAACCGACTTTAGCTCCTATTTTATCGGTTGCTGCCGTCATGGTAATGCTCATGTCGTAATATTTTGTCGGCGCAACCGTGATGTTTGCGATGAGCGGTTCGATGCTTGAGTCGCTTGTCGTAATACTGAGTTTCCCCGAACAGCCGTCGATGGCCTTGCTTCGGACGGTGACGCCTTGTTTGACCGTGCCGTCTTCTTTCGTTTTGAGTGTCTTGCTTGCGCTCAGACCGAAGCAATCGTCATTGTCGATGTCTTCGAAGCTGATAAGCGCGGATTCTATGCCCGTGCCGTTTTGGTCGGAGTAGCGGACTTGGAATTCCTGTTTTCTGCCGTCGGAAAGCGTGATGCTGACGGGACCCGTTGCCGGTTTAAGGGAGACGAATTCGAGTTTTCCGCCTTCGACGATGACGGGTTCATCGTCGCCCAAGACCTTAACCGAGACCGTTTTTGTTTTGTCGCTTTCGTCTTTGGAAACGACGGTTATTTTCGTTTCGCAAGATTCCGCGCCGGCGGTGATATCGATATAGGCTTCGCCTTTGTCGTTGACGGTGACGGCATCGGAGGCAACGGATACGCATGACGCATCGGCAACGCTGACGTTTAAGACGGAACCGGAGAGCGCATCGCCGTCTTTTGTATAGGTTGCCGTGACGCGTTTTGTGGCGGTCGCGTTGAGGGTGACGCTTTCGGCGACGTTTAAGACGGACACGTTGTAGACGAGATAAGCCTTGATTTCTTTTTCGGCTTTATCGCCTTTGACGGTTATGACCGTGTTGCAAGCTTGCGCGCCGACGGCCTGAAGCACGACGGACGAAACATTATCTTGGTTTGCGTCTTTGACGACCGAAACGGTGACGCACGATTCGTCGGCCGATTTTGCCGTGACGGCTGCGGCGGAGTGCGTTGCTTTAATAGCTTCTTGCGAATTTTTGGTAAGCTGAGATTCGTATTTGTCGAGCGAAAGAAGCTCGTTGGCGTCGACGTTGCCGGAGCTGTCGTCGGAGCAGCCTGCCAAGCCCATGATCGCCGCCGAAGCAAAGAGCGCGATCGTCAAACTCTTGTGATTTGTCATAAAATCCTCCTTATTTGCGCACCAAGAAACCGGATGCGCTGCGTGCATGAAATACTTTGAGCCCGTTTTCTTTTTCAGTTCAAGCTCATCCAACGGCGGGCTTATACACATTTTGAACGTCATAATCAAGAAAGGGCCGTTTTGCGGAATAAATTTGATCATTTATCCGACAGAAAAAACACATGGCGATATCGGCCGAAAACTGCATCCGGGATCGGGGCGCGCGAAAAAAAAGCGGCGTATGCTCGAACCTGCCGCCTGCCTGCCGGCAGGCAGGCAAGGCAGGGAGAACATAGCCGCTTAAGCTTGGCGTATTGCGCTCGATGCGCAATAGCCAAGCCGCGAAGCCGTATTTGCGGCTTGACCGCAAATAGGCGAAGCCGCCGCCGCATCGGATCGCTCCCGCGGAGCGACCGACAGGCGGCGAAAAAAAAATGCAAAGAAAACTCAATAATATGAATTATCTTTTATGT
>CAVGZQ010000172.1:0-7106 GCA_963633515.1 Bacteroidaceae bacterium
TTTATCGCCTGCGCCCGCCGCTTCGCCCGCGGCGCCGGTTTTATCGCCTGCGTTGCCCTGATTGTCCGGCACCGTTTGCATGCCGCTCTCCGGCAGAGCATTCGGCGTGTTGGTCTGAGGTTCGGAACCGCTGCATCCCGAAATCCATGCGCAAGCTGTGACAGACATCATGATGACTCCCAATCGTTTAAACGTTTTCATGGTTAACTCCTTATTGAGCCGAGAAAAAAGAACCGATGGATTCGGGGATTCGGCGATTATGCCTGCCTGCCTATTTGCCGGGGCAAATACGGCAGGCTTGCCGCGCTATTGCCTGCGGCAATACGCGCGGCGGCAGCGCGGCTATGTTCTCCCTGCCGTCAGCCTGCCTGCGGCAGGCTGACGGCAGGGAGAACATAGCCGCGCTTTCGGGGATCGTCGCGCGCCGGCGTCGGACAATCCTCCCGATCGAAGCGCAACAGCCAAATCCGCCGACGGCGCTTCGGAGAATGCCGCAATGCAGCGCTCCGAGCGTGCCCGCCGCGAAACGCAAACATCATAGAGAGCAAATCGAGAAATGTTAAATGCTTATTTCTCATGAGCAGATATAAGCAATTTGCATATCAAACGAAGCGCGCCTCAGAGCTCAAAGCAGATCGCTTAGCTGTCGGCAATGCGCTTGTAACCCGAAACCCGGGATATTCCGTTTCGCCGCCGTCTTCTCCGTCTGAAAGATCGTTACCTTCATCGGCGGCCGATTTGGCGGATTTCTCAGATCCGGATTTTGAAGCATTGCATTTTTTGCGTTTTTTTCGGAATCGATGATCTTGCCGATCTCTTTTTGAGCGCCGCCCAAAAAGCCGATAATAACGGCGAAATACGCCCAACCGGCCGATATTCCCAAGATTTCAAGAATCCCGGATGCCGCAACCGAGCCAAGCGGACCCCATAAATATATCGAACGTCTTTTCTTGTCTTCAAATACGATTTTATCCAAAAATGATCCCAATTGCCGGAACCGAAAGCATCGGCAAATGAACAATGTTACAAATACCAAAAGCACGGTCACGCCGCCGGAGAATACTTTTTTTGTTCTTCGTTTTATATCATCTTGAACGCTTGCACCCCGACAGAACCCATAAATGCCGAGCGCAATGAATAAAAAAGAGACCGCACGGCCGGTTTTTTGTTTTTTTGCCGAATGCCTCCGAAACAGAAATAATATCGTTTTTTCCGGGCGAAACGGCTTTTATAAACGCAGCCCCCCCCCCGGCGTGCATGCAATTTATGTTGCAAGACCGCCTGCAACGCGCCGCATTGCCGGAAGCAACAAAAAAAAGCTGCTCGCGCAAACTTTTCTGCATAAGAAACGCAAAGCGCCGGCAATGATAAATAAAAATTTCGTCAAGCAAAATCGGCATTAAAACAATAAAAAAAATCGCATTTCTTTGCGTCTTCCGGGGCCGGCGCGATCAAAGCCGCCGCGAAGAGCGCGGCGGCAGCGCGGCGTATGCTCGCAGGGGCTGCAAGCCCGAGAACATAGCCGCGCCCCGAGCGTATTGCCCCTCGGGGCAAAAGCTCGGGCAGCCTGCCGTATTTGCCGCGGCAAACAGGCAGGCCGCATCGGGCGCATTGCGCCCGCATGGGCGCAACCGCCGAAGCCCAAGCCCGCATCGCCCCCGCGGGCGAAAGGGCGATCCCCTATCGCGTCAAAACGCACCCGATGCGCGGTCTAACCTTATGGCGAAGCAAAGCTGCCAAAACATCAAACAGCCTTGACTCTCGGAAAAGATGTTTAAAATCGTCCGCCGTCAGCGCCTTGAGGCGCGCAATGATTGGATGATTTAATGATTTTCGGAGGTTGATGTTATGAGATTGGATAAATTGACGATTAAATCGCGCGAAGCTATCGAACAGATGCAGAAATTATGCATGACGCGCAAAAATCCCGAATGCACGTCGCTTCATCTTTTGGCGTCGCTGATTGCGCCCGACAGCATTGTAAATTCATTGCTCGGGCGGATAGGCATCAAAGCGGCTCAGGTGTCGGCAAATCTCGAGCCGGCGCTCAATCGGCTGCCGACGGTGTCGGGCACGGATGCGACGATATCGCGAGAACTGAACGGGGTTTTGACTTCATCGCAAGATATCGCCCAAAATATGAATGACGAATACGTTTCGACCGAACATTTTATATTGGCGATGGCGCGCGAAACGTGCGAAGCGCGCGATGTGCTGTCGGCGTCCGGCGTCCGGTATGACGATTTGCTCAATGCGTTGGCAGATGTCCGCGGAAATCAGCGCGTTACGAACGAAAACCCCGAAGCGACGTTTGAAGCGCTCAAGCAATACACGCGAGATTTGACCGAAGATGCCCAAAAAGGCAAGCTCGATCCGGTCATCGGGCGCAACGAAGAAATCCGTCGGACGTTGCAAGTCTTGTCGCGCAAAACGAAAAACAATCCCGTCCTCATCGGCGAACCGGGGGTGGGCAAGACGGCGATCGCCGAGGGGATAGCGCAGCGCATCGCCTCGGGCGATGTGCCCGAATCGCTGAAAAACAAACGCGTTTTGTCGCTCGATTTGGGCGCGCTCGTCGCCGGCGCGAAATACCGCGGCGAATTCGAAGAGCGCCTCAAAAGCGTATTGAAAGAAATCGCGCAGTGCGGCGGGTCGATTATACTGTTTATCGACGAATTGCATACGCTCGTGCATGCGGGCGGCGGCGAAGGCGCGATGGATGCGGGAAATATGCTCAAACCGGCGCTGGCGCGCGGGGAGCTGCGCTGCGTGGGAGCGACGACGCTCAAGGAATACCGCATCATCGAAAAGGACGCGGCGCTGGAGCGCCGATTTCAGCCGGTGTTTGTCGACGAACCGAGCCCGCAAGATGCCATAACGATTTTGCGCGGCATCAAAGAGCGATATGAAATACATCACGGCATTCATATAACCGACGCCGCGATCATTGCCGCCGTCAATCTGAGCAAACGGTATATTGCCGATCGATTTTTGCCCGACAAAGCGATCGACTTGGTCGACGAAGCCGCCGCGCAGCTGAAAATGGAGTCGGAAAGTTTGCCCGAACCTATCGACAAAATCGAGCGCGAACTCATCGAACTCGAAATCCAAAAGCAGGCGCTTTTGAAAGAAACCGACGACGCATCGAAAGAACGCCTCGAAAAGACCGAATCCGACATCGCGAATTTGCGCGAAAAATCTTCGGCGATGAAATCGAGCTGGAAACACGAACGCGACATGCTGCAATCGTTAAAAGACTGCCGAAAGACGCGGGACGATTTGCGGATCGAAGTCGAAAATGCGCAACGCAGAGGGGATTACAACCGCGCCGCAGAAATCCGCTACGGAAAAATCCCCGAAACGGAGGAGAAAATCGAAGAAATACAAAATGAAATGAAATCTTATGCCGAATCGCGCGGCGGCCAAACGTTTTTGCGCGAAGAGGTAAAGGCCGAAGACATCGCGGCAATCGTCGCCAAATGGACGGGCATTCCGGTGCAAAAGATGCTTGCCGGCGAACAGGAAAAACTCCTCGGACTCGAAACGAAGCTGCATGCGCGCGTCGTGGGTCAGGATGAAGCGGTGCGCAGCGTCGCCGACGCGGTGCGGCGTTCGCGCGCGGGTTTGCAAGATCCGCAGCGCCCCATCGGGAGTTTCATCTTCTTGGGACCGACCGGCGTCGGGAAAACAGAACTCGCCCGAACGCTCGCCGATTTGCTGTTTAACGACGAGCAATCGATGATACGTTTCGATATGAGCGAATATATGGAGAAGCACAGCGTGAGCCGTCTGGTGGGCGCGCCGCCGGGATACGTCGGCTACGACGAAGGCGGTCAATTGACCGAAGCCGTGCGGCGCAAACCTTATTCCGTCGTGCTCTTCGACGAAATCGAAAAAGCCCATCCGGACGTGTTCAACATGTTGCTGCAAATCCTCGACGACGGGCGTTTGACCGATTCGAAGGGGCGGACCGTCGATTTCAAAAATACCGTAATAATCATGACGAGCAACGTCGGCAGCGATATATTGCAGCAAAAAGACATCGATTCGGAGACGAAAAAAACGCGAGTTTCGGAACGGCTGCGATCGATGTTCAAACCCGAATTTCTGAACCGAATCGACGAAATCATCACATTTCATCCGCTCACGCCCGACCAAATCGGGGCGATATTGCAAATCCAATTGGAGAAACTCAAAACGCGTCTTCAATCTCAAAAGCTGCAAATCGTTTTGTCGCAGCCTGCGCTTGCCGCGCTCGCGGCGTCGGGCAGCGACATTGCATACGGCGCGCGTCCGCTCAAACGCGCCATCCGGCGCGAACTCGAAAACCCGCTTGCGCGCTATCTGATCGCAACGCCGCTGAAGGAAAATGCAACGATATATGCCGACTGGAAAGACGGCGAAATGACGTTTCATGTTTAAACACGCATAATACGTTATAAGCATGACCGAAGGCATGTTCTGCCGCACGGCGGAACATGCCTTTTCGTTATTTTATCGCTGTATTTTCGTCGGGAACCGGCGCCCGGCCGTTTTATCCTGTCTGCGCGGCGGCGCCGGACGCTTTTTTCCTTTGCCCGAACGATGCCGGGCGCCCGAAGCGCATGCATCGCGCAGGAAAAGAATTATTTCGGACGATTCGGAATATGCGTTTTTGCCGGCTTCGCATCGCGCGCCGCCGCGCGCGGCAAATCCGATTGCCGTGAAACCGGACGGCAGATTTTTCGGTTAAAAAGCCGGCAAAAATCCGATAAACAGCCGCAGACGGGCGCGCCCCGTCTGCGGGCGGTTCGGGCGCGTCGGGAATTGTTTATGGCATCTTCGGAGCTCGGATTGCGTATGTCTGCCGAAAAAAAAGAATCGATATCGCTCTTTGGCGTCGTATTGTCGGACACGCGGCGTTTTGCCCAAATCACGGCCATATTGCGCAAATTCGGCTTGGGCAATATCGTCCGGATCGCGCGTCAAAGCCTGAAGGGGCATTCGTTTTCGCCCCAAGACGTATTGGGAGAGTTTCAAACCTTTTCGCCCGACTTCGGCGAAAAGCTTCGCACAGCCATCGAAGCGCTCGGCGTGACTTATATAAAATTCGGTCAGATGCTTTCGACGCGGTATGATATTTTACCGAGAGAAATCATCGCCGAATTATCGAAGCTTCAAGACGGATCGCCGGCGTTGCCGTTCGAAGAGATTGCGTCGATTTTAAATGCATCATACGGCGATTATCATCGGTATTTTTCGTCGGTCGAGGAAACGCCGATCGGAGCGGCATCGATTGCGCAAGCGCACCGCGCCGTGCTTTGCGACGGCACGCCGGCCGTCATCAAAGTTCAGCGCCCGGGGTTGCTGCCGCTCATTCGCAGCGATATCGATATTTTGATGATCTTTGCCAAGGCGCTCGACGCAAGCATCGATGAATTATCGTATTTCGACTTGCCAAGCTTGGTCAAAGAATTCGAAGATTCGATTGTTTCGGAGCTCAATTTTCAACACGAGCGAATGAACATCGAATATTTTGCAGCAAAGTACGGCGATCGCGCAAATTTTGTATTTCCCGAACCGTTTCGCGATCTTTGCCGCAGCAATATCCTTGCGATGCGCGAGCTATCGGGAAAAAAGATAACGTCAATCGAGCCCGATACGGAGACGGCGCATCGCATGGCGCAAGATATCTTGGAAATTGCATTCGACATGGTTTTTCGCGACGGGATATTTCACGGCGATCCGCATCCGGGGAATGTGTTTGCGCTCCCCGACGGTCGCATCGGGCTTATCGATTTCGGTCTCGTCGGCACGTTTTCGATGCGCCAACGCCAAAACTTCATGCGCATCGTCATGGCGATGCAATACGGCGATTATGCCTTGGCGGCGCGCACGCTCTTGGCGCTCGGTCATGCGACGCGGCGCGTCGTTTTGGGCGATCTCGAAGCCGAAATTGCCCGAATTCTCGGAAAACATCTGAAATCGTCGCTTCAAGACGTCGATATTGCCGGTTTCGCGGCCGAATTCGTCGGCGCGGGTCAAAAGTTCGGCATTCGCATTCCGTGCGAATTTACAAATGCCATTCGCGCTTTGATCAATATCGAGGGGATTATTGCGTATCTGCATCCGGATTTAAACCTCATCGAAACATTGACGCATTTTGCGCATAATATTCTGTCCGACGGCATCAAAAAGAAAGACATCTCGAATCAAATCATTCAGGATGCGCTCAGTCTGAGCGAATATGCGCGATCGCTTCCGGCGCATGCGACGCAAATCATGCAAGATTTGGAACACGACGGAATTGCGGTGCGCCTCGACGGGCAATCGGCAAATATCGTTTCGGATGCGATCAACCGGCTTGCGACGCGGTTGGCGCTATCGATAATGTTGCCGCTGCTTGGGCTTTGTCTTTTCTTTGCAAATTGGACAATTCCTTTTTATACAGTCATCGCAGCGTCGTTTTTTTGGATCGCGGCGCTTGGGATATGGCACGTTGCGGGGCTTCGCAACCGAAAGAAAGTCAGGATTTCGCCGTTGCTGTCGAATATGAAACGCCGCATGCAATGGTTTTAGAACAGAGCGCACAATGCAAACGATAATTCGCCCGATTTACATACTGACCCTATCATGCCTGATCGCCGGATGCGAAGCCGGCGTCGGCGATAAATGCTCGACATCGAACGATTGCCCGACGGGCACGGTATGCGATACCGATTCGCCGGGCGGTTATTGCCTGGCATCGGGATGCGAATTCGACGACGAATGCCCCGAGAATTCGGTCTGCGTCTCTTTTACGAAAAATCAATCTTACTGCTTGAAAAAGTGCAAGAAAAGCGGCGATTGCCGCAGCGGGTACACATGCCGCGACGATATCGGATCGCAGACGTTTTGTTATGTCAAATCCGACTATGCATACGGGCGCGACGCAACGCAAGAAGCCGATTTTGTCATTGCGCCCGGCGACGAAGACACGTCCGCCGGCGCGCAGGCGATGTAATCGGGACGCCGGCAGGGCCGTTTGGCGCGCCGGCCGAACTGCCCCGAGCGCGTTTTGCCCCCCCGGCGGCCGCGATAAATATTCAGCCGGGACGTTTTTTTGGCATTTTGCGCAAAACGCATTC
>CAVGZQ010000173.1:0-7077 GCA_963633515.1 Bacteroidaceae bacterium
GCATGGAAACGAGCCATGGGCGCGGTTTTGCCGTATATAAAACCGTTCCTTGGGCGTCGGTGATTTCTTCGATGAGAAGGGGCGTCATCATAATGCCGTTATTCTCGATGGCGCCGGCGATGAGCGCGCCGTGCATCGGGCTGAGATTGACGTGCCAAAATCCCGCAGCCGTTTTGGCGCGTTCGATATCGTCGTCGACGAATTCGGCGGCGCTGACATCGGTTAAAAATTCGGTCGGAATTTCGCGGTTAAAGGCAAACCGGAGCGCAATATGTTCCAAATCTTCTTTCGAGAGGTGCTGATAAGCATAGCGCGCCATGACGGCGTTGAGCGAGTGACCGATGGCTTGTTCGAGGGTTGCGCAGGCCGTGTCGGTTTGGGGATTGCCGCGGACGTCGGATTCGGTGAGCATGCTTTGACCGCCCGAATAACAAATGCGCGCTTGCGGATCGACGCTTCCTTTTTCGAGAAGGGCGGCAGCCGTGACGAGCTTAAACACCGACGCCGACGGCGCGGCGGCGCGCGTTGCGAAGTTCGGCACAACGGGAGCGTCGTTCGATGCCGAAGCAATGCCCAAGATTTTGCCGGTTTTCGGGTCGATCGCGACGCCGCCGCCGTGCGGCACGCGATGTTCCGAAAGCCCGTTTTCAAGCGCCGTTTGGATGTTTTTGCTGAGCGTCAGACGCGCGCGCCGACCGTTTGAAAGCTCGGCATATGCGATATCGTCTTTCCAATAGATCGACGGCAAATCGATGCGTTCTCCGGAATCGATGCGCGTTTCGGTATCGTGAATGACGGGCGTTTCATCGGGCGCGGCGGCGGCGGCAGCGGCGGGGATTTCGTCGGCGTAAGCCGATGTTTGCGAAAGGTATGTTTCTTCGGCGCTGAACGCGCCGCATATTTGCGCCGCGCACGTTGCGCCCGTCACGCCGGCGAATGATAAAAGCGCCGTCCATAACCTGCGATGATTGCGTCGAATTCTGCGCATGAAACCTCCTGATAATCACGGCATCGATTCGGACGTCATTCTAAGATCCCGCAGGGCGGCGTCAAATTTTTGATCCGGCAGCGGACGCGCGCTTCAGTCTTGCGGTTTGAGCAGATCGGCGATTTTGCGCACATCTTGCGAACGTCCGGCATCCATCGCGAGAATTCCGTCGCCCGACGAGACGATGATGACGTTGCGAAGCCCCAAGACGCCTATCGCGCGCGCATCTTGATTATAGACGAAAGCATTGCTGCAATCGACGAGCAAGGCTTGTCCGCGTGCGGCATTGCCTTGCGCATCGCGCGCATAATAGCGCGCAATCGAAGTCCACGTGCCGAGATCGTCCCACGGAAACCGCGCGCGCATGACGATGGCGCGCTTTGTATGTTCCATGACGGCATAGTCGATGCTTATCGACAGCAAGTCTTTGAATGCATCGCCGAGATCGCGCGCGCCCGAACAAATGGCATCGATGCCCGCGACGATTTGCGGAACGTGAGCGGCGAGTTCTTCGCGCATGGTGCGGGCATCGAAAATGAACATTCCGCTGTTCCAGAGGAAACGTCCTTGCGCGATGTATTGTTCGGCGGTTTCGGCGTCGGGCTTTTCGCGAAACGATGCAACGGCATAGGCATTTGAGCCTTCGGGCGATTCTTCGCCGGTTTCGATGTAGCCGTAGCCTGTTTCGGGGCGCGTCGGTTCGATGCCGAAAAGGACGATATGCCGGGGCGCAAGGGCGTACGCCGCTTTGGCGCACGAAATAAAGGCGTCGTCGTCGGCGATATTGTGATCGGAAGGGAACACGCCGATGATGGGATTGGGATCGCGCCGGCGTATCGTTTCGCAAGCCCATGCGATGCACGGCGCCGTGTTGCGTCCCAACGGTTCCCACAAGACTTGATCTTCGGGGAAATCGGGCAAATCTGCCCGAAGCGCTTCGCGATGGCGTTGCGACGCAACGATGAGAATGCGTTCCGGCGCGATAAATCGCGCCAATCGCATGACGCACGACTGCGCCGGCGATCGATCGCCGATCAGTTTGAGAAACTGTTTCGGATGATCGTCGTTGCTCAAAGGCCAAAAACGCGTGCCGCTTCCGCCTGCCATGATGACTGCCCAATGCATGACGTTTTCCTCCCGCAAATGCAAAAATCTCGGACGGAATCCATATTAACGCATCTTGCTGCGGAGTTAAACCGGCGTTTCATTTAAAAAAAGATGCGTATTTGTTCGCATTTTGCAGACGAACGGCGGAAATCTTTCGAAACGGCGCTCGGTTTTATCGGAGAATGACAGAAAAAAAAGAGGGTGTCTGCTCACGAATGACACCCTCCGATATTCAATATATCGTCGGAGGAAGGTTGACGACATATTGAAGCTCAAAACTGCATCGATGAAATATTATTCAAAGATGCAACATTATATCTTCATAACATTCGCAAAATAATCGAAAATGCGTCGATGCGTTAATTTTCCTTTATGCAGGAATTATAATATTCAGAACGGCAACCGCGCCGAAGCGTCACGTTTTGCCGATGCAATTGAAAACGGGATTAAGCGGATTGCTCCAATCGAGTCCGCAAGTTTGATCGGATTCGGCACAATCGACGGAAATGGGGGTGTTTTTTGACGCATCGCCGGAATTTTCGAGGCAATAAGACAAAACGGTTCCGTCGCATCGTCCGTGATAAGAAACATCTTTTCCGTTGCTGTTTTTGCCGCAAACGGCCGTGCAGTCATACCCCCAAGCTTCGTCGATGAGCGCGCAAGCCGGAACGGCGCCGTTGCCGAGATTGACGGTGTTGCAATCGAGGCGCAAAGTCTTGCCCTTTTCGGGATTTTCGGACGAACAGAACGTGAGCTCAGACGAGGCGTTGCAAGAGCCGTACGGCGTGATATCGCCGCAACCGCTTGAAACGTTTGATTTTTCGAAGCAATTGGCAACGACGGCAACGCCGCGTTCGAATTCTTCGCAGACGCCGTTGCCGCAAGATTCCGAGCGGATCGAATAATCGGCATTTTGGGAAGCTTTTGCGCAATAGACAGCCGCATTGTCTTTGCAATACGCTTTTTGCGCCGTCAGCGCATCGCCGTTGCAGAAAACGATGTTTCCGTCGGTGTCGCAAAAATGATCGTTCTTTGCGGCATCGCTTTGGACGATTTTGCCGTTTTGGCATGAGAGATCTTTGGCGACCAAGACGTTTTTATCGTTGCAAACATAATCGATGCCGCCGATTTGCACGACTTCGAGTTCGACGATTGCGCGATAGTCTTTTCCTTCGACGATGTCGCATTTGAGCCAAAAGCCATTTTCGCATTTATCGGCAAAACCTGCGTCGCAATATCGCGTGCTATTTTTATCATCGCCGCATGCGCTCAAAAAGGCGGCCAAACTCAACGCCGATGCAATAATCAAGCTTCTTTTCATGGGGTCCTCCTCCGGATGCAAAAAGCACTCACCAACAGATATTCTTAAACAAAAACAATGAATGAACGAATTTTTGAATTCGCCGATTCATTGATGCGCGCGAAGCATGCATTTCGAGATAGCCGAAATGCTGCATAACTGCATGCTTATGAATATTTTATGCCAATAAACGGAAAGTTGATCGGCGCGGTGAATATGCGTTCATCGATTCGAAGATTTAGATCGCAACAAACGGCTCCTTTTCAGAAAGAGAAGGACAGTCCGGCATTCTTTCGGATATAATGCGCAACGAATGACCTGAGTCAATTGCTGCATTCGGTACAAATCGTGATACAATCAATTTTTGGGATTGTCACGAAAAATTTAAAAATGTACGGAAAATAGCGAAATAAAAGAGCCGCAAACGGAATTATCGATTGTTTGCGGCGCTTTTTCGTTTCGTCGGATGATTTTCGTTTCGTCGGATGATTTTCGTCGGGGTTAAAATTCAGGCGATTTTAGGGGTTAAGATCGATTCGTCCGGCTTTGCAGACCATTTTTCCGCCGCCGTCCATATTGGTGGAGGAAGAAGATTTCGATTTGAAGTCGGTGCATTCTTGGGCGATATTCTGCCCGGCTTTGACTTTGATATCTTGCGAAGCATCGATTTCGAGGTTTTTGCATTCGAGGCGGATTTTTTCTTTTGCTTTGATGAGGATATCGCCTTCGTCGGTTTCGAGGGTAATTTTTTTGTTGGCGGTATCGATGCAGAGCCATTGATTTTGCTTGCTGTCGTACATGCAAATGCGTTCGCCGCCGTCGGCGTCGTCGATGTAGAATTCGGCGTTTTTGGGCGATCGCAGCGAGACGGCGTCGGAACCTTCTTTGTCGATGAATGCGAGCGTGGAGCCCGAACGCGAACGGATGAAGCGATATTCGTTTTTTCCGCCTTGGGCATTGTTGGAGACGTCGACTTCTTGATTTTCGGGCGAAAACTTAAGTTTTCGCGGAGAATTCGTCGGTCCGTTCCAGAGCGAACCGACGATAACGGGTCGGGAGAAGTCGCCTTCTTCGAATTCGACCATGACTTCGTCGTCGATTTCGGGCAGCCAGAAACTCCCCGTGTCTTTTCCGGCCATCATCGTGGTGATGCGCGCCCAATGGCTTTGAACTTTTGAATCGCTGCCGTCGGAGGTGGTATCTTTTGTGTATTGATCCGACAGCCAAGGGAATGAAATGCGGACGCGATAGCGATCTTCGGGATCGACGTTATCGACGACTTTCGCGATCATTCCGCCTTGCATGCGCGACGACCCGGAGCGCCCTTGGTGGCTTTCGTTTAACATTTCACTGATGACTCTTCCGATTGATGCCATAATGATTTCCCCTTATGCGTCTAATGGTCACAAACAAAACAAACCGTCTCTATATTAGCAAAAAATGTTCCCCGTCGAAAGTGCATATCGATAATTGCGAAACGCGTTGAATTTTGGCGAGTTTCAGGCGTTTTGCGTTAGGTTGCGCCCGGCGGTGAGACAAGGATGTCTCGGGGAGATGGCGCGCAATTGCGGATAAAAGACCCCGGTTTGCGTTAAAAAGCCATGCCCAAACCCAGCGCCACCCCGTCGGACGACGGCGCGACAAAGGCCCGGAAGTTGCCGTCGCCGACGGCGACGCGTTCTTTGTCGCTCACGGCATTGACGATGGCCAAGATCGCGCCGGTCAGGGCGACGGCGCTGCCTGCGCCGATGAGCGAATACATGATCGTGTTTCGCAGCACGACTTTGTCGTGTGCGTCGTCGCGTTTTTTTTGGTTGTATTCTTTTGCCGCATCTGTCGTCGAAATCGCGCAGGCGTCGGCATAGAGCTGTTCGCTGACTTTTGCATCTCCGGCGTAGCCGTTCATGAAGCCGCCGACGGCGACGATCGCCGCGCCGCCCGCGATCAATCCCCAATAGAGCGCAGGATGGAACTTGTCTTTTTCGACGTAAGCGACTTCTTTTTCGACGACTTTTTCGACGGATTTGACTTTATCGGGAAAGGCCAGGGAAACGGTTACGGGGTCGGCGCCGGCGGTTGTTTTGATTTTCTTTTCGATTTTTTTTCCGTCTTTGGCGACAAGCGCGAAGGTATGTTCGCCGTCGCTCATGGAATAGGGGCGATTCCAGCATTCGGAGTGGCGTTCGCCGTCGATCATGACGTAGCCGCCGACGGGGATTGCGCATTCGAGGGTGACTTTTTGCCATGCGGCGCAGGCGGCAATTTCGTCGAAAGCGTTGACGGCGCGCTGATAGACGGGGTTTTTGTCGGGCAAGTCGTAGGCAACCATGACTTGCGTGTAATAGTGCTGAGCCTGCGCGCATTGGTTCATGCGTTGGTAGGCGCGCCCGAGGGAATAATCGACTTCGGGACCGGCATATTCGATGCGAATTTCGAGATATTGCCGCAAAGCTTCGTTCAAATCGGCTTTCGTGGCGGCAGCGGCCTGCCCCATGCGCGTTTTGAATGCCTCCATATCTTGGGCTTGCGCCGCCGAACCGAGAGCCAAGAAACAAACAAAACCCAAAGACAAACCTTTTGAATGCATAATATCCTCCGAAGCTCAAAATCTTCGCCCGATATTTTATCACGCCGAAGCCGCGGAATGCAACACGATAAAGAAACGAAACTGCGGCAATCAAGGGCGTTTGCGGCGCGTCGCAGACCGTTTCGATTGACGCCGGGCGCCGATTCCTTTATGGTGCAAGGATTTTCTTTGTTTTGCGCGTTCGGGCGCAGGCGCGCCGGATTGCGCGCCGCAAACGCGCATTCATCGTTTTTTTTGTTTTCATCTTGTCTCTCAGGGGAGATTGGGTTCGGCATGAAAATCGGCTTATTTTCGGATATCCACAGTAACCTCAATGCTCTCGGAGTCGTTCTCGATTTTTACCGGACGCATCCTTGCGACGAATATTTATGCTTGGGCGATGTCGTGGGGTACGGTCCGCAACCCGATGAATGCTGCAACGAAGTGCGCAAATTTGCGTCGGTCACGATATTGGGCAATCACGATGCCGCCGTGTGCGGGCGCATGAATTACGCCTATTATTACGATGCGGCGCGCAATGTGCTCGATTATCATGCGCGATTGCTCAGCGACGGGAACATGACGTGGCTCAAGAGCTTGCCTTATATGCACAAACACAGCGCGGGATTTACGATTTGTCACGGTTCGCCGATAGAACCGTCAGAATTCAACTACGTGTTTTTTCTCGAACAGGCTCTGCAGCTTTTGCCGTTTTACGAGACGCTCGACCATATTACGTTCATCGGCCATTCGCATCTGACGAAATCGTTCGAATTGACCGAACACAACGCCGTCGATGTGACGGCAAACGCGATAACGTTCGATCCGGACAAAAAGTATTTCGTGACGGTCGGGTCGGTCGGACAGCCGCGCGATTACGACAATCGCGCGTGTTGCACCATTTACGATACCGAAACGCGCACGATAGAATATTTCCGTTTGCCGTACGATATCGAGGGGACGGTAAAGAAATTGTTCGATACGGAAATAACTTATAATTTCGGCAAACGGCTTTACCTCGGCATTTAATTTTATCGATCGCGCCAAATTGCGAAAAAAGCGCGCCTCGTGGCGCGCCGCGGAGCCGTATCGGGCGGGCGCAGCCCGGCGATAGGC
>CAVGZQ010000174.1:0-7010 GCA_963633515.1 Bacteroidaceae bacterium
CGCGGCGGAATGCCGACGAAATCGCAGGGGATCGCCTGAGCACGGACGAAACACAGACACGGGAGACAAGCGTTTGTTATCGGATACAGAAATCGCGCATCGCGCAAAGATGCGCAAAATAGCAGACATTGCGTCGGATCTCGGCATCGGCGCAGACGCATTGGAACTTTACGGGCAATATAAAGCAAAATTATCGTTTGAATTGCTCAAATCGCTCGAAGCGCGGCCGACGGGGAAACTTATTTTGGTGACGGCAATGACGCCGACGCCGGCGGGCGAGGGCAAATCGACGACGACCGTCGGTTTGGCGCAAGGACTGAAGCGGATCGGAAAGCGCGTCGTTGCGGCGCTTCGCGAGCCTTCGCTCGGACCGTGCATGGGGCTTAAGGGCGGCGCGGCGGGCGGAGGCTATGCGCAAGTCATACCCATGGAAGACATCAATTTGCATTTTACGGGGGATTTTCACGCCGTCGCATCGGCGCATATGCTTCTTTCGGCGATGCTCGACAATCATATCCACCAAGGCAATGCGCTGAGAATCGATACGCGGCGAATCGTTTGGCGGCGCGCCGTCGATATGAACGATCGCGCGCTTCGCAGCATCGTCGTGGGTCTTGGGGGGCAAACAAACGGCGTGCCGCGCCAAGACGGCTTCGATATTGCGGTTGCGTCGGAGGTGATGGCGATTTTGTGCCTATCGTCCGATTTGCGCGACCTCAAAGCGCGATTGTCGCGCATCGTCGTCGCGTACGACGCCGACGGGCAGCCGGTGACGGCGGGCATGCTCAAAGCGTGCGGCGCCATGGCGGCGCTGCTCAGGGATGCGATAAAACCGAATTTGGTTCAGACGATCGAAAATGTTCCGGCGCTGATCCACGGCGGTCCGTTTGCCAATATCGCGCACGGCTGCAACAGCGTCATTGCGACGAAAGCGGCGCTCAAACTGGCCGATTATGTTGTGACGGAAGCGGGATTCGGCGCAGATTTGGGGGCCGAAAAGTTTTTTGACATCAAATGCCGATCGGCAAATCTCAGCCCCGCCGCGGCCGTCATCGTGGCGACGGCGCGCGCGCTCAAGATGCACGGCGGCGTGAGCAAACACGAATTGGGCGCGCCAAACGCCGACGCCGTGCGCCGGGGCATGCCCAATCTCGAAAAGCATATCGATATTGCGCGGCAATTCGGGGTGCCGGCGGTCGTGGCGATCAATCGTTTTGCGCAAGATTGCGACGAAGAGATCGCGGCCGTCCGCGAATGCTGCGAACGGGCAGGGGCGCGCTGCGCGCTGTCGCAGGCGCATGCGATGGGCGGGGCAGGCAGCGCGGAGCTTGCGCGCGAAGCCGTCGCGCTGTGCGACAGCGGGCAAAGCCGGTTTGCGCCGATTTACGATTTGAATATGCCGATTTGCGATAAGATCGAGACGATTGCGCGGCGGATTTACGGCGCTGGCGGCGTCTTGTTCAAAAAAGAAGCGCTTGCCGAAATCAAACGCTTCGAAGCGATGGGGTACGGAAATCTCCCCGTATGCATGGCCAAAACGCAGTATTCTCTGTCCGATTCGCCGTCGTTGCCCGGCCGTCCGAAAGACTTCGATATCACGGTGAGAAGCTGCCGATTGTCGGCGGGGGCGGGTTTTGTTGTTGCTTTGGCGGGCGAAATCATGACAATGCCGGGATTGCCCAAATCGCCCGCCGCCGAACGGATCGACGTGAGCGACGACGGCGTCATAAGCGGTTTGTTCTGATAACGGCACAATTGAGGAGGGACGCATGGGAATTGCAAAAAAGATATGCGATATCGCGCCGACGGCGCTTGCGAGCCGCATTTTCGGGGCGGTTTGCGGGCGGGCGCTGTTTCCGCCCGCGCAGCGCTTTGTCAATCGCGCGTTTGCGCGTTTGGCCGGCATCAATGCCGACGAATCGGCGGTGCCCGTCGAAGATTTCAAGACGCTCAACGCGCTCTTTACGCGGGAGCTCAAGCCTGACGCGCGCCCGATATTTTGCGAAAACGCCGATTGCGCCGCAAGCCCTGCCGACGGCCGTCTGAGCGATCTGGGGCGCGTCGCCGACGGGATGCTGCTCGACGTGAAGGGGCAATCGTATTCGGCGGAGGAATTGTGCTGCGCGTCGTCGATAGGCGACGATGCCGCGTGGATCCGCGACGCGTTTGCGATGACGATTTACCTGTCGCCGCGCGATTATCACCGCATTCATGCGCCGGTTTCGGGCGCCGTCGCGGCGATGAGTTACGCGCCGGGCCGTCTTTTGCCCGTCAATCGGCTTGGGTATGCGCTGGCCGACGACCTTTTGCCCAAGAACGAACGGCTCACAACGTTTATCGAAGCCGAAAACGGGCGGCGCGTTGCCGTCGTCAAAGTCGGCGCGACGTGCGTCGGGCGGATATCCGTCGTTTATGACGATTTTAAGACGAATATTTCGCCGAAATGCAAACCGTTCGGGCGAAAAATCGATCCGCCTTACGCGGTCAAAGCCGGCGCGCCGCTCGGGTGTTTCGAACTCGGGAGCACCGTCGTTTTGTTCTTTGAAAACGGCAAGAAAACATTCGTCCCCGATGCGTCGCTTCGTCCGGGGCAGAAAATCGCGGTCGGCGCGCCGATAGGCCGTTGGACGCAGACGTGAAGCTCGGTTGTTTCGACCTCGGGCGCGCGGCCGTTTTGCGGCTGAAAAACGGCGTGAAGTCATTTGCCCTCCCCGATGCGGCGAAGCGCCCGGGCGTCGGGCTTGCCGAGGCGTTTCAAAACGCGCCGAAAGCGCCGAACCGGCGCATGGTCTGCGTCCGTCCGCGCTTTGCCGAGAGAAATTCTTGTCTTATGCATCGATTATGAGCTAAAGTATTGCGCCGGCGGGTATGACTTGCGATGTTTGGAACAACTAAATCAGCGATAAGGATAGGGTCGATATGGCGGATGAGCAGACAAAGGAACGCTACGATGATGTGGATGCTTTGCTCGGTGATCTCGACGACGAAGAAGAGTCGTACGAAAACGGAGCGGCACAAGGATCGGCGTCGGGAGTCGAATCGATTTTAGGCTCTTCGTCATTGTCAAATTTGGAAACGATTTCGGCGGAAGCGCAAGCGATCGGCATGCAAACGGAGACGGCGTCGGCAAGCTGCGCCGCGTCCGACGCGGCCGAAGGTGCGCGGGGCGATTCGACGATGCCCGATCTTGCGCCCGTCAAACGCGACAAAACCGAGTCCGACGGCGCGCCGCTGCTCGACGCAAACATCGGCGATGCGAATGCCGTGCGGCGGATTGCGCCGATCGGCGCGGCAAAACCGATCGCGCCGATAACCGTGCCCGGAACGGGCGCCGTGCCGGCAAAAGACAAGTTTCCGAGTTACAAAGAAAAACTCGAAGCCGTCAAACCGAAACCGCCGGCCGACGATGCCAAAGCCGACGCGGCGTCTTTGCCGAGCGGCGACGAAAAAGACGACGGCAAAGACCGCGACGAAAAACATGCCGCCGAAAAGCCCGATCTCAAAAGCGAAGAAAAATCGGACGCCAAAACCGAAGAAAGAGTTCCGGACGATCCCCAAACGAGTTCGCCCAAGCGCCCGCCCGTGCCGCCCAAAATGCCCGCCGTTCCTTCGAATGCGCGCATTTTGCGCGACAACGAAACCGCCTATACCCCCGAAGCGCTCAACGATATTTTGCCCGGCGGCAAAAACGACGACGGCCGCGATTTGGCATGCGAATTTGCCGACAACAATTGGTATGCGTCGGCCTTTAACGAAGATTATTTGCGCACGCTGCCGCGCAGCCTGCCGCGCCAAACGCAACGCGAAGTCCGATTTATCGCCGAAAAATTGGGCGTGCAGCGCGGCGCGCGCGTCTTGGATCTTTGCTGCGGCGCCGGACGCCACACCGTCGAATTGGCATCGAAAGGCTTCGATATGGTCGGCGTCGATCTTTCGATGTTTTTGTTAAAACGCGCGCTCGATTCGGCTACGAAGCGAAAATTAAGCATAAAATTCGTGCACGGCGATATGCGCAAACTCACCTTCCGTTCGATATTCGACGCCGTGTTCAATGTCCAAACGAGTTTCGGATATTTCGACGATTTGACGAATTTCAAAGTTTTGCAGAGCATTTACGCAAGCCTTAAACCCGGCGGCATATTCCTCATCGAGACGCTCAACCGCGATTTCATCATGGACGATATGCCGCTTCGGCTGTTTTGGATGGGCGACGGATGCAAAGTATTGGAAGAAGTCGATGTCGATCCGCTTTCGGGCGTGCTCAAAATCAAACGTTCGATCGTTTTGGACGACAATTCCAAACCGCCGTACGAACAAGTCATGAATATCCGTCTGTATTCGGCGGCCGAAATGCGGCAGCTCCTCAAGCGCGCCGGGTTTAACGTCGTCGAGCTCGTCGGCGATTTTACGTTGCCCGATCCGCGTCATTTCGGCGCCTACAGCCAGCACAATATTTTCGTCGCCGAAAAACCGATTGCGGCGCAGCAAAGCGCGTCATAATCGCCGAAAAGCGCGTTTTTTGCGTTCAATCCCCGATTCGGAGCATCGGATCGGGGATTTCTTTTTTATTGCGCGCCCGAAAGCGCGGCGTATGCTCGCAAGACGGCGCGCAGCGCCGCCGAGAACATAGCCGCGCCGGCCGCGCGTATGCTCGCAGCGGCAGCGAGAACATAGCGCGGCAGCGAAGGCGTATTGCGCGATAAAATCGAATAATATTCTTTTTATTTCAAACAATATCGAATTTCAAACAAACCGCGCAACAGCCGAAGCCCCCTCAAAAAAAACATCGAATAATATTCATATTTACAAAACGGTCGCCGAATCTTTGCGCATGCCAATCCGAAGGCGCGGTTTTGTCTGATTGCGGCATTTCGGGAAGGCGTGCAAGTTTTTTTGCGCGTGCGAGGAGTTGAATAATATTCGCATTCAGATGCATTCTTCCGAATTTCTTCGCGCACCGATCCAAGGGCGCAGTTTGGCATAATTGCGCAGTTCGGCGGCGGCCGATTTTTCGACTTCATTTTGGTAGGCGATATCGGCGAAATAGGCGTCGGCGGCCGCGCTTGTCGGGATGAGCATCCGCGCCGGTTTCCATTTGAAGACGTTGCCCTCGCAAATCAGCCCGTCGTCCAAACATTGGCTGGCTTTTTGGAGATTCAGTCCGGCGGTGAGGTTTTGGGCGACGCGGAATCGCGCTTCGTCGGCGGGGTTTTCGAAACTGCCTTGGCCCTTGGCGAGAAAACAGACGTGGTAATGGGCGGGATTAAAGCCGATGGCGTCGAATTTGAGGCGGTCGCAAACCATGAACAAAAGCCCGACGACTTTGGGCAGACAGCCGAGTCCGGGGTGCGTTTGCCCGGGCAAAAGCGGGCGATCGGGCGTTTGGCTGCGTTTGGGATTTTGCAGCAAGAGCCATTCGATCCAGAGCATTTTGAGATGATTGAGGCAGCGTTTTTCGTCGATAATGCATTCGATGAGCAAATTTTCTTTTTCTTCTTCGCCGTATAACCGAATTGCCTGGCCGTTTGGGTGACTGAGTTCGAATTCCAATTGCGGCGACGGATAGCCGATTGCGCGCAAATGTTCGAAGATCCCCGTCGCTTCGAGCGCGCATTCGACGCCGTATTTCGAATAGAAATCGAACAGCCGGGTCCGGCGCATGGGCTGAAAAAAATCGCCGAAAATATCGTCGTCGCCGTCCGACGTGAGGTTGTGCACGGGCAGGGATCGCGACAAATGTTTCATCATGCGCAGGAGCCGTTCGTTGTTCGATTCGATGGGCTTTTTGAGCCCCGAGAGCAAATAGCCGAAAAACCGCGCCGTGTGCCGCCACGCATTGGCGCCGTAACCGCCGGCCGTCACGACGGCCATCCGCCGTTTTCCGACGACTTGATCGACAAAGCAGTCGCGCTCGAATATCGCTTCGTGCGAAATGCGCCAATCGCCCAGCTCGTCGTCTTCGGCGACGTCGACGCCGGCCAAATAAAATACAAGTTCAGGTTGCTCTTTATGAATTATGTTCGGAAGCGTACTGCGCAGCGCCTCCAAATAGCCCGAATCGCCGAACCCCGGTCCGAGGGCGATATCGACGTTTCCGACGGCGTCGTCTTTGTTCCACGATTCGGCGTGAATCGAATACGTCACGACCGACGGGTCGCGTGCAAAAATCTTTTTCGTCCCGTCGCCCTGGTGCAAATCTAAGTCGATGATGAGGATTTTTGCCAAAAAGCCGTGTTTCCGCAAATGGGCGATTGCCACGGCGATATCGTTGAAGACGCAAAACGCGTAGCCGCCCTCGGGGTAGGCGTGGTGAAACCCGCCGCCGATTTGCAAAATGCGCTTCGGATAAAGGTGCGACACGGCCATGCGCGCCGCGCGAATCGTCCCGCCGGTCATCATCCGCTGCCGGTCGACGCACACGCGCAGCGCTTCGTCGGTCAGCCCCTGCCCGAAAATGCGTTCCCCCACATCGGGCTCGCTCAGGCGCGACAAATACGCAAAATCGTGCACCAAGCCCAATTGCGTGATCGTCGCCGTTTTGGGCGTCACGACCTGCGACGGCGCAATGCAGCCTTCGTATTCCAAATATTGCAAAATCTTCTGCGCGCGCCCGCCATCGGAAATATTGCGGTCGATGCCGCTATAGCCTTCGTTATAGACGACCGCCGCCGCCGGCATGTACGGGATCTTATCGATGCGCGATCGAATCCGCCGCCGAATCCGCCCGAGTTCGTCCAATCCGGCTTTCATGAGTTCGTTTGTGTTGCTTATCATCGCGTTTATGCTGCCCAAATCGTAGTCAAATCGCTGCCGCAAACAGCGGCCGGCACGCGCCGTTGTCCGATTATAGAACACATTCCGGCGTTTTTTGCACGGCGATATCGGTTTTTGGCAAGCTTCGGCTATTGCGGGCGGCGGCCCGCAATACGCCTTCGCGGCCTGCCTGTTTGCTTGCGCAAATACGGCAGGCTTGCCGCGCTATGTTCTCCCTGCCTTGCCTGCCTGCCGGC
>CAVGZQ010000175.1:0-7003 GCA_963633515.1 Bacteroidaceae bacterium
GCAGGCACGCCGGGCATTTGTTCTTGCGACGACGAAGCGCGCGGCGCAGGCGCCGCCGGCGGCTGACCGACGATATTTCGATTTCCGCCGCCGGGCGCGTATCCCATCGATTCGGGATTAAAACCGCGCGGCGCCGACAACGCCGATAACGCCGATCCGCCCGAAGAAGCGAGCTGCTCGGCGGCGACTTTTGCCATCTCGTCGTCGAAAATCGGCTGATTGGGCATCGTCGGACGATACGTTCCCGACGACGAAATCGGCCGCATGTTGACGCTGCGCAAGTCGGAGTTGAGCGCATGCTGCGGCATTTGCAACGCCGGCGCGTTGAGCCGCGCCATGCCCTGCCCCGGCATCGACGGCGGCAGCGGGCGATTCCCGCCCATGCCGTGCGGCGGCATCGCCGCCCCGGCGGCCGGCGCCGCCGGCGGTTTGACTTGCGCAGGCGCGCCGGCCGATCGATTTTCGTCGATAAATTCGACATTGACATCGCCGAAACGCAACTTGTCGCCCGGCTTTATTTCTTGCCGGCTGATGCGGACATTGTTCACATACGTGCCGTTGGAACTCTTCAAATCGCAAAGAAAATAACGCCCGTTTTGATAGACGATCTTCGCATGATACCGCGACAAAGACTTTGTCGGAATGAGCACTGCGTTCCCCGGATTGCGTCCTATCGTCACTTCCGTTTGCCGGGCGTTCACGTCGACGTAAAATGTCTGATAATTTTCATCGCGATAGACGATTCTGGCCACTTTAACCTCACACCGATACGGGGATTACCGCCTCATCCGACAAAAAAAGCGCATATTCAGAGGCAAGACTCCTCGCCCTATATCACGTTTCGCCCCCGTTTCTAAACATTTATTGATGCGCGCGCAATCGCGCTTCCCCCTTGCGCGGCGAACAAAAATAGCGCTTAATCTTTTAATCCTTGCGCCTGACGGCGACGGCAGCCGCAACTTTGACGTCTTCGCGCGCTATTATTTTTCAGACGATGCCAAATTTCAATCCGCGCCAAAATCGCCGATCAATCTGCGGATATGATTAACGAACAATGAACAAAACAAACACAACGAACAATAATCCGAAATTATCTTCACCCGAAGGGATCGATCCGCATGACGGCGATGCCGCGCAAATCATCCGAAAACTCGCGCAAAAAGGCGAAACCGTCGGATTTGCCGAAAGCTGCACCGGCGGCGGCGTTTGCCGCCGAATGGCTGCCGTTCCCGGAGCTTCGGCCGTCTTAATCGGCGCGATCGTTTGCTATGCCCCGCAAATCAAAACGCAAATTCTCGGCGTCAGCCCCGAGACAATCCGCAAATGCGGCATCGTAAGCTGCGAAACGGCGCGCGAAATGGCAATCGGCGCGCGGCGCGCGCTGCGATGCGATTGGGGCTGCGCCGTGACGGGGTACGCAGGTCCCGGCGGCGGCGATGCATGCGCCGACGTCGGAACCGTCTGCTTCGCCGTCGCTTCGCAATCGGGAATTATCCGCGATTATCGCGAATCTTTCGCCGGAACGCGCGAACAAATCATGCAAAATGCCGCTTGCTTTCTCCTGTCCGAGCTCAATCGGCTTATCTGAGCCGCGCAAGCGTTTTGCGCGCCTCAGATAAGCCCGTTCTGCGCCGGAAATGCGCGCAGAATGCGCTCCGATATCGCCGCCGTTTCGCGCAAATCGGCGCTTATGCGAAAAAGACTTGACAAAAGGCGTTATACAAAGGTAACTAGCCCCGTCTTTTCGCCGCGCAAAAAAACTGCGCGGATGAGTTTCCGGTCTGCATCAAAGCAGACGTTGATTACCAGAATTGAGGTTTGAAGATGTACGCTGTGATTCGCACAGGCGGTAAACAGTATCGCGTGAGCCAGGACGATGTTCTGCGCGTCGAAAAATTGGATGCTGAAGTTGGCGCCTCTGTTAAACTCGAAGTCCTCGCCATCGGCGAAGGCGAATCCCTTAAAATCGGCACGCCCGTCGTCGCCGATGCCGACGTCACGGCGACTGTCGTGCGTCATGCGCGCGCTCGCAAGGTGACCGTTTACAAATTCCGTCCGAAAAACTACTCCCGAAAACGCGGTCATCGTCAGGCCTTTACGGAAGTACGCATTTCGATTGCCTAACATTTTCAGGCACGAATTCACCTTAGGAGTATTAAAATGGCACATAAAAAAGGTCAAGGTTCGAGCCGCAACGGTCGCGACAGCAATCCGCAGTATCGCGGCGTGAAAATGTACGGCGGGCAGGCTTGCCGCGCAGGAAACATCATCGTCCGTCAGCGCGGAACACAAGTCCATCCGGGCAAAAACGTCGGCGTCGGCCGCGATTGGACGCTTTTTGCGCTCATCGACGGCGTCGTCAGCTTCGAAACATACGGGCGCGGCATGAAACGCGTCAGCGTCGTTCCCGCCGAAGGTTAATTCCGTTTCTGCGGTTTGTTCCGGCATCGCGCGGTGCGCATGCCGGTTCGGGAAACACAAAAAGACATGCCCGATGCGGCGATGCTTTTTGTGTTTTTTTGTGTCTTTGCCGCGGCGAAATCTTCGTAGAATTATCTTTCGCACGTTCTGATTTGTTGGAAATTATATGCGATTTGTCGATGAAATATTTGTAGACGCCGCAGCAGGCAAAGGCGGCGACGGCATTGCTTCTTTTGCGCGCGAAATGTTTACCCCGACCGGCGGACCGAACGGCGGCGACGGCGGACGCGGCGGAAATGTCGTTTTGGTCGGCAACGACGGTTTTAACACCTTAAGCCACTTGCGATACCGACGATTCCTGCGCGCAAAAAATGGCACCCCGGGCGGAAAAGAAAAAATGCACGGAAAAAACGGCGACGATTGCGCCGTCAATGTCCCCGTCGGCACGCTCGTTTACGACGCCGAAACAAACGAACTCATCGGCGATATCACCCAACATCGCCAAAAACTCATCGTTTGCAAAGGCGGACGCGGCGGACGCGGAAACATCCACTTCGCTACCCCCACAAACCGCTCCCCGCATCACGCCGAACGCGGACGCCAAGGCGAAGCCAAAAAACTGCGCCTCGAAATGAAACTTTTGGCCGACGTCGGGCTCTTGGGATTCCCAAGCGTCGGAAAATCGACGTTCATATCGACGATTTCAAACGCCAAACCGAAAATCGCCGACTACCCTTTCACAACCCTCGTCCCAAATTTGGGCGTCGTCCTCGTTCACGACGAAGTCAGTTTTGTCGTCGCCGATGTCCCCGGACTTATCGTCGGCGCGAGCCGGGGAAAAGGACTCGGGCTCGACTTTCTGAAACACCTCGAACGCACACGAATTCTCATCCATCTCATCGAAGTCACGTGTCAGCTCGAAGGCGCCGAAACCGATCGCGATCCCATCTCCGACTTCGAACGATTAAACGCGGAACTCGCTGTTTTTAGCGAAGAATTAGCTAAAAAGCCGCAAATTGCCGTCCTCAATAAGTGCGATGAACCCTGGTGCAGCGCGCGAAAAGACGAACTCGCATGTTACTTCGAAAAAAAAGGATGCGAATTCCACGCCATCAGCTGTCAAGACAGGTCGGGCATACAAAAACTCCTCGAATCCGTTGCAAAACACCTCGTCGCCATGCGCCAAAAAGACGCCCAAAACGCGCAACCCGACGCCGATCCGCAATGTTCCCCGGCCGACGGCCCGACCGCATAAAGCCAAACGCGACAAATGCGCCAAAATTCAAATCCCGTCTTTTCGCGGGATTTTTTTTTGCTCCGGCGGGCTCCGGCTATTGCCCCGAAGGGGCAATACGCCTGCGCTGTTGCGCTATTGCCCAAAGGGCAATACGCGCAACCGAAGGGCTCCGGCTATTGCCCCGAAAGGGCAATACGCCTGCGCTGTTGCGCTATTGCCCCAAAGGGCAATACGCGCAACCGAAGGGCGCGCGCTGCGCGCGCGACGGTATTGACGCATCGTGCCGAAGAATATGCGCAAATCCGTTATTGCATGCGCAACACATTCGAAATTCCCGGCGCAAAAAGGCGAAATAAACCGTTACCGTCGGTCTGCGAAGATGCAATCTTTACGATTGTTCCCGTCCTCGATTGAACATAAACATCGGTCCGAACTTCGGATGCGGGCAACCCCTTATCATCGAGACATGTCCCGAAAATAAGCGTCGGCGGCGCAAATCTGAAATCGCGGACCATTGCCTCGGTTCCCGCAACGTCGACCGAATCAAACGCAATCGGCAGACCGCTCGATCGCGACGGAATAACCGATACATCGTAATGGCGGTGATTTAAACTCGCGCTGTAACGGCCGTCGGAATCGGTCACCGCTTCGATGGCGCGCGAGCTTTCGCCGTTGGTCGGCGTAAACGATACCGTTATGCCGCCCAAACCGGTCACCCCGTCTTCGGCATAAACTGTGCCCGATATCGGCGTTTTCGCCGTCACAGGAATTGACTTAAGCGACTGCAAATCATCAAAAACAAAGCTCTCGCTTGCCAATCCGTGTTCATCATCATAACTCACGTGAACGTTATACGTCATGTGACAAGCATCGGAGGCGCAATCGTTGGCGGGATAATCGAAAACGAAATATCCGTCGCTGCTCGCGGGCGCTTCGGACGTCGATTTCCACGTCAAATCCCCGTTTTTGTCCGACGCCGAAACCGTTACGACGGCATTGGCAGGATTCGCCCCCGACGGCGCCGTCAGCTGCCCGACGAATTCGCGCGATTCGAACGGACGCAACGCGATTTCTTTCGCCGCTGCCGCCGAAGCGCCGCGCGCGCCGATCTCAAATATCCCCAAAGACTCTTGCATCTGAAGCGATTGCGTCAGCCGATAAACCGCCGTCAGGCGGTATTTGCCGAGGCTGTCGCGGCGCTGCGGCGGCAACGATATGCCGATTGTCCCGCGCCCCGTTTCTTGCAGCGCAGGCAAATCGAGCGTTATCTGCGTCATGTTTGCGCTTTGTGCCATATCGGCTGCGCGCAGCATCACCTGCGGATGAAATGAATCGGACGCCAAATCCGCCCCAGCCGAATCGTCATTCTTCGCCGAAGAATCGCAATAAACGTAAGTCAACGAAAGCAATCCCGACCACCGTTCGATCACGCCGCCCGACGCATCGGGAGCTTTCGCCGAAGACTGGTCGGGAGCCGAATCATGCGTAATGCGAAACGTCAGATCGGAATGTTCGGCATCGACGATCACCGAATCAAATACCATCGACGGATAAACGATTCCGTCTGCGGGCGACGGCACAAACACGATGTCGTAAACCGATGCATAAACCGAAAATTCGTTTTTTTGAGAAGAAAGCACAAAAGTTATCGGATCATCGGCGCCGTTCCACGCGCCGTGCTGCGTAAAAATCGCCGTTCCTTCGATTTGCCGATCGTCAAACCATACCGTCATTCGGCCCTGCGCGCTTTCAGGCAGGGAAAACACGCCCAGCTCGGCGCCGGGCGCAAACGCGCGATAAAACGTTTTGGGATTGCCCAACGCATCGGGATAGGTCAGCTTGAGCGCAACATCGTATGATGCGCCTTTGTCGGACGCGCAAAAACCGAGCATGCACAAAGACGATCCCGAACATTGCCGGGCATCATCGCATTCGGCTTCGCTTCCGTACACAAGCTCCGCATGCGATTCCGCACCGGGAATGCTTTCGCACCCCGACGCCGCCGACGCCGCCGACAAACATCCGACATAACCCAAATACCGCTTCATGCGATCAAACTTCATGCAACGCGGCCTCCCAAACCGCCGCCGCGTATATAGGCAATTTTATATGAAGATCAATATTTCGCGATGACGTATCGTTTGATTTTTGCAGCATTCTTCAAATAAAATGCGACGTTTGCCGATGCTCCCGCAGCGCAGTTTCAAAACTGCGGGCAAACTTTTTTTTCGCGCTGCGCCTTCTCTGCATGAGGTTTGATGTTTTCGATGCAATCGCCGTCGCTTAACGATCCCCGTTCGATAATCTTGTACGGCGGATCTTTTAACCCGCTTCATATGTCGCACGTCCTTGTGCATGCTGCGCTTTGCGCCTATTTTCCGCGCGCCCGAAAATGGATCGTTCCGGCCTACAGCCATGCTTTCGACAAACGGCTCATGCCTTTCGAACGCCGTCTCAATGTCCTCAAAGCCGTATTCGGACATGCTCCGAACACATGCGTCTCCGATATCGAAGCGCAAATCGGAAAAACCCCGACGTGCACCGTCGACGTCGCCCGAGAGCTCATCCGTCGGTTTCCCGATTGCCGGCTATGGATAATCGGCGGTTCCGACCTCATCGAAACACTCCCCAAATGGCGCGAAATCGACGCGCTCAAAAAAATGGCGACTTTCGTCTTTTACCCGCGCGCGGGCTGCCCTGCCGATGCTTCGCAGGCGTTGCATTGCGGCGGCGCCGATGCGCCGTTGATGCTCGATATCTTGCCGCTGCCTGCGCTCTCGAGCACCGAAATCCGCGAATCCGTCGCGAAAAAAGACAGAAAACGCGTTCAAGCGCTTCTGCCGGCTGCCGCGTTCGACGATTTGGTTTTGCACGGCATGATCTGATCCGCGATATCCCTGCCGCCGCGGGCGGCTGCCGATATCCCGGCGCTTCGGCAACCCAATGCTGCAAACGGTTGTCATGCGTCCGGTTTTGCCGCCGCAAAAAAAAATATTTGACCATTCGCTTGACACTTCTCCGATCGTGCAAACTCTTACGGGGCGTTGGATGCATGAAGTCCAAAAGACAAAGCTTTTCAGACTCCTGCATCGCCCGTTTATTTCGGGATAATTATACAAAATATGCATGTTATAATTATCTCATTTATCTTTTCGGAGGCATGTTATGTTTACGCTTTGGAGCGATATCGATCGTTTGTTTAATCAATCTCTTTCCGATTGGATGTTAAATGCCCGCAACCGGGAAAATACATTTCAGGGACTTTATCGGATGAATCTCATCGATGCCGGCGATTCCCTCAGATTTATTGCCGAACTCCCCGGCGTTGCCGATAAAGATATGAAT
>CAVGZQ010000176.1:0-1511 GCA_963633515.1 Bacteroidaceae bacterium
TCCCAACGACGTCTCGGTTCAGCGTTTGGCCGGACGCATTTATCTCGAAAGCGGCGACGACGCCAAAGCGCTCGAAGCCTTCGAAACCGTCAATCGCCTCTTTTGGCAGGTCAATCCCCAAACGAAAAAACTTGCTTTCGACAAAAATGCCGCTGCCGCCGCCGCCGCGCTCTATGTCAAGAAAAACGATAATCTTCCTCGCGCCGCCGAGCTCCTGGACGCCATCCGCGCAAATGCGGCGGGCGAAGAACACGTCGGCGTCTGTTTGCAATTGGCCGAAGTGTATGAAAAAATGGAAAAAACCGCAAAACGCGATGAAGTCCTCTCCGAATCGCTGCGTTTCATGGACGATTTGCTCGAAAACGCAAAAAAAGGTCCCGAAAAAGCGATGATTCAGCTGCAATATGCCGAAGTTTCCGACCGCGTCGGCAACAAAGACAAATGCGATGAAATGCTCTCCGCCGCCCGCGAAGTGTTTGAACAAGATGCCGAAAAAGGCCATCCGCTGGCCGCTTTCTATATCGAAATCATCGACGAAAAACGCGCCGGAAAACCCTTCCCCCCGGCAAGCGAAATGCAGGAACGCCTTCAGAGTTTCGCAAAAAAATTCGCCGGCCGGCAGAATTTCTCCGGGGCAGGCAATCCGGCGGGCGACTCCGGCAGCGGCGTGCAAAATATGACCGTCGACGTCTCGGCAACGACGCAAGCCCGCATGAACGAAGATGCCATGCATAAAATGGCTGCGTTGGCAAGTCAAATGCGCATGCAGCCTGCCGTTTTTTCCGACGGCGATGATTCCGATTCCGCCGACGGCGAAGATAATGCAAACGCCGAAGAAACTTCCGATGCCGACGGAAAAAACAATTCCGAAGAAAAATCCGACAAAGCCGAAAACGTCGAATAAAATTCGCTTTCCGCAGCATTATAACGCCGAAGCGCCGCGCCCGGGGCGCAATGCGGCCGGCAAACGTTGCCGGCGCAATAATCTTCCGACGCGGCGATGCCCGCGCTTGCGATGCATTCCGATTGCGCATCATGTCCGCGCGCGGCGATATATTCGGATTTCGTGCCCGCGGGAAAAAGCGCCGGCATCGATTCATGCCCGCAAACGCGCCGTTCGGACGCGCTTGCAGGTTTAAGCATGAAAAAACAAATGCATTATATCATATGAAGGTTATGCCATCATGGATTACAAAAAGAGAAGAGAAACGCTCTCGCGGCTTTTGCCCAAGAATTCCGTCGCCCTCATCGCCAATCCCATGCCGAAGCGCCGATCGGGCGATCAAGATTATCCCTATCGTCCCGACTCGAACATGATCTACCTTTCGGGAATGGATGAACCCGGCGCCGTCGCCGTCGTTTCTTCGGCCGATCAACCCGTTGCATTCCGGCTTTTTGTCCTCAAACGCGATCCCGAACGCGAGCGTTGGGTCGGACCGCGGTACGGCTGCGAAGGCGCAAAATCTCTTTTCGGCGCCGACGAAGCTTTCCCGATCGACGATCTCCGTTCG
>CAVGZQ010000176.1:1521-6989 GCA_963633515.1 Bacteroidaceae bacterium
AAGATATCCTTCTCCCCCTCGACGAAGTCTTCTTCGATTTCTCGCAGGCTTCCGACATCGCCCCGATGCTCTTTGAAATCTCCGAACAACTCCGGCATCGCGGCCGCCATTCCGCCGAAGGTCCCCGAAAATTCGGCGATATCCGCGATATCTTGGGCGAAATGCGCCGCATCAAAGATGCCGACGAAATCGAAACGATGAAACGCGCCGCCCATGTCAGCGCCCTGGGGTTCAAAGACGTCCTGAAAATGCTCCGCCCCGGCGTCGGCGAATGGCAAGTCGAAGCAACGCTGCAGCACGCTTTCCGCTCGAACAATGCCATCGGCGAGAGCTTCGGTGCGATTTGCGCCGGAGGCGCCCACGCCGCCACGCTTCATTACGAAGCAAACTGCGATATTCTCAAAGACGGCGATCTCATCCTCATCGACGCCGGCGCCGAAGTCGATTATTATGCCGGCGACATCTCCCGGACTTTCCCCGTCAACGGAAAGTTTTCAAAACCCCAGCGCGATATCTACGAACTCGTTCTCAAAGCGCAAAAAGCCGGCATCGCAGCTTGCCGCGCCGGAAACCATTTTAAAGAACCGCACGAAGCCGTCCGAAAAATCTACGCCCAAGGTTTGCATGATCTTGCGATTTGCGCACAATCCCCCGAAGAAATTCTCGGCCAAAACATCGATTTCGAATTTTATTTCCACGGCACGAGCCATTACCTCGGAATCGATACGCACGACGTCGGCATCGCCTATATGCGCGGCGGAAACGATGTCCCCAAACGCCTCGAGCCCGGCGTCGTGCTGACCGTCGAACCCGGTCTCTATTTCCGCGCCGACGATGACCGCGTCCCCGCGCAATACCGAGGAATCGGCGTGCGGATCGAAGACGATGTCCTTGTCACCGACGCCGATCCCGTCGTTCTCACCGACGGGCTTATCAAAGAAATCGACGATATCGAAGGTGCGATGAAATGAACGGCGAAAGCATCCAAATGCGCATCGGACAAGTCCGCGCCGCGACGCCGAAACGGCGCGCGCAAGGCTACGGCGAAAAAAGCTGCTCGACGGCGCTTGTCGACGATTTGGCGCGCGTCGAATGCGCCGGACTTACGGCGCGCCGCGCCCGAAGCGTGTCAGAAATCGGCGTCGGACGCGATCCGATCGTCCTGGCAAGCGGCGACGGCGCTTTTCTTTGGGACGCCGACGGCAATCCCTACGTCGACATGGGCGCGTGTTTCGCCGTCGCCGCCTGCGGACATGCAAACCCCGAGCTTGCCGCCGCGCTCGGCGCGCAAGCGAAAAAACTCATGCATGGCATGGGCGATGTCTATCCGACCGACGCGAAAGTATCGTTTCTCAAAGAACTGGCGCGACTGGCGCCCGGCAACCTCTCCGGCGCTTTGCTCAGCCAATCGGGCGCCGAAGCCGTCGAAACCGCCATGAAAATGGCTCAGATAGCGACAAAACGAAACCGTTTCATTGCCTTCGAATCGGCCTATCACGGGCTGAGCTACGGCGCGCTCTCCGTCACGGCTCACCAAGATTGCTTCAAAACGCCGTTTGCCGCCCGAATATGTCAGCAAACGACGCACGTTCCCTATGCAAATTGCTTGCGCTGCGCTTTCGGTCAACGCTCCGAAACGTGCAATTTTGCATGCATCCGACATATCGAACGCATCATAAAATCGCCGTCGTCGGGCGCGGGCGATGTCGCCGCCGTCATCGCCGAACCCATCCAAGGACGCGGCGGCGACGTCGTCCCGCCCAAAGGATGGCTCCGAGCGCTTCGCGATATGTGTACGCAAAACAACGTTTTGCTCATCGCCGACGAAATCTATACGGGATTCGGGCGCACGGGCGAAATGTTCGCCTGCGACGCCGAAGGCGTCGTCCCCGATATCATGTGCTTGGGAAAAGCCATGACGGGCGGATTTCCGCTCTCTGCCGCGATTGCAACGCCCGAAGTCCTCGAAAAATGGCCCCTCAACACCGCCGAAGCCATTCATACGAGCACGTTTTTGGGCAATCCCATGGGGTGCGCCGTCGGTCTCAAAGCGCTCGAAATCTTGCAGCGCGACGATCTCCCTGCGCGCGCAAAGCGCGAAGGCGAATTCGTTCTCGGCGAATTCTGCAAGCTGCGCCGAAAATACCCCGATATCATCGCACAAGCCCGCGGACGCGGACTCATGCTCGCGCTCGAACTTGCCGATCCCGATTTAAACCCCCTCACCGACCTCGCGCTGAAAATCGTCGACGATATGCGCGATCGCGGATTCATCCTGTTGCCGAGCGGACCTCGGAGCAACGTCATTTCAATCGCGCCCCCGCTCGTCATTCCCCGCGAATGCCTCGAGTTTTTCGTCCGGGAGCTCGATGAAGCCTTTAAATCCGCTCTCGATAACGATAAATAACGGCGTTTTGCGCGCTGCGCGCAAGACCCGCAAAAACATGCCCCCGTCCGACGGGGCTGCGACAAGGCGTGAGTCTGACCATGTCCGAAAAAATGCGCATTACCGTCAAAAAAAAAGGGCGTTTAGACGGTCTCATCGACATGCTTTCGTTCAGCCGCGAAGTCCGATCGCTTGTCGAAGTTTTGAATACCGAGATTGCTGCCCCCGAAAAAGTCGTCTTCCGCCCGATTTCTCACCCCGCGGGATTTGCCCGGTTGGTCACAAAACGCCGCCTGACCATTGCCGAAGCTTATATTAAGCTCGTTTCGCTCTGCCAAAGCCCCGACTATATGTCGCGCATCGAAGCGCTCCAAGTCCTCGTCCATCACGTTTGGCACTCAAAAAATTTGTCCATGCCCCTCAATACGGCGCGCGTCCAAATCGCGCTTATGAAAAACGCCGTCAAAAAGCGCGGCAATCGGCGGGCTCAGCTCGAACTCATGAGCGACTTCGCACGCGCGTCCTACGGACAAACGAGTGTCATCCGACGGCTCCTGCGAGAACTCGACCTCATCGAAGTCCCCGAAACGGGCGAAAATCTCAGCGCCATGAAACTCGGATGGGACGACCACGTCCACGATTCCATGACCGAAGGGCGCAAATCCCCGTCGCAGCTCGTTTTGGATGCCTTTATCAAGGGCATTTCGCGCATCACCGCAGCCTACTACGATATCGCTTCGCAGCAAACTTACGAAGAAATCTTTTTGGCCGGCAAAATATTGGGCATTCGCGTCCAAGTCGGCATCGAATTCAGCGTCGGGCAAAAATACGCACGACGGCACTATTTATATGTCCCGCCGCAGGGATACGAATACGGCTGCTTGCGCCGATTTCTCGACGAAAACGAAACGCGCCTTGCCCCGTTCCTGCAAGGGCTTCAGGAAAACGCCGCGCGCCGCCATGCTACCGTCGTCGACTTGCTCAATGTCTTCAACCGAACCGGTTTGCCGAAATTCAACGAATCCTACAGCGAACTCGATGCGCTTCAAATGGCCCCCCTCTCGTGGGAAAGCGTCGAAAATGTCACCACAAAAGGGCAGGCAAACCGCATCCATCTCGGACAGCTCATCTATCAGACGATGCGTCCGGTCGCACTCAAGCGCGTGCTCTATCTCAAAAATCAATACCGATCCCTCTCAAATCGCGCCATTCACGACGCATCCGCGTCGTGGGAAGCCGAACGCTGCATGGGACGCTTCGAAAAAGCCCGCCGCGAATACGAAGAACTCACTCCCGCCCTGTGCGCCGAAAAATACATCGCTCCCCAAAAACAAATCGACTACGATTCCGCTTTCGGCGACGAAGCCGATATCTTGCCGCGTCTGTCCCAATGCGGCGGCTACATCGTCTTCATTCACCCGCTCTCCCAAGGACTCCAGAAAAGCATCGATATCTTATTCAAACAATACAAATATCTCACCGATATCGAGGTTTTCAATCTCGTCGACGCTCTCACGCGCGATACTGTCGAAATCCGCCGTTTTGCCGCCTTCTTGGGCGCACTCGGCGACGGATCTCGCGATGCCGTCGAAAATGTTCTGCGCGAATGGCGCTTGCCGGCGCGCCCGCCCCAAGAAATCGACGATTTCATCGCATATCTGCGCGAACATCCGTTCTATATGCGATGCGCTTCCGACGCCGTCGGATGGTCGTCAAATGTTCCCGGCATGGGATTCGTTCTCGAATCGTCCCTTACCCCGGAATCCCTCAAATTGATGAAAAAAAACGGGCATTCCGTCCTTCCGCAGTCTGTTTCCGCGCTTTTGCAAAAACAAATGTGCGGAAAAATCGACGACAGAATATCCGTTTATTTGATGTCTTCGACGCAAACTGCCCATAACTCCGACGCCGGACGGAAGAGTTATTCCCGCAGCGACACGCCCCTGACGCCGCTGCGAACTTGGCGCTATCTCAACGTCAATCTCCGAAGCCTTATTCTCGCTGTGCTGGGCTTTGTGCCCGCTTACTATTTTTTCGGCATCGAATATGCCGTCTTGTGGTTCGCCATTACCGGGTTTCGCAATGCCATCGTCGATCTTATCGCTTCCGTCGGGCTCGTTCCGCGCGGATGGAACCTCAAAGCCGTCGACCGCGAAAATATGTGCGCGTCGCTCTTCTTTTCGGGGCTCTCCGTCCCCATCCTCATCGGCGCAAAAGAAGGATTCGATTTCCTGTGGCAATCGTTGGGCGGCGCCGAAGGCTTCGCCTTCACCTTCATTAAGTTTTGGGTCATCGCCTTTGCAAACGGTCTCTACCTCGTCTCCCACAACACGCTGCGCGGGTTCGACAAATCCGCCGTGCGCGGCAATTTTTTCCGAAGCGTCCTGAGCTGGCCCTTGGCCACCGCAGGTTCCTACGTCCTGTCCCCGCTGGGCGTCCCCGACGTCGTGCAAGCAAAAATCGCATCCGAAGTCGTCGCCGGTTTCATCGAAGGTTCCGTCAAAACGATCAAACAAAACCGATTGGCGCAAAAAGCCGTCATCGATGTGTGCCGCCAAATCAACGCTTCAAACCCCATCGACGCCGTCATCGCACGCCTCGACATGCTCTTTCTCTGGGCGCGTTACTCCCAAGGCCGCCGCGCCATGAGCCGCCTCTTCCGATTCAATTCCCGCGCTTTCAAAAAACTCTCCGCCGAAGAGCAAGACACCGTCCGACGCGCCCGCGCCGCCGTCTGCGACGCCTTCATGACCGAAGGATCGCTCGAATCCCTCACCTATGCCATCCTCAAATACTACCCCGAAGAAAATCTCCCCATTCTCGTCGATTTCGTCGGACAATCGCACGATGCATTCAAAACATGGATCTCGGACGAAAGCAGCGAACAATAAATATCTTTTGTCATAATTCATGCGCTTCGGGTCGGTGCGCCGGCGGTTTTTTCGGGCATGCCCTGCCGCCCCCGGGGCGATGCGGGCATGGCTTGTGCTATTGCGCCGGGCGCAATACGCCTTCGCGGCCTGCCTATTTCGCCTTCGGCTCAATACGGCAGGCTGCCCGAGCTTTTGCCCCGAGGGGCAAT
>CAVGZQ010000177.1:0-2361 GCA_963633515.1 Bacteroidaceae bacterium
CCCGAAAGTAGGCTCGAAACGGTGCTCTATATCGAAGCCGACAGATTTGCGCATTTGGACCGCGCCATGACGCAGGAAAAACTCGACAAACAGCGCAGCGTCGTTTTGAACGAGCGGCGTCAATCGTACGAAAATCAGCCGTACGGCAAGCTTTGGCTTGCGATGCCCGAAGCCATGTATCCTGCGGGGCATCCGTATGCGCACCCGGTTATCGGTTCGGCCGACGACCTGAACGCCGCCACGGTCGATGACGTCGTGTCGTTTTTCAGAACGTATTACGTGCCGTCGAACGCGACGCTCGTCGTTGCGGGCGATTTCGAAACAGAGAAGGCGCGGGCGTGGGTGAAAAAATACTTCGGACAAGTCGAAAAACGCCCCAAACCGCCCGCTGTCGACGTGCCGCAAGTGACGCATCCGGCGAAGACGCGGACGGAAATCGCCGATGACGTGCAATCGCCGCGTCTGACAATGGCATGGCATTCGCCGGCATTTATGCAGCCGGGCGATGCCGAACTCGATATTTTTTCGTCGATTCTGTGCAAAGGTCAGAATTCGCGGTTAATCAAGCGGCTGGTGTACGAAAAACAGATAGCGGCGAACGTTTCTTGCGGGCAGATGTCGGGGCTCGCGTCGATGTTTATCATCGATGCCATGCCGATCGAAGGCGTTTCGGCCGAAGTTCTCGAAAAAGAAATTCTCGAAGAACTCGCGTTGATCCTCAAAGACGGCATTGCAAAGGCGGAATTCGAACAAACGAAAAACAGCATCGAAACGTCGTTTGTCAAACAATTGCAATCGATAGGATCGCGCGCCGACAGTTTTAACAGCCATTTGTATTATACAAAGCAAACGAATTTCCCGAGCGGCGATTTGCAGCGCTATCGCAATGCAACGGCCGAAGGCTTGATGAAAATCGCCCGCGAAATTTTAAGCGACGACACGCGCCGATGCACGTTTGTCGTGACCCCCGACAAGGCGGCAAAAGGGGGAGACGCGCCATGACGGGCAGACGTTTTATCGGAATATTTGCTTTTTTTATTGCTTCTGCCGCTCTTGCCGGATGTTACAAAACGATGCCGATTAACGAAAACCCCGAAAATGTTCAGTCCGAAGCGCCCAAAATTGCGGCGCTGCCCATGCCCGAGATAGCAAAGCCGAAGCTGTTTCAGCATGTTATGCCGACATCTTATCGGCTCGATAACGGGATGGATGTGTACTATATATACAATCCGACGCTCCCGCTTATGAGCATGAAAGTCGTGTTCAATTCGGGCAGTTATGACGATCCGAAAGAGAAATCGGGTCTTTCGTCGTTTGTTGCCGCATTGCTCAAAGAGGGCGCAAACGGCAAGAGCGCGCAAGCCATATCCGATGCCGTCGAACAAATCGGGGCGACATTGGGACCGGGCATGAAGCACGATACGGCGAGCATATACGTCGAATCGCTTACGCATTATTTTCGGGATGCCGTCGATATTTTGTCGGATATTTGGCTAAAGCCCGATTTTACGCAAGAATCTTTCGAGCGCGTAAAAAAAATCGTTTTGACGCGTTTGCGGCAGCGCGAAGATTCGCCGACGGCGGTCGCAAAACTAGCCGCCGATGCGGCGTATTACGGCGATCAATCGCCTTACGGCCGATCGACCGACGGTTACATTTCGACGATAAATGCGATTTCATCGGACGATATCCGGGCGCGTCATGCCGATTTATTCAGTCCGTCGCGCGCCGCCATTTTCGGCACGGGCAATATGGCGCACGAAGCATTTGTCGGATTGATGAATGAAAAATTCGGCAAGCTCGAACGGCGTCCTGCCGAGGCGGCATCATCGCCGCAGGAAATGATCGCATCAGCGGCGCAAAAGCGTTTGGTCATCGTCGACAAACCGAATGCGCCGCAAACGGTTATCCGCATTTGCGAACCGGGCGTTGCATCGACATCGCTCAAGACGCTGACATGGCAATTTGTCAACATTCCTTTCGGCGATTCGTTTACGAGCCGTTTGATGCAGAATATCCGCGAAGACAAGGGCTATTCGTACGGCGCAAATTCGGGTCTCGTTTCGCTGAAACACGGCGGCGTGTTTGTTTCGGCGTCGGCGGTCGAAAGCGCTCATGCCGGGGCGGCGCTCAAAGAGTTTTTGCACGAGCTCAAGCGCTTGCCCGAAGGGGACTTTGAAGAAGACGAATTTGCGCGCGCCCGCGAAACTTGGCGATCGGAGCTCATTCAATCGTTCGAAACGCAAGCCGGCGCATTGGCGACGATATCGTCGTTATACGTCAACGGCAAACCGATGGACGCGATTAACCGCTTTGCGCGCGAATTGGAATCGTTCGATTTGGCGCGATTTAACGAAATTG
>CAVGZQ010000177.1:2371-4224 GCA_963633515.1 Bacteroidaceae bacterium
CGACCAAGCGACGATAGTTTTGGTCGGCGACAAAACCGCGATTCTCGGGCAAATCGCCGATATGGATTTGCCGGAACCCGAATTTTACGATACGCAAGGGCGCCGCATCCCGGCGCCGGCGGATCGGTAAGGTTTCGGCGCCGTTTCTTTGCCCGGATTTTGCCCGCCTTTTTTGAGGACAAATTGCGGGCAACGGGAGTCGGCGCCGCATTTGTTCGGGGTTTTGCAAGCGCGGAAACGATGCGCGCCGGCGCGGCGATATTTCGCCGAAAAGGTTTTGTCATGAACACATATGCGCCTTATTTTCCGTTTCGGATCGAGCATATCGGGACGATGCGTTGCCAAACGGTGCGCGATTATGCGGCTTCGAATCAAATCTTTTGCCGGGAGTGCGTTGTTGCCGACGGCGAGAAACCGAGATTGAGAAAGCTCGATGCCGTTTTGTCGCAAGGCATTGCAAATCATGTGTTTGACGTGCTTTCGGACGATGTTTCGCCGGCGGCGCCTGCGCTGAACATGTCGGTTCAGCCGCATGAGCCCGACGGTTTTTGCCTTCATGCCTATTGCCAAAGCGATGCGACGCTTTTGTCGACGGTATGGCGGCAGCGATCGGCGCGCGGCGGGCGGCTGAAATTCGAATTGACGCATATTTGCGCGTTTGGTTTCCCGAAACGCGATCCGATCGATATGGCGTTTGATTATCTCGACGCGCTGCGCGAAGCGCTTCGCGCAAAGCAAGAATACAGCGTTGATTTGCATCTCGACAGCCAAAATGGCGAGTTATCGTTCGATGCCGCAGGTTGGATCTTGGCGTATATGACGCAGCAAATGCCGATGCGCGCGGGAACATCGGGCGGAAAAACGCTTTTTCGCGCCGAAAAAGACCGTTTTTCGGTGAAATACGATATTTGCGCGCCCGAAGATTCAGACGATTTTCCGCCGATCGGAAATCGGCCGCGCCGCAAGGTTTTGTGCACGCAATTTTGCCGAGATGTATCCGAATCGGAGTTGTCGGGCGTGTCGGAGGCGATCGGAACGAAGGATGAAGACATTGCGCGAAGCGGCGCGTGTGCGCCGCTTTCGTCCGATCCGTCGTCGGAAATGCGCGCGCTGTTCAACAGCGAAGCGCGTTGGCCGCTGATGGAACAAATCCGCGCCTGCGGCATGCGCGCGTGTCACGGCGACGAAAATTGGCTTTTTTCGGACGGCGGCGAGGGCAGCATTTTGCTGTCGCCGTCGATGATGCAATTTGAAGATTTGGGCGTGGGCACAGAAAAAATGCTCCGTCTCGAATATGCCGATTCGCAGTGCCCGACGGCCGAGGCCATACACCGCGCCGCGCTTGCGGGCGAAATTATCGCGCCCGAAGCTGCGCGCGTTGCCATCGGCGAAGTTTCGGAGCATTTGCCGAGCGTCATGCTGCCGCCGTTTTTGTATATGTTGCACGTTTGGGCGCCGGAATTGGGCGACATCATCCGCCCGGAAGTCTTGTCGATAAGCTCGGAAGCCGACGACTTGCCGATACTTGCCGATATATTGATGCGCATCTATTACAACGAACATAACCATACAATGTTGTTGGCATTGCTTCAGCGCATGATCAACAACAATGCGCTTTCGCCGCGCGGAACGATTCGTTTCGGCTTGGAATATATCAATATTCTGAGCCGCGAGCTGTCGATGCATTCGATGGCGATCAAACGCCTCGATGCGTTGAAACCGATTGTGCAAAGCCACGGCAACAGTCAGGAAATTGCGGCGTTTGCTTTGGCATGTCACCGTGCGCAGCATTCGGGCGTTGCCATACAGTTTTTGCACGGCATGCTGAAAAAAACGCATGCGCCGCAAGCTGT
>CAVGZQ010000177.1:4234-6983 GCA_963633515.1 Bacteroidaceae bacterium
TGTTGCCCAAATCGGTCTCGTGCTGACGCATATCATGCTGGAGCATAACGAGCCGATGCAATCGGTAATAAACGCATGCAAGCGCATATTGGCCGACAATCCGCGCCATCCCGACAGTTTGGAAATCATGGCGCAATGTTATGAACGGTCAAAATTATATGAAGACGCCGCCGAAGCATATCAGCAATGTTTTGATTATTACATCGGCGAATATGAATCGAAACAATTTGAATCGGAATCGAACAAAACACCGTCAAACCGCGACAAAGCCGTCTATTATGCGTCGATATGCATTCGGTTGGCCGAAAAATTGGAAGGACTTTACGAAATAACGGACAACCGAGCGTTCGGATGCATCGTATTGCGGCGTCACATGCAACTCGAACCGACGTCGGCAGCCGTTCTGTCGAGGCTTTTGAAGGCGCTTGAAGCGGAGCAGTCGTATCATGAAATGGCGCAAGCCGGACTGCGGTATTTATCGCAAACGGAAGGCATATCGGCGGATAACGAAATCGCGATACGGTTGACGTTATATAATCTTTACGAAGGCGCGCTTCATATGCCTGCCGAGGCGGAGCGTCAATTGGCTGCGGCGCGGCAAATATGCCCATCGGATCCGAGAGTGATATCGGCCGAAATCGATCGTTGCCGCAAGTACGGATATAAAGAAGAAGAAATCGGTCATCGCTTGGCGCTTATCGATGTTTTGCCGCCCAAAGAGGCGGTCGACGAAACGCTTTCGCTCGTTCGGCAATACGAAGCTTTGCAAACGCCGATAGCGCAAATCGCCGATTTATTGCGCCGCGTAAACAGCCGAATACCGAATAATCTTTTGATATTGCTTGAATTACGGCATTATCTTCGCAAAATCGGACAATCTTTTGAATTGGCTGCGGTGCTCGAGCGGTTGGGGCGCGTTACGCCCGATTTGCAGACGCGCAAAAGCATTTTGCTCGAAGCGAGCGAAGTGCACGACAAATTGGGCAATCATTCGATGTCGCAGGCGCTGTATCACGAAGCGCAGTTATGCAGTCCGATCGATCCGACGGCCAACACGCTGCTGATGAATGACAAGATACGGTCGCGGCAGCGCGAATTGTCGCGGGAAGTTCTGAAAGCTCAGAGCAGTCATATGCTGTCGGCGCTTGCGGCGGTCGTCTTGACGTCGAAGTCGATTTCGGTCGTCGGCGACGCAATCGACGGCAGCGCGGCGCATCGCGCCGATCGGACGCTTTCGGGCGCATGCGATGTTTCGGAGTTGTCGCGCATTGCCGAACGCGACGGCGCGCGTTCGGAAGAAAGCATTTGCGACGTCAATGCTCCGATAGAAGAACAAATCCTCGATGCGCGGCTGCGCGGGAATGCGCATGATTTGCTCGAATGCTTGCTCAAATCGATCGGCGGGATCGGCGAAGACAAACAGCCGCCGCGCGTGTTGCAAGAAATCGGCTGCATCTATTTGTACGATCTTCGCGACTGCGAAACGGCGCAAAAGTATTTGGAACGGGCATCGGCGCTGAGCGAAGAAGTGGCCGGCGGCGAGCAAACGCTCAACGCTTTGGAGAATATCTATCAAACGCTGCGCCAATACGAGAATTTGGCGCGCATCATCGAAAAGAAAATCGGCATTTCGTCGATTCCCGAAGAGCGTCGTCGTTATGAAATCCGTTTGGCTCAAATACGGTATGAATATTTGGGCGAAACCGATTTGGCCGCCGAAACGATGCGCCGATTGCTGAAACAAAATCCGGAAAATGAAACGGCATTGCAGCTTTTGGCGCAAATCTATATCGATACGCAGCAAACCGACAAAGCGATTGCGGCATTGGAATCGGTCACGCCGATATTGGAACCGAATTCGAAGCAAATGGCGCAACACATGCTTCGGATAATTGCGCTGTATATCGAATCCGGCCGCATTGCCGATGCAAAACGCGAATTGCGCCGCCTTTTCGATGCGAACGATTATGTCGACAAACTCGCTGTTCTCGAACATTATAAACGCATTTGCCGCGAGCATGACGAGTGGGAAGAGCAACTCGATTTGCTGCGCGAGGAGCTGTGCTATTATTTGAAACGCCCGAAAAGCGATTGCCGGATCGGCGATATTTTGTCGTCCGACGGCGATCGGTTGCTTTCGGGCGTCGCCGAGCATACGTTGCGGGAGTATGCCGACGTTTGTTATTATAAATTGCAGCGAATCAAAGACGCCGCAGATATTTATGCTTGGCTCGCCGGCCGCAATCCCGACGATGCGTATGCCGATCGCATATTGAGCGAGATCGCCGATTTGCATCCGGACGAAGTTGCCGATTGGCCGGCTGCCGACAAAAATGCAACAGTTCCGTGAAATCGCCGATGAACGATCGCCCGGCATGATGCGCGTTTATTTTTTTTGCGCGAAAATGGATAAATGATGTTTATTATTCCCGACAAAATGAAAAATCGTTCAAAACGTCATTTCTTTGATTCGGCGGAATTTTTCGCAATGCCGCTTCCGATTTTTCGCGCAAAAATGATCGACAAAAACGTTCTATTCCCTGATATGCAAAAAAATGGTTTTTATTGAAATTGCAAGAGAATTTAAAAAAGCAGAAGGCGCAAAATTGAACGGTTGGCATATTATATGCTAAAGTCGGCTCACGAACCCGGTCGTGTTCGAACGGGACCCGCGAAGCGTCCCGTTCGGATCGTCCGCCTTTAAATAAGGAACAATAATATGAGAAACGCATGGATATGGATTGCCTGT
>CAVGZQ010000178.1:0-6759 GCA_963633515.1 Bacteroidaceae bacterium
GGCCGTTTTTTTTTCGGTCGGCCGTTTTTTTTTCGGTCGGCCGTTTTTTTCTTCGGTCGGCCGTTTTTTCTTCGGCTTGCCGAAAGAGATCGTTTGTCGTCCTTCTGTTTCGGAATCGGATCCTCCGAAGACGTTTTTTGCGCGTCTGCGGGTTTGTCCGAATTCCGAAAAACAAAACCCGCCTGCGGCGGGTTTTGTGCGTCAAATCCGAAAAAATCGTTTATTTGACGCGATAGATTTGGAACCGGCTCATACCGTCAAAATTGAGCGAAGAGGCATTTTTGGAAGAGCCCGGGTTGAGCAAATCTTCGAGCGTCTTTTCGCCGTTGAGATTGCAAGAGCCGTCGCCGTCGCTTGCCGCAACGCCGACGATGATTTTTTCGTTTTCATAGCTCATTTCATAGCACCAAATTTTATCGCCGTTTGTGCTGTCCAAGTCGGTTCGCGTTCCGCGCGTGAGCGCTTTGTGCGAAGCGCGGATCTGACCGAGCTGACGGACATATGCGAGCATCGTTTCCTGTTCGGAACTGTAATCGGAAAACTTCATCATGCGGCGGTTGTCGGGGTCATTGGCGCCGACCATGCCATATTCGTCGCCGTAGTAAATAAGCGGCACGCCGGGCTGGGTCAATTGAATGGTCATAGCCTGTTTGACTTTGAAATAGGGCAGCCAATCGTTGACGTCTTCGTTGTTTCCCCATTTGTTTTGGTTTTGCCCCGCTGCGACCGACAGCGCCCGCGCCACGTCATGATTGCCGATAAACGTTCCCATGAGATTCGAATTGAAGGGGCTGTTCGGAGAAATGGACAGACCGTCGCCCCGAACCCCGCTCATGTTGCCGTCGGAGAGAATGTTTTGGAATCTGTAGTAGAGCGGAAAGTCGAATTGCGCATGGAGCAAGTTGTTTCCGATATACTTGTTCAGGAGACCGATGTCCGATGTAAACGTTTCGCCAACTGTATAAAATGTGATGCCGGTATTGGCGAAAAGCGTTTCGATGGCGGCGCGCAAATCTTTGATGAATTGGATATTCATGTGTTTGACGGCGTCGACGCGGAAACCGTCGATGCCGGTTTGTTTGATGAGCCAAACGGCGTGATCGACCATGAGCTTGCGGGCATCGCTGTTTTCGTAATCGATGTCGGGGAGATCCTGCGAGAACCAGCATTTTTCGGAGTAGTTGTCCCAGTTGTTGTCGTTGTCGCAAAGCCGGCCGTTTGGCGCGTCATTGAACCAATCTTGGTGTTTTTGATAGATTGGGCTCGATTTGTGAACGTGATTGGCGGCAAAATCGACGAGAACGCGCATGCCGCGTTTGTGGCATGCATCGACGAGATTCTGAAGGTCGGTCATCGATCCGAAATGCGGTTCGATGGCGCTTAATCCGTTAAATTCGCTTTGGTTTTCGGCGGTCATGAATGTCGTGATCGGCCAATAAGAATGATAGGCAGAATAGACGTTGTTATCGGTTCCGATGCTCGTTTCTTGGGTGTTCATCGAAACCGACGAAATCCAAAGCGTATTGACGCCGAGTTTTTCAAAGTAGCCGTCTTCGACTTTATTTTGCAGCCCCTTAAAGTCGCCGCCCATCCATCGGGCATCGGACGTTCCTTGGTGCGTGGCATCGGTTGCCGGTGCGTTGTTCGACGGGTCGCCGTCGGAGAACCGATCGGTAAAAGCGAAGTAGAGCAACGCATCGCGCCAATTGAATTCGGAGTCTTCGACCCAAACCGGCGCATAGACTTCGCCTTTGTCGGTTTGGATAACGTAGTTGTAGCGATTATTTTCCGTGACGGCGTCGGTGACGGTTGATCCCGAAATCTGAGGATTGACGCCGCCCGACACGCCGGTTATCGAAACGCCGTCGGCGAGCGCAATGACGATCGAGTTTCCGGAACGCGCGATCGATTTGATGTGATTGTCGCCGATTTCAATGCTTCCGCCCTGACCGAATTGCATGCCGCATTTCGAAAATACGGCGATGGCATTGCCGTCTTCGTCGGCAGACGAATTGGCCGGATCGGATTGCCACGAGTTGTCGGCCCATCCGTCTACATAAAATTTGTAGCGATATTCGCTGCCTTTCTTGACATCGAGCGTAATCGTATGCGTGCCGTTGCCGTCGGAAGTCATTTTATAGTCGGCGTTGCCGACGGCATTTTGCCAATCGTTAAAATCGCCGACGATATAGACGTCGAAATCGGCCGTGCCGCCCGAACCGATGTTCGTGTATTGGTTGAAGTAGACAAACGTTGCGGCGCAATTGCCGTCATTTTCGCTGCCGCCGCTGTTGTTGCCGTTGTTGCCGTTGTTGCCGTTGTTGCCGTTGTCGGAGCCCGGCTTGACGCACAGACCGTCGGCATTTTTGGAATAGCCGTCTGCGCAGTCTTTGCAGACAAGACTCAGATTGTGTTTGTAACCTGCATCGCAGATGCAGACGCCGTCATCGCCCATGCGTCCGTGACCGCATGACGCGTTTTGGTCTTCGGCATCGTCGGCACAGCCGACGGCGCAAGCCGTCAAAGCAAAGCAAAAGACTAATTTTTTCATGGTACGAGTCCTATATTCTGAAGTTGCGCATCGAACCGCAAAACAAAAAAGCCGCGCAAACGCGGCGGATTATATGAAAAATCGGGCAAAAATTCAACATTGCGCATCGATTGCGCCGACGATCGGGAAGTGAAGCCGGAGGTTTCGGATCGGTTCATTCCGTATGAAGTTTCGGCGAAAGAGCAATGTTCGTCGTGCTTCGGCGCGGAATAAAAAATAGACATAAACGGGCGGTTTTCGGTGTATAAAGCGGCGCGCCCGACGCGATACGGCAGGGGGGCACAAACGGATTGTTCTGCAATTTGGCGCAATTGCGCAGATTATTCTGCAAATTGCGCGTCTTTCGCTGTTGCATTCGATAATGGAGTTTGAGAGATGAAAATTTTGATGGTTGCTTCCGAAGCCGTTCCCTACGCAAAGACAGGCGGTTTGGCGGATGTTGCAGGCGTTTTGCCGAAATTTCTCAAGCAGCTCGGCCATGACGTTCGCGTCGTCATTCCGCTTTACGGAAGCATCGATCGCTGGAAATATCGCATGGATGATGTCCCCGGCGCGATGGGCGTATGGATGGGGGCAATGGGAGAGCTTTGGTGCGGCGTCAAGGAGACGCGTCTTCCGGCGAGCGATGTCCCGATTTATTTCATCGATTACGAGCGTTTTTTTGCGCGTCCGCAGCTTTACAACGAGCCCGACGGAAGCGGCTTCATGGATAACGATAATCGGTTTGTATTTTTGTCGCGTGCGGCGTTGCAGCTTTGCAAGAAGATCGATTTTTCGCCCGATATCGTGCACTGCAACGATTGGCACACGGCGGTTGTCCCTGTTTTTCTCAATACCGTCTATCGCGACGATCCGTTTTTTTCCCGAACGGCATCGCTTTTGACCATCCACAACATGGAATATCAAGGGCGGTATTATTCGGGATTAATGGACGTGCTCGATATCGGATGGGAACATTTCAACCATTTGGAACTCGAGTGGCAAGGGCAGGTGAATTTGCTCAAGGGCGGCATTTACCACAGCACGCTGTTTAATGCCGTGAGCCGCGGATATGCGGAGGAAATCCTGACGCCGCAGTTCGGCCACGGTTTGGAGGGGGTTGTGCAAGACAGACGCGATGCGCTTCGCGGCGTCCTTAACGGGATCGATTGCGACGAATGGAATCCGTCGCAGGACAAGTACATCACGGCGCCTTACGATAAGGATCAAATGGCCGGCAAAGCCGTATGCAAACATGCATTGCAAGAAGAAATGCATCTCGTTCCCGATCCAAACATTCCGTTGTTCGGTCTTGTTGCGCGCCTCGTCGATCAGAAAGGCATCCGTCTATTGGCAGAAATCTTCGAACGCCTCATGGCGCTCGATCTTCAGATTGCGCTTTTGGGGAGCGGGGAGTCGTGGGCGCACGATTTCTTCAATCGGATGGCGGCAAAGTATCCCGGGAAATTTGCGTGTTACTTGGGGTACAGCAACGCCCTTGCCCACCGGATCGAAGCCGGATCGGATTTCTTCCTTATGCCGAGCGTTTTTGAACCTTGCGGGCTAAATCAGCTCTATAGCTTGCGTTACGGGAGTCTTCCCATTGTTCATGCCGTGGGCGGGCTCAACGATACGGTCGAAAACTTTGACGAACAGACTCATGCGGGGACGGGATTTAAGTACAGCGATCAGACGCCGGGCGCGCTTTATGACACGATAGGATGGGCGCTGAGCACATGGTATCACCGTCCCGACGATATTGCCGGGTTGCGCCGGCGTGCCATGAGTTGCGTCTTTTCGTGGCAAGGATCGGCCGCGCAATACGTCGATATCTATCGCGAAGCAAGTTGGCGGCGGATCGGCGAAGCGGTCGAATGAGATTCGCAGCGCGGCATGCCGGCTTGCCAATTGCGCGCTGTTTTGATATTTTTGCATTTCGGCATGCTCGCGTTGTTTTCTTAAGATTGTTTAAAGGGCGTTATTTCAATGGCAAATCTCGAATTGGATCTCAAAGAAATAGAAGTGGAATATATCGCGCCTCACGTTATGAACGGCACCGGCCGGATTACGTTGCTGCTGACGATTGTCCGCGGCGCGCGCGGCAAGCGCAAACTTTTGGGAGAAGCTTTTGCGCGCACGATTTATCAACCGATCATTCACTTCAAAGTTTTCGACGAAGTCGGTCTCGAATCGCTGTTCTCGCGGTTTTTGCAACAGCTTATTCACCGCGGATACCGTCCGGTTCAGTACCGCGAGCGCGATCTCGACGATCATTTGTCGAGTTGGAAACCGTGCAACCTCGATACGCTTGACGAAACCGATCTTAAACGCGGCGAAGATGCCGATGTCAATTTCGGCGAGACGTTCGAAGATTTTTAACGGCGCGGGCGGTCGGTCGCAGAGAGTGCGATTGCCGCTTTGGGCATTGCATGACGCAAGCTGTTTGGTTGCGTTCGTCCGTCATTTTTTTTCGCGCTCCATTTTGCTTCGGCAAAATGGAGATTTTTGTTTTTGCGCTATTTAATTCGACAGATAGCAGTTTTTAGCGAATTGAAATTAATATGGCACGATTTTCAAACGATATGATACGCGTTTTGTATGAAGACGATCATTTTTTGGTTGTCGACAAACCTTGCGCAATGCCGACCCATGCGCCGACGCCGGAGACGCCGGGCGCTGCCGAGATATTGGGCGCAGAGCGCGGCATAAGGCTTGGGGTGCATCAAAGACTCGATGCCGCGACAAGCGGCGTTTTGGCGTTTTCGAAATCGCCTCAGGGCGCGATGCGTTTGGGAAAGGCTTTTGAACTTCGAAATGTCCAAAAGACGTATCGCGCTTTGGTTTGCGGGAAGCCGCAAAATCCGACGGGGCAATGGACGCATTTGCTTGTTCATGAAGGCGGCGCGACGCGCGAATCGCCGCGCGGAAAAACGGCAAGATTGCGCTACAAAGTCATTGCGTCGGTCGGACCGTTTTCGCTTTTGGAAATCGCCTTATTAACCGGATTGACGCATCAAATCCGCGCGCAATGCGCGATAGAAGGAATGCCGATTTTGGGCGATTCGCTCTATGGCGGCGGCCGGCTTTACGATCGGCTTTGTTTGCATGCCTGCCGGCTTCGCATCGTTTCCGAGCCGAATTTGCCGGCATTTTATGCAAAGCTGCCGGCGTGTCTCGATGCTCCGAAAGCCGCCGCTATTTTTTCTGTCATATCGGACAATGCGATGGCGTTGCATCGTTGCGGCGGAGAACCTTTGAGCGAAGACGAAGCATTTCGGATTTTTTCGCCCCGGCACAGCGGAATCCCGGAAATCGTTGCCGAACGCATCGGGCGGATTTTGCTCATTCGCCATCTTGAACCCGAGAAACAGACGGTTTGGCGCGAAAGCGACATGCGCATTTTTGCAAAAAGCGTCATGTCGTCGTGCGGATGCGATGATTTTTGTTATCGCGTTCACGAATCGTCGTCGAAGAACCATGCCTGCGCGAGTTTGGCCCGTGCGTCGGAAAAACATTTTGAGCCGTTTGACGCTTCCGAGAACGGCATTGTTTATCAATTCGATTTGTCGGGAAATGCGGCGGGACTTTATCTCGATCAAAGAGAAAATCGCCGCTGGATTGCCCAAAATGCGTTCGGAACGGTACTCAATTTATTTGCTTACACGTGCGCATTTTCGGTTTGCGCGGCAACGAATCCGAATGTTACGGCGACGGCGAGTATCGATGCTGCGCCCGGAGCGTTAAAAAAAGGGCGCATGAACTTCGAGCGAAACGGCATCGATTTGAACGGTCATCGGTTTATAAAAGAAGATGCGCTTAAATATTTATCCAAATGCGTCCAAAATAATATAAAGTTCGACACGGTTATTTGCGATCCGCCGAGTTTTGGCCGGTTTGAAAAAACAGTTTTTTCGCTCGAAGACAATCTTGCCGAATTGCTCTCGTTATGCTGTCGGGTTGCATCGCCCGGCGGTTTGATGCTTTTTTCGATAAATAACCGCAAGATACGTCTTTCGAAGCTGCGATCTGCGTTCAAGGAAGCGACGCGGAATTTATCGGTCAAAGAGGCGTCGATATTTGCGAACGACGAGACGGAATCGGTGCTGGACGTCGGAACGGATCTCAAGACGATTCGCTGCAGGTTTGGCGGGTGATTAAATGCGCGAAGCACATTACGCCGAAGCCTTGCAAGGCTTCGGCGCGGGGGGCGCGGGGGGACAATGTCCCCC
>CAVGZQ010000179.1:0-6734 GCA_963633515.1 Bacteroidaceae bacterium
TATCGCGGGTTGTTGCTGCGGGACGAAGAAAAAACAAAGCCTCTCTGACCGAAGCCCGGAATATCGCGGGTTGTTGCTGCGGGACGAAGAAAAAACAAAGCCTCTCTGACCGAAGCTGCGATTCTTGGCATCCGCCGATTCGGGGATCGATCCGAAAAGATCGAAGCAGGTCTCAGCCGACGATCTGCCGCGAAATATAAGCTTGAATGATGAAAAAAGTAAAAAAATAGAAATCCGGGAACATTTTTTTGAAAAATGCCAACTTATAAATAAGCAGAAAAATATGCACTTTTGCACTTATAAAAAAGGAGGCATGTTATGGCATTTGCACCGAGAACGAAGAGCGAAACGATTACGACGCCGTGTTCGGGCGTGTTGCCGATATCGGATGCGGGACTTTGCGAATATGCAACGCTGTCTTTGAAACGGCATTGCAACAAAATGGCGATCGACGGCGGTCATGCATCGTCAAAGGGCACAGAGGCTGCCAATCCGTCAAGAAATCCGAAAGCCGAAGAACAACGGCGTCAAGGCACGGACCGATGCTGCGGAAAAAGTTCGGACGGCGGCGGAAAGCAAGAAAAATCGGCGGTTTTGGTTTCGTCAAACGCCGATGCGGAAGAATTGCCCTGCGGCGCGAAAACGTCTGACAAATGCGTTGCGCGCAAAAAAAGCCCCAATATCAAGGATAACGCGCTTCGCGCTTTTTGCGAGGCCGATACGCTTGAAGAAAATGAGATTAAAACGGGGTGCATTCAAAGAAAATTCGATGAAAAAGCGTCGCTCGTCAAAAGCATGCTTTCTTCGCCCGAAACCGAAGACGAGCGGGCGGTCAGCGAATCGGCAATGGTTATGCGTCCGAAGGATGATAATAAGACAGAAAATATGCCCGCAATTCAACCGGCGGAGGATATGGAATGCGAGCATGCGCAAAAGCAAAAGCGTGACAACGATAAACGGCGGCCGTTTCCGCCGCAAGAATCGGCGTCGGAGATGAATTGCGCAAACGCATGCCGAAAAACCGCCGGGCAATGCGCGCAAGACAGAAGCGCTTTGTCCGGATATGACGAAGTTTTCGGGCAAAGCCGCGAAGCCGGCCGTTCAGACAGTCCGGATTGCGGCGATAACGCCGACATGTCTATGGAAGAAACGGCTTTGATTGAAATCCCCGACCGATCCGATTCGACGGTATCGACGCCGATTCATACCCCCCGGCCGTCGCTCTGCTCGGACGAATCATCACAGCGCGCCTATTCGTCGGAAATCGAAATCGGCAGCATCGTTGCCGGCCGATATGAAATCATGTCGGAAATCGCCCGAGGCGGATACGGAATTGTCTATCGCGCGCGTCAGTTGGGCGTCGATCGCATCGTTGCGCTCAAGCGATTGCGAAGTCAGAGCGATCCGAGCGTTGTGCAGCGTTTTATGTGCGAGATGCAGATGATTAAAGATCTCGTGCACCCCAATACCATTCAGCTCATTGATGCGGGAATGGACGACAGTCATATGTTTATTGTGATGGAATACATCGATGGCGAATCGCTCCACGGCATTCTCAGGAAAGAAAGGCGTCTGGTTCCCCTGCGCGCCATTCATATCGCGCGTCAGGTGCTTAAAAGCGTAAACGAAGCCCATCGGCGCGGGATTATTCATCGCGATATCAAACCGTCGAATATTCTCATTCGAAGGGTCATCGGCGAACCCGATTTTGTAAAAGTTTTGGATTTCGGCATTGCAAAGTCGAAAGATACGGCCGTAATGAATTTAACGCGTTCGGGGCACGTCATGGGAACGCCGCACTATTTGGCGCCCGAGTCGATCTTGTTCGGAGAGCATTGTTATCAGAGCGATATCTTTGCCATCGGCTTGATCCTATATGAAATGATAACCGGAAAACAAGCCCTGACGGGGACGGTCAATCGCGTCATGGAGTCATTGACAAAAGATATCCCCATCCCTGACGAATATTCGGGGACATCGTTAAGTTTTGTTTTGCAAAAAGCGCTGGCGCGGCGACCGTCCGATCGACACGAAACTGCAGGAGAGATGATAAACGATCTCAATTATGTTGAACGCGAAATCATGCAATCGATAAGCATTTCCGCCGCAAACGGCGCTCAATCGCGTTTTGCGCCGCAGGCGTTTATCGTCGGCGGAATCGTCTTGTTTGTCTTGAATTTGGGATTTTGGATCTATATCGCTTATATCAACAAATTATTCTGATCGTCGCTTTCTTCTTCGGGGAACGGGATGCATCTCAATCGGTTCAAGACTCGGCAGCTCAGAGCTTATCGGATCTGCGCATGTTTGGCGTTGCAGATCCGAAGCTTCGATTGTTAAAATTGCAAATTGCTCTGTTTATTGTCTGTTGCGCACCGTTTCGGAGCTTCGCATTCAAACCGAAAGAGTATCGGTCCGCGGCCGACATTCTCTGCCTCCGGCCGTCATATATCACGCCGAAATGTGCTTCATCAGCCATCCGATGACTTCGTCATACCAAACGGCGGAATTGGCCGGATCCAAAACCCAATGACCTTCGGTGGGGAAATAGAGCAGCCGGCTTTCGACGCCTTTGTACTGAAGCGCCGTAAACAGCGCAACGCCTTCGGAGATAAAACATCGGAAGTCTTGTTCGCCTTGAATGACGAGCGTCGGGGTTTTGAAATTATCGACAAATCGGTGCGGGGAATGGCGTTCGAAATCTTCGGGCGCTTCGTACGGCGCCGATCCGAATTCGTAATCGCAAAACCAAAGTTCATCGGTGATATAGCCCGACATTTGCGTATTGAAAATGCCGTCATGGCTGACAAATGCCTTGAAACGGTCGGTATGTCCCATGAGCCAGTTAATCATGAAACCGCCGAAAGACGCCCCTGCGGCGCCCATGCGATCGGGGTCGATTTGCGGATACTCGGCCAAAAGATGATCGACAAATGCCATGACGGCATCGGGGCAATCGTCGCTCCAATGCTTGCTGATGGCGCGCGTCAGATCATGACCGTATCCGGTTGAACCGTGAGGATTGCAAAATCCGACGATTGCCCCTTGCGCCGCAAACATTTCGACGTTCCAGCGATAGTGGAACGAATCCAAAAACGCCCCTTGCGGTCCGCCGTGTATCAATAGGATGAACGGGTACTTCTTTTGGGGATCGAATCCGGGCGGCGTGACGGCATACCCTTCCAAATCAAGCGATTTATAGCGGAAAACCGTCCGTTTCCCGGCGTTCATTTCGACGTCGCCGAGGGCATCTTTGCCAAAATGCGTCAGATAGGCGATCGATTCGCCCGATTGCGTTTCGCGCCGCACGTCCAATTGCGCGGGAAACGGCGCGATCTCGGTGAGCTCGGCAAGTTCGGCAGGTTTGTCGAGCGATTCGACCGAAACGATGACGCGTTTCATGCCCCAAACCGTCGCAAATCGAAGATAGGTGCGTCCTTGCGTCAGCTGTTCGATCGCGCCGCTCTTGAGATCGATGCGATAGAGGCTGTTGTGGGCAAAATCCTGCGCTTCGAACATCAGGGCGTCATCGTCGGTTTGTTCGAAATGCGAAAAAGAACGCTCAAACGTTTCGCCGTATAGCCTTGTCGATTGCGTTGCCATATCGAAGACCTTCAGACGCACCGCATCGGCTTCGTACCCCGGCGTAAGCATCGACAGATAAGCGATGCGATTGCCCGTCAGGAACTTCGGCGCCGTATCGCATCCGTTGCCCGTCGATATGCAACGGACATCCGAGAGCTCAATCCCTTTCAAATCGCCCAGATAAATCGAATTATTCGTCGATCGCGCAATCATTTCGTCGGGATTTTTCACAAACGCAACGTGTTTGCCGTCGGGCGAAATATCGAAATCTCTGCCCGACTCCAAGGCTATGGGCGGGACATCGGCGTCTTCCGGCGTAAGATCCCGCATTTCAAGAGTCTTTGCATCGATAATAAACAGATGATTGCGGCGGTTTTCGGTCCAACTGTCCCAATGTCGGTACATGAGACGGTCGGCGACGCGGGCTTGCGCTTTGGGGTGACGCAATCCGTAGATTTTCGACAGATCCGGACGCGCATTTGTTTGGGCAAAGACTTCTTGCGCCGCCTGAACCATATAGACTTGGCGCGAAAAAATAACTTTGCTGCCGCTGTAATCCGCGACCGGATGCGAAACGCCGCCCGCGCCCGAAGTCATTTGCTGCGCGTGCGTTCCGTCGGCATTTGCCCGCCATAATTGGTCATTGCACACGAAGAACATCAGACGCCCGTCGCCCGAAAAAGATATATCATGCGCTCGGCTGTTGCCGGGCGCGTTTTCCGGAAGCGCAACATCGGTTTGGCGCGTTTTGTTTTCGAGGTCAAACTTGCATATGACATTTTGGCTGCGATCTTCGGCGAGGTCGTAATCTTTGGCAACCAGCCATGCCGTTTTGCCGTCCGGCGTCAAAACGAACTCCGTCGGACGCCTGATCTTAAACAAATCCTCAATCGTCAATGCGCGCTTCATCCTTACTCCCGCGTTTCGTTCTCATAAGCGGAGAACGGCAAATTTTGGCTTTTTTGGGGCAAAAAAAAACAGCCTCAAGGGCTGTTTAAATGGGGCGTACTGGGTTTGAACCAGTGACTTCCACCGTGTGAAGATGGCACTCTGCCGCTGAGTTAACGCCCCAAACGTTCCGAACATCTGTCGGACAGCTGCGGCTTTTACAGGCTTATTTTTTTTTTGTCAACCCTTTTTCTCAAATCCATGCGCATCAAATTCGCGCGCTTACTGTCTCAAATCCATGCGCATCAAATTCGCGCGCTTACTGTCTCAAATCCATGCGCATCAAATTCGCGCGCTTACTGTCTCAAATCCATGCGCATCAAATTCGCGCGCTTACTGTCTCAAATCCATGCGCATCAAATTCGCGCGCTTACTGTCTCAAATCCATGCGCATCAAATTCGCGCGTTTTTTGGCAATCATGCATGACGCGCCGAACGGCGTCATCTTCGGCAAATCGCTCTCCTGCGCCCGCCGCATCTTCAACCGGCGTCTTTTGCGCATTTTCGGCGCATATAGTTGCGGTTTGGCGCCGAAAATTGCCGCCGCGCCCGCGCGAAACTGTCGCTGCGCTTGACCTGCGGCGTCTTCTGTAAGATAATCCGCAGGGGTTGCCGTTGCGCAAGCGGGCGCATCATGAAAGGTTAGCGATTATATGGCCACGAAGTCGTTTCAAGATTTTTTATCCTCGACAAAATTGTCTTATCTCGACGGAAAACCGACGACATTGCATCTGAGAAAATGCCGGATTGTCACGCAGGAAATCGCATACCGGCGCGAATGGGTCTTCGAACACGGCGTCATTACCATCGGTTCGCTCGACGATAACAACCTCGTCATCAAAGACGATACCGTCAGCCGATACCACGCCCAAATCATTCAAGAAGACGACGCCTACATCATCCACGACCTCGAGTCGACGAACGGAACTTGGGTCAATCAAGTCCGCATCAAAGAAGCCTACCTCACCGAAGGTTGCGCGCTGCGCTTCGGAAGTGCCGAGTTCATCTTTCAGCCCCTCGACGAAGAAGTCGCCGTCGTGCCGTCGAACGAAGAAAAATTCGGCGATATCATCGGCGGAAACGTAAAAATGCGAGAAATCTACGGCATTCTCGAAAAAATTGCGCCCACAAACGCCACCGTCGTCATCGAAGGCGAAACCGGCACAGGCAAAGAAGTCATCGCCCATACGCTCCACAAAATGAGCATGCGCGCAAAAAAACCTTTCGTCGTCTTCGACTGCGGAGCCGTCCCCGAATCCCTCATCGAATCCGAACTCTTCGGTCACGAAAAAGGCTCTTTCACCGGCGCCATCATGTCCCGGCAAGGTTTGTTCGAACTCGCTCAGGGCGGCACCATCTTCCTCGACGAATTGGGCGAACTCAGCCTCGAACTCCAGCCAAAACTTCTGCGCGTCCTCGAACAGCGCGAAGTCCGCCGCGTCGGCGCCCCAAAACCTATCCCCGTCGACGTCCGCGTCATCGCCGCCACAAACCGAAAACTCGAAGAAGAAGTCCGAAACAATCGCTTTCGCGAAGACCTCTTCTACCGCCTCTCCGTCGTCCGCCTCTTTTTGCCCCCTCTGCGCGACCGCATCGACGATTTGCCCCTTTTGGTCAAACATTTCCTCAAAAATTCGTCGTTCAACCGCGACGCAAACGCAAATCTCAAGCTGCGTTCGATTTCGCGCGAAGCGCTCCGCGCCATGACCCTCTACACGTGGCCGGGCAACGTCCGCGAGCTTCTCAACGTCGTCGAACGCGCATGCTCGCTGGCCGACGGCGACTGCATCGAATTGACCGATCTCCCCGAACATATCGCCCGATGCATCGAGTCCGCCCCCGACAGCGCATCTCTCCCCGCCGTTTCCCCCCGCGATGCGCTCCCCTCCGCCAAAGACGAACACCAAACGATCGATATCCGCCCGACGAAAGACTTTTCAAACATGACGTTTAAAGAAGCCAAAGAAGAATGGCTCGCTTCGTTCGAAGGTGATTATATCCGAACTTTACTCGAGAAAAATGGCTGCAACATATCGCAAGCTTCGAGAGGATCCGGAATTGATCGAAAATATTTCAGAAAACTGATGAAAAAATACGGCATCACCGCCGACGCATCCGATTCCGCCGACACCGACGACGAGTAATTTTTTTCGTCGGCTTTTTGCCGTGCGGCAAATGCGCCGCCGCGCCGCCTATTCGCC
>CAVGZQ010000180.1:0-6686 GCA_963633515.1 Bacteroidaceae bacterium
GCGGGGGGGCGCCCCCGCAGAGGGGGGAGACGCGCATTTTGCGCCGAATTTTGGGGGATTCGGGCAGATTTGGGCGATCCGTGCGAATCGGATTGAGGCGCGAACCGCAAAAGGCGGCGCAAAAAAGCGGCGCGGGGGGAGACTTCCCCCCGCCCCGCAAAAAAACACATCGGTTAACTCCCTGCATTAAAAGTACGAAGCAAGCCCCGTATCGAGAAGCCGTCGCAACATGCGGAAGAGTTTATCGGCGGTCATGGGGTAAACGGCTTCGGCGCGGCCGAATTTTTGCAAAATCGACGGGAGCATGCGTGCTTCGAGGATTTCGGCGACGATTTGCGATGCCGTTTCGTGAAGTTTTGCGATGTCGGTTTCGCCCGTGACGGCAAAAGCGAGAAAGACGGGGAGAATTGACCCGAGTTTGTCTTCGCCGCCGCGAAGTTTGGGGAGTATTTTTGCGGCCATGCAAAAATCGCCCTGAGCGCTCCATGCGCTTTGCGACTGCGCGATGAAATCGAGGATTTCGCGCACGGTCCGATAACCGAAATGGAGATTTTCGGGGCGCAAGATTTTGTGCATCGTTTGGATTGCCGGCCGCGCATCGGCATATAGCGGCCAATCGGCGCAAACGCTGTCGTAATTCATTTCGTTGAATTCCATGACGAATGCGCGGTCGAGGACTTTTGGGGAGAACGAAAACGTCGTTTCGTCGACGTTGACGGTGCCGATAATCGTGAGATTCGGCGTAAACGTCATGCGCGGCGGTATGATTCGGAACCAATCGGCGCCGTAGATGACTTCGTCGGCATCGATCGCCATGCGCGGGAACATCATGCCGGCGCCGGCGGCCGACAAATAGTGGTACGCAAGCGGCCACGAACGATCCATCTTGCCGATGTAGAGTTGCTCGTGGACGCTGTCTTCTTTGCCGATTTCGCTTTTTGGCGCCGATCCGGTCCAGAGCGGTCGGTTAAACGGATGGACGCAAGCCAATTCGCCCATGCGGATTTCGCCGCCGACGATCGTCGTCGGGCATTCCATGAGGCTGAGAATATCGGAGAGGTAGTATTCGACGCGCGCGAGATTGAGCTCGTCGAGAATAATGAAGTGACGGGGCGCGGCATCGCCGTACATGAGAAATTCGATATAGGCATGGAGCGCGACGAGGGTTGCCTGCGTCGGGTAATAGAGCCCCGTGAGCGGGTTGTAATAGCCCCAAATCTTCAGCGGCTCGGTCCAGTCGGGGCGAACGGGCAAGAATGCGACGCGATTTTTCATCGATGCGTTGAAATTCGACGATTTGAGGACGTCTTTTGACCAAACATCGTCGGCAGATTTGACATCGATGAAATCGTTACCGTCGGCGCCCAACAAATCGGGAATGATGCCATTTTGCGCCAAGGTGACTTTTTGCGCCTGCGCCGTCGATTCGCCGCTCAGCGTCAGCCCCGTAAACTTGCCGTCTTTAAACATTCCCGCCGCAATGCCGCAGGCCAATCGGCGCGCAAGCTGCGTTTTGCCCGATCCGCTGATCCCCGTCAGGAGCATGAAAGGCTTTGTGACGAGCGAAGTGACAAGCGCCTGTATTACACCGCGTCTTTCTCGAATCATCGATGATATCCCCATGAATGCAAATTAAATTCTAAAAACAGATTATAGCCTGAATATTATGCAACGCAAAGACGACGCCCGGCGGATAACGGTTCTGCCGGGGGCATCGATCCGCGCGCGAATATCGCACAAACGCATGCAAGCGCTCGATTTTATGGGTTTTGCGCGATTGTTGCAAAATCTTTGACAGCCGCGCGATGCATTTATCGGGCGGCGCGGCATTCGGCGGCGCGATTGCGATGCGTCCGAAGCCGATTAAAGCGTTTCGGCGCCGGAGTTTTCCGAATGCGCTTGGGCGTGAGCATCCGAAACGGCAGCATCATCGGGCGGCGCGGCATTCGGCGGCGCGATTGCGATGCGTCCGAAGCCGATTAAAGCGTTTCGGCGCCGGAGTTTTCCGAATGCGCTTGGGCGTCAGCATCCGAAACGGCAGCATCATCGGGCGGCGCGGCATCGGCATAGACGAATTCGACGGCGATATCGGGACGCAATGCATTGCCGATAATGCAGACGGCTTTTGCGCGGGCATGCGGTTCGAGGACAAAAAAGCGAGCAACATCATTTTGTACTGTATTTGCAGAATTTTCGGAATTTCCGAATGTATTTTGCAATTCGCAATATCGCGGCGAAGATTCTGCGGTTCTGAGCCAAATATTCTTAAACCGCATGCCGGACGCATTGACGAGATCGACGGTGACGCGCGTATCTTGCCGGCCTGCGTTGAACTGAATCGACGTCCGCGCGCTTGCTCCGAACTTAACGCTCGCATTCCAAACGCTTTTGGCTTCGGCGATCGAATCTTGCGCCGCTTTAACGTACGGTCCGACGGTTTTGCATGCGATCGTTCGGCGTCGGCACGAGTCGGCGAGCAACCGTGCGGCAACATCGATATTTTGCGGGCTGAGGGCCATGCCGATGCGCTGAATTTCGAGCGGTTCGAGGTAACTGCGTCGGATGTCGGAATTCAAAATATAACTGCCGAAGCCGTCGGGTTTGAGGATAATCCGAACGCGTCCTGAGCGGAAACTGCCGTCCCAAGCCGTTTCGATCTCCGTCAGCCAGTTTTGATCGATATCGATGCCGGCGCGCGGCGATGCGTCTATTTTCGGCACGGATCTATCGGCATTGCCCGCGTCGGCAAACGCGTCATAACCGCCCGAAACGGCGGGATAGTCGGGCAAATTGGGGACTTTCGGCAATTCTTGGTCGAAGACGAAGTGCAAATTTCCGGCATTGTCGGGATGACCGCCGGGCGGCGCGATTTCGCCGTCGGCCGCGACGCGCGCGCAACGCGCATGTCGCGCATAAAACCGGGAAATGGCGCGAAACCGCGACTTATAGACGCCGACGTAATCGGATTCGAAAAACCGCAAAAGCGCCGCAACGGCATCTTCTTCGTCCGGTGCCAAAAACTCGCGATAGGACGGATACATCGCCCAATTTGGAAACGATCCGATGCTCATCGCGCACAAATGTTCGGCGATATGGAGCGGATTTTTCGGATCGCCCGCGAAAACATCGGGAGTCTCCGCGCGATGATGTTTATCGGCGGTCGGCGCCGACGGCGCGGATTTAAAACGGCGCAGCGCCGGCAGATTGCGGAATTTATGCGCGGCGCCGGCAACGCCCGATGCTTCGGGCGCGCGGCGGACGGCGCCGCCGCCGCCGCGATCGGACTGCGCGGCGGCAGCCGTCCGAAGGCTTTGACGAGAAGCCGCCCCGCGCTCTCCGTCATCGCGATTGGCCGGCGCGCAAGCTGCCGCCGCCACTCCCGCGCACAGCCAAAGATATTTCAGGCGCATGAACCCCAACCTTGTTTCTTGTTGCGGATGTTATTCGACGACGACGTCGACTTTGTCGTAGCGGGCGAGTTCTTCGGAACTTGCGCGAACGGTAGCTTGGCACGATGTCGTCATGCACGCGTAGATGTCGACCTTTCGGTTAAGACCTCGCAAGACGGCTTTTGCGCCTTTTTTGACGCCCTTATTGTTGCCTATCCCGCTGATCTTGATATCCGAAAGCTCGCCTTGCGGCGTAATCAGCACGATTGTGCCCTGGATCGTTTTTTCGCCCGGCGCAATCGCATCATCGCTCGCCTGCGTCTTTGGTTTGCAGCAACGCTGCCCTTCTTTGCACTTGTCGGCGGGCACGCATCGCGTCGTTTTCGCGGCCGCAGGCGCGGCTTCTTCGGGTTCGGGGTCGGCCGGCACATACTCAATCGGAGGCGGCGGAACCCGAAAATCGGCGCGAATCGTATACGCGCTTTTGCCTTCGGTCGCTTTCATCGCAATAAAATAGCGCTCGGCCGTGACATCGAACGTCACGAATTCGTAGACATTTTTCGCGCTGTTCGAAGCCATCGAATAAAGCGTGCGCCCGAAACCGTCGAGAATTTCGATCGTCATCTTCACATCGGCCGGATTGTCGATGTTCGCGCGCACCGTCACCTGCCCCTTTTCGGGCGGCGCAAAATAAAACCAATCTTCGTTGTCGCCGTCGATGGCCGAAACATCGTCGACTTTGCTCGTATTGACGAGCAATTGCGACGCCGAATCGCGCGATCCGTCATAGCCCGAGTTGGAATTGTACGCAACGCCCTTCGAACATGACCAAATTCCCATGCCCAAAATGCAAGCACAAACACATAATATGGAACGCTTTATCACAGAAAACCTCTCAGCCAACAGGCATTGCGTCAAGAAACATTGCAAACCGCCCTCAGACAAATCTGAGAAACGATGCCGCGTGTTTATTTTATTCGTTTGCTGCGTATTAATGCCGCATGAAATTCAAATATTTGCGCAACGCACTCAAAACATTGCGCCGACAGTCTTTGCCGATCGCCGTCATGCCGTTGCGATCGGCGATCGGCCGAAGGGTTATTTTTTGTTTGCTGCGCATCGATTATACATGAAATTCAGGCATCTGCGCAATTATTCGGGAATTTTGACGATAATCTTCGAAGCGCGTTTGACGTCTTTGGCGTCGGCATTTGTCAGGGCGATGGAACCGCTCTCGAGGATGCTCGTAATTTTGAACCGGCCGCCCTGCAGCAATTCTCCGCCCACATAAATCTCGCCGATGGCACCTTCGCGGACGCCCTGATTGCGTCCGACGCTTATTTTGAATTGCGTGCCGGTTTTCTTATTCGTGACCGACATGACATCGGCTTGAATTGTTTTATAGCGGCCTTTGAGATCGGCCACGATCGGCGTGACGGCTTTTTTCTCGTCGGAAACGGCCGCAGTTTTCGTGTTGAGCGTTCGGACTTCGGCGGGCGCGACATAGCCGCCGCCCGATTCGCGCACGATCGTCGGGCCGGTTTGCCCCGACGAAGAAGAAATCCCGCCCGCGGCGGCCGTCGGCAAAACGACGGCGCCGCCCGCGGCGGCCGTCGGCAGCGCGATGGCGCCCGCAGGCGCGGCCGGAGCGGCAGCGCCGGCGCTGCCCGCGCCGTTTTCCGCCTTGCCGGCTTTATTCTTGGTCTCTTTGGCCGCTTTTGCATGCTCGGCGACTTCGGTTTCGAAATCGGCATATGCCGTGTAATCGGGCGCTTCTTCGAGCGCCAAAAAACCGTCGTAATTCGTCTCGAATTTGATGTTTATCGAATAAATCGACTGCCCGCTTTCGGCCATGACTTTGACATAATGCAGCCCCGATTCGGGCGTAAATGCCGTCACTTCGTGCACCGATGCGGCGGCTTTCCGCCGCTCGACTTTGAGCGGAATTCCGAATCGGTCGTAAATCCCGACATCGACGTTGAAAACGCTTCCGGGAGCATCCCAAAACGTCGTCACGGTGATATCGCCGGGGGTGGGCACAAACACCATTTTCCAATCGATTTCGTCGCCGGCCGTCGGATAAATTTCATCGCTCGTCACTTCATCGATCGACATTTTAATCGCGCCGGCGCGATAGGCATCGTGATCGATTTCCGTCGTGCACCCGGCCGCCGACGCGCCCATACACGCCATGCAAGCCATGGCCAAAACACTCCATATCTTCTCACCGGATCGATTCATGATGATACCACCCATTGCGCAAAAGAAATGCCCCGAATCGGGCGACCTATTTTACCGGCAACGACGATGCCGTGTCAAAAAACGAGCGCTCAAAAAGCGCCCGAAAACCGCCTAATCGGACAATTTTTCGGGCTCGGCACTCAGCGATTCCAGGAGCGGAAAACGCTTGCCCAAATTCGTCAGCGAAAGCGGCTCGTATTCGTAAGCCAGGCGCGCATACTTGTTGCAAGGCGTCGCATGGCAGAATGCCAGCGCGGCTGCGGCGCGCCGGTAACAATACAAAAACTCTTTCGGGCGAATGAGCTTGTTGTCTTCGAACAAAAGCCCCGTCTTTAAGCTTAGCGGCTGGCGGTAAACGCCGACGTAATGCAAAATTTCGCGCCCGAGCAAATCGATCGGCACGGCCTGATGGCCGCTGAAAATCAAATGGCGCGACAAAGCATCGAAAATCGACGCGCTCGAACTGAAAAAAAGCGGATAATTGCCGACGTAAAGCAAATAAATCCCCATCGACGACTGCGCCGGAAGCACCGTGACGTTGAGATACGGTCCGAACCACTTCACGACCCAGCTGCGCGGTCCGGCATAAGGATCGTCGGCATCGGGATGTTCGCGCACGTCCACCGGCACCGCCGCAGGCAATCCGGGCACGCTCCGAAGCGCCGTCTCGGCCAACTCCGCCGAAATCCCCTTATCGTCGGGACCGACAACCATAAATTCGTGTACCTGACTGATGCCGATGTCTTTTTTTGCCATTTTGCCGCCTCGCATATGCCGCAGTTCACGGCAAACAATACTTTCAAGCGCAAAATATGCAATCTTTTTTCGCATGGCGAATCGATTCGCTTCGGCGTCCTTGCGATGCAAAGGGGCATTTGGGCAAGGCGCTTCGCTGTCGGGGGCATTTATGCCCCCGATACGCTTCGCGGTTCGGCTATTTCGGCGCATCCGCGCCTTCAATACGCCTCACCGGAAAAGGCGCTTCGCTATCGGGGGCATTTATGCCCCCGATACGCTTCGCCATTCGGCTATTTCGGCGCATCCGCGCCTTCAATA
>CAVGZQ010000181.1:0-6635 GCA_963633515.1 Bacteroidaceae bacterium
AAAAAAAAAAAAAAAAAAGCTCCCGGAAAGGGAGCTCTTTTTTTGGATTGCGGCGGAAGCGAAAACTAACGTCCGCAGCGCGAATAAATATAATACCAGTAATAACCGAGTTCGTCTTTCCAATACTCGCCGTCGAACGTCCAATAGAGATGTTCGTCGTCGGCGCTCATGACTTCGTCGATTTGGCGTTCGAATTCGACGAGGGCGCTCGGATCTTGCTCGACGAGCTCGGCGCGGGCCGCGTATTTTTCGGTCGTTTCGATTTCGATGTCGAGGGCGCGGTTAGAGAGATCGCGCAATTCCTCTTGGAGACGTTCGAGACGCTGCTTGCCTTTTTTGCCGGCTTCGACGACGGAGAGCATGCGGGCGGCGTCGAGTTCCTGAAGCATGCCTTGCCCCAAAGCCGTGCCGCCGAACGTCGATGAATTGATGCGCTGTTTTTCGTCGTCGAGCATGTCGATGTAGGCGAGTCCGCGCATGAGTTCGCGGTCTTGAACCGAGGCTTCGAGAACGAGTTGGAGCGTCGGATCGTAGGAATCTTTGTCGGCTTTGCGCACCATGCTCAGGAAGTCGTAGACTTCTTCGGGCTGGAAGAGGCGCGAAACGAGCGTATCGACTTGTTTTTTGAGCGGTTCGTAGGTGGCTTTGTAGTCGGACAAAATGTCGACGACGCGATCGTAGTGGCAGTTCGTGTAATAGATCGTCGCCTGAAGCAACATTGCCTCGGGATAGTATTTGTCGTTAAAGAAGGGGCTGTTGAGCGTAAGCAAGAGACCGAGGGCTTTACCGAAGTTGTCGACGCGGTAGTAAACCCAGCTCGCTTCGAACAAAGACTCAAGCCACATGGCGCTGTTTCGCGAAAACGCTTTGTAATATTTGAGCGCGGTGTTCCAGCTGTTGGCCGCTTTTTCGCGTTCGCCCATTTTCCAGAGCGTCGACCCGACTTGATAGAAAACGCGTCCGAGCGCGGCGACGGTGAAATCGCGCAAACGCACTTCGTCGTTCGTAAGATCGCCTTGGGCGGCTTTCGCATCGAGCCAGCGCAAAACTTCTTTGAACGAATCGAGCGCGGGCTGACCTTTATTTTGGCGGACATAGGTCACGCCTTCGAGATAGCGCGAACGGCCGTATTTGTCGCTGTCGGCGGCAACGTGACCGACGAAGAAGACGACGTCGTCGAGCTTGGATTCGCGATAAGCGGCCATTGCCAAGATGTAGCCCAATTCGGATGTGAGCGTTTCGGGAATTTCGACGGGAAATTTATTGAGATAGTTGTCGTAAATTCGGGAATAGCGCCGCGGCTCGCCCGGGAGTTCGCGGCCGATGAGCACGAGATAAGGCAAAGCGAGGTCGAATTCTTTCGACGAAGCGCCCTGCTGGACGACCATGTCGAAATGGTTGAGCGCCGATTGATAATAGCCCATTTCATAGAGCGCGCGGCCCAATTCGTAATGGAGCTGCGCGGCCAAGGCAAAAGACGCATCGTCGCCTGCGGCGATCGTCTCGGTGAGGATTTGCGCGCCTTCGACGTATTGTTTGTTGTCGATGAGATTTTTTGCCTCGGTATAGCGCGCATAGGCGGGCGAAGACGTATCGATGGGCGCAACCTCGGCCGAACCGGCGCCGAAATCCATGCCGTCGCCGAAATCCATCCCCTCAGACGCAGAATCATCCGCACCGAAATCGAACCCATCCTGCGCCGAAGCGACGACGGGAGCCAATGCCATGGCGCCCGTCAAAAGCGCAGCCAACACCCCCTGTTTTACTCTTTTCAGATGCATATTTGTGTCTCCTCACATCTCAGCGGCTTGCTGAAGACGGCCTTACATATTTTGCCGACCCGCGGTCGGCCGCAGTCTTTGCGACTCGCACGTCATAACACCTTTGAAGCGGCGTTGTCAATCAATCTCGGCATGACATTGCGATTGATCGGGGACAGGGAAATTTGCTCCGCAGAGGGCGTCCTGCCCGCCGATCAAGATGCGCATGGCTTCGGCAGCAAGGCGCAGCCCGAACGATGCCGTCACCGTCATAAGGCTTCCCAATTGCGGTCTTTTTACGGCTGCGCCGGGGGACGCATCGCCCGGCCGATGCGTTGCGGCGTCTGCCGCTTCGACGGAATAGACGCACGAAATACCTTTGGCAATCCCCATTTTTTTCAGTCTTTTTCGGACTTCGCGCGCAAGCGGGCAAACTTCGGTTTTCGATATGTCGGAAAACCGTATGGCTTCGGGGCGCGTTTTGCGCGCCGCGCCCATGCTGCTCAAGACGGCGATTCCCGCCTCATGGCAGGCGCGCAAAAGCGCAACCTTGGCATCGATCGTGTCGATGGCGTCGATGACGATTTCCGGACGGCAGCCGTCGGAAAACGGACGCAGCGCGATATCGATCGTCTCCGCTGCGACATAAGCGACAACGGCTTCGGCATCGATTTCGGGCGATATCGCCGAAAAATGCTCGCGTCCGACATCGACTTTATAACGTCCGACCGTGCGATCGTCGCATCCCAACTGACGGTTGATATTCGTCACGTCGTAGACATCGGCATCGATAATGCGGATATGCCCGAGACCGGTTCGCGCAAGCGCTTCGGCGGCGGCGCTCCCGACGGCGCCGTATCCGACAATGACGGCATGAGACCGGCGCAGCCGCGCCAAACCGCCTGCGCCCAAAACGATCTCGGAACGCAAAAATCGTTTGTCGCCGTTTGAGTCTTTGTTCGGAATGTCCGTCATCGGATTAACTCCCCCAAAAATAAACAAGATTGCGATCTGTTTCGAACCGCGCATCGAACGCATCGGCGGCTTTCGGTTCGGCTGCGCCGCCGTTCGTCTGCGGACGGAAGCGCCGAATATATAATGTTCGGTTCCGATCGGACAAAAAAAACCGCGCCGTCGGGACGCGTTTTTTTGCATCGGCGGCAATTCTCAGAAAATCGCCGCCGACGCGCGGAAACATAACCATGCAGAATAAACGCGCATTCGGTTTATTGCAGCGTTATGCTGATTTCGACGCGATCGTTTTTGGCGCGGTTGGATTTGACTTTTTCGTCGTAACGGAGGTTTTCTTTTCCTTTCCCCGTCGTCATCATGCGTTTGTAGTCGATGCCCTGGCTGATGAGATAGTCGCGGGTTGCGTCGCAGCGGCGCTGACTGACTTCGAAATCGTTTTTCGTCGATTTTTGGGTATATCCTTCGATTGCGATCGCTGCGTCGGGATATTTTTTCGCGAGTTCTGCGACGCGTTTGAGGGCATCGAGTTTGACGGCAAGGAGATCGGACTTTCCTTTTTCGAAGGCCGATGCGAGAATGATGACGACGCTCTTCATGTCGGTGGCGACGTATTCGGGACCGACGATAGACTGCGCCTCGGCAAAGAGATTCTTTTGCCGCTCGGCCGATTGCGCCGCAGCCTGCTTTTGGTCGTAGGCGGGTTTTGCGGCTTCGTAAGCCTGCATAAAGAGCGTTCTTGCTTCTTCGGCGGCGGCGCCGGCTTGATCGCGCAAGCCGTTTGCGCTGAGCTCGCCTGCGGTCTTAAGTTTTGCTTCGGCGGCAGCGAACGTTTCTTTTTGCGTCGACGGCGCCTCGACGCCGACGGCTTTTTCGCGCTCGGTCATCGCCATCTGGATGCGATTTTCGACGTTTGCCAAATCGTTGTTGGCGATATTCGCCTTCATGAGATCGATGCTTTTTTCGAGCCCGGCCTGTTTTGCCTTGAGCGTTTCCATTTTAAGCGTGAGATCTTGGATTTCGGCTTCGGCTTTTTCTTGGCGCTTTTGCGCATCGCGCATTTTAGCCTGCGCTTGGGCGGTTGCATACTGACGCTGTCCGAGAGCCGCGTAGGTGCGGGCTTTTGTCTGTTCGCCGTCTTGCCAGGCATTGACGGCTTTTTCGGTCAGTTCCGTGCAAACTTTGTATGCCTCGGGCGCGGAGACGTTGATTTCGGCCGATTCGTCGCTGTTTCGCAGCTGTTCGAGCTGAGCGAGTTCTGCGGGTTTTTCCTGCGGTCCGCATCCGGCGGCCGCGAATGCCATACAGCTCAAAAACAATACAATTGTCATGCGTTTCATGAATATATCTCCCAAAGTTTCAGATTTGCGGCATGGCGCGGAATTACTTTTTCATCGATTCGAGTTTTTTCGTCAAAACTTCTTCTTCGGCCGCGAGCTGCTGAATTTGCGCGTCGAGTTTTCCGTATTCGGCTTTGAGCGTTTTGAGTTTTGATTCGGCTTCCATGGCTTTTCCCATGGCGCGGTCGCGCGCCACGCCCGATTCGACGAAATCGAGGGTGACGGCAATTTTCATCGACAAACTTTTGACTTTTCCGAGTTCGTCTTTTCCGATGAGAATGAGCGATTCGTCTATCCAGCTTTTGATCTGCGACATATCGCCGCTGTAACGCGCCGTCGATTCGTTGCTGAGCTGATCGACGCGGATTTGATATTGCTTGATCGCATCGCGCTGGGACGCCGCGCTCTGCGCCAAAGCGGCCGACGCCGGCAGCGCGGCGCACAAGATCAATCCCGCAGCAACAGACTTGGCGAAACTTTTCATACTCTTCATGTCTGATTCCTTCCGTTGAATGTCATTATCGACCCCGGCCGCCCGAGTCGGCGGCTGTCTGCCGGCTTGCATTGTTTTCGCGCCGTCAAGCCGAAAACGACGCAATCACGCGATAATTCACGAGATAAACGATACCTTCAAACCTCTTTTATATGATGTTTTTCGTCTTAACGCAAGAAAGCGCAAGAAATCCCGACAGGCGCGCAATTTCTGACCAAATAATCTTCGCGCAGTCTTGACAATTTTGCATTAAATAAGCGAAACTCAATAAGATGGCGGCAGTTTCGGATATTTTTTAAGTGTTATGTCCATCGTCATATGATACGGAAGTCGTATGCCCATGTTCATTTTCAGACAGGAGTGAGTGTTCCATGCCGGACGATTTTAATCCCACGTTGTCGCAACAGGAATCGGACGAAGCGGAAGCCAATGCCGGGGCTGCGGCGGCGCAGCGTCCGATACGCGCGCTCGGCGCCCGGCGCGGCGCGCGGCGCGGATTAAGACGGTCTAAAACGCTCGCCGTGCGCGGCTTGACGAAAGAAAAGATCGAGGAAGCGCAGCTCATTTTCCAAACATTCGAGCAATTTCGGCCGCGTTCCCGCGGCGAATGCCGCAACGCGCCGCGTCCGTGTCCGTGGGTTTCGTGCAAATACCATCTCTATCTCGACATCGTTCCGCAATCGGGTTCGATCAAGATGAATTTCCCCGACCTCGAAGTTTGGGAAATGACCGAAACATGCGCGCTCGACGTCGCCGATCGCGGCGGCATAACGCTCGAAGACGTCGGAAACATTCTCAACCTGACGCGCGAGCGCATACGGCAGGTCGAACGAAGCGGCGTCGAAAAACTTAAGATAGCCTTGGGCGACGAAGCCGACGGCAGCGCCTTCGCCCCCGAAGACGGCGAAACGCGCGGCGGCGAAGACGAAGACGGCGGCGAAGACTGAATCGGCGCGGCGCTATTTGGCGGCGCGCAGGCGCGGCATCGGGAACGCCGAAGGCTGAACGTCGGGCACAGCGAGCGCAAATCCGCGGGAAAGCGCTGATGCGCCGTATTTTTCCTGCACGGCGGCGATCGTTTTGTCGATGCGGCAAACGCGCTCCCCGCGCGCGCGGTTCGACGCCTCAAACAGCGCCGGCTGATACGGTTTTTGCGCCGCAAACAAATCGCATACCCGCACGCCGACGCCGCGCAGCGGCAGCGCCCAATCGCAGCGCTGCGCTATGATGCCGAGCGCCGCAGCCGCAATCGATTCGCTCGACTCGTACCGATCGCGGCTGCGGCATTGATACGTTTCAAACCGCAAGAGCGCGTCGCGGACGGTGATTTGCAAACAGCGCCCCGCCAAACCTTCGCGTTGCAATCCGAACGCGACGCGCTCGGCCATCGCCATGACCCACGGGCGGATTTGCGCCAAATTTTCGGCATCGCAAGGCATTGTCGCGCCGTGCCCGATCGATTGGCGCGGCTTTGCATCGGTTTGTTGCGCGACGGGCGACTCGTCCATGCCGTTGGCCCATTGCCAAAGCCGCCGCCCGTTTTTGCCGAGACACTTTTCGATCTGAGACAAAGGCGCGAGCGCGAGCCTGCCGATGGACGAAATGCCGATGCGAAGGAGTTTTTGCGCCGTCGAAGGTCCGACATCGAGAAGCGATGATGCCGGCAAATGCCAGATTTTTTCGCGAAACCGTTCGTAAGGAATATAGGTCACGGCGTCGGGCTTTTTCATGTCGGATCCCAATTTGGCAAAGACTTTGTTGAAGCTCACGCCGATCGATGCCGTAACTTCGAAAATGCGTTTGATATCGGCGCGGATCGTTTCGGCCAAGACTTCCGGCGGCGTGCCGCGGCGCACATTGTCGGTTAAATCGAGCCAGCATTCGTCGAGCCCGAAGGGCTCGGCAAACGGCGTATATCGCGCATAATAGCGGCGCAATTCGGCAGAATATGCTTCGTAGAGGTCAAAATGCGGCGCGACGCACACAAGACCGGGGCATTTTTTTCGCGCCATCCAAATCGGATCGCCCGTCGCGACGCCGAATTTCTTGGCTTGCTCGGATTTCGCCAAAACG
>CAVGZQ010000182.1:0-6552 GCA_963633515.1 Bacteroidaceae bacterium
GGAACAATAGGAGAATTTCTGCAGTCACCGGGGGATTGCCGCCAATGGTTAAAAGAGAAAAATACTATGCCTCGATTGTCGAGGTCTCGCAAACACTGATTTTGTTAAAAATGTGTCAACCAAATTTGACATTTTCATTCGGCTGCAATTTCTCCAAGAAGATTGCATAGTGATAAAACAGCGTTCCGCGAGCATCTTCCAATCCCAATTTCTTCCCTGCATACGAAAATGCCTGACAAGGAGCGCCTCCCGACAACAAGTCTAATTCTCCCTTTTTCAAAGAAAAGCAATACTCCAAATCCAAACAGGAAATATTCGCTATATCATCCTCAATGACTCTCCATCCGGGACGATTCTTTCTGAGCGTATCGCAAGCATCTTTATCCGAATATGTCTCCCCTTTTCTCCCCTGAATTATCTCTGTCAAATACGCCGATATAATTCTTTCGGCAACACTGTCGTCAATCCTCCCCATCAATCGCTTTTTATAACACTTCATCCGCAGCAACACAGCTTAATCGGTCTCCGATGCGATACCGGCCTTTTGCCGCAAGTTTTCCGAAAAGTCCGTCGGAAATAATCACGGCAGGTCTCAAATCACTCCGAAAAGTCCGTCAGCAATAATCACGTCAGACCTCAAATCTCCGCCGCCCCGCAGCCGCAGTCTCGCGCCGAAGGCAAAACACGCGCATCGCGCATGCCCCGATACCACCGATCGCCGCCCGATGACCATATGAGTTTTTATCGGTCTGCCGCCGGCGGCGGCGTTCCTGTTTTATCGGTCTGCCGCCGGCGGCGGCGGAATTCTTGCCGTTCGACTCCGACGCAGCAAAAGCAAATGCCGCATATCCCCCTTCATCCATAGTCTCGGCTCATCGGGAACCGGTTGCGCAAGCTTATAACATCAAAAAAAAAGCGCGCGTATGCTCGCAGGGCGCAGCCCGAGAACATTGCGCGCGAAAGCGCGGCGTATGCTCGCAGGGCTCAAAGCCCGAGAACATAGCGCGCGAAAGCGCGGCGTATGCTCGCAGGGCTCAAAGCCCGAGAACATAGCCGCGCCTGCCTGCCGTATTTGCTTCGGCAAATAGGCAGGCAGCGAAGGCGGATTTCGCCCCGCCCGGGGCGAAACAGCCGAAGCCGGCAAACGCTTTTCGACTGCAATTTCCCCGAATTCGTGCCATATATCGCCCATTTTCGGGCGCGGCGGTTTGCGGCGATTGCGCTGCGGCTGCCGTGTTGCCCGGCGTCTTGGATTTTTGCGGCATCGGACCGTGCGTATGGCAAGGAGACAAAAGAAAAAAAATGCGGCGGCCGCGTTGCCGGCGGTCTCGCGGCTGATGCAATTGTCGAATACGGCTTTGGTGACGCTGATGATGCCGCTGTGTTTTGCCGGCACCGTTTATTTGCTGCTGTTTTTTGTCCTGAACAGCTCTTTGGGACCGAAAATCCTGCACGCGCAGCTCGGCAGTTTTATGCGCGGCGATTATTTTGCCGAGGCCATGCAAACCGACGCGTTGCTGCGCGAGCTGACGCTGACGAACGTGCGACTGAGCGAAGCCGGAAAGCCCGATGCCATCGTCTTCGCCCCCCGCGTAACCGCCAAAATCCCGATGGAAGAACTCGCCGATTTGATCGCCGACACGACGCTTCGCATCGGACGGATTCACGCCTATAACCCCGAACTGACGCTCGATTTTTCGCAAGGCGAACTCAATATATTGAAAGTCGTTTTGCCGTATTTCAGCGAACCCGAACCGCCCGAACCGCCCGGAGATTTTGTTGTTTTTTTGGAAGATCTGAACGTCAGCAACGCGACGGTTCATTTGATTTTCGACGGATTTCGGATCGATTTGAACGGCGTTTATGCCGATCATTACGCGATTCGGACGGGCGGCGCAACGCTCGTCATGACATCGCCGAAATCGGCCGAAAACGGCGGAAAATACGCCGTCCGCGTCGCTTCGGCGATGTTGGATTTCAACCCGGCGATGTTCGGTTTTCCGCTCGCTTCGGCAGGTCCGGGCGACGAAGGTCTGATTTTCGCCGGCGGAAGCGGCACTTCGGGCAAGATCGGTTATGCCTATGCGCAAAGCGCCGAATCGCTGAAACAAATTTTCGGAAACATCGAAAATGCGGCAAAAACGGACGGCGCGTCCGAAGACGCCCGACGTCTCGGAGAAATCGTCTCGCGAACCGCCCCCGACGGCAGCGCCCGATCCGCCAAACGCGCCCCGCGCGGCCGGCTTGCCGTCGCGCTCAAAGACACTTTCGTCGACGGATTCCATTGGCAAGGCGACACCATGCATATCCCGTCGATGGAAACATCGATCGGCGACGTCGGCCGGCTCGCGCTGCGCAACGGAATGATGAACACGGCGCCGACGCAGGCCGACATCGATCGCATGACGGCAGAAACCGGTCACCGCCCATCGGGGAAATTGCCCGAAGAAAGCTTGCTCTGGGCCGCTCAAATCGACTTGAGCCTGGGCGTCGAAGACCCGATATTGCGTTATTTTGTCGGTCCGATTTTGAAAGGCGAAATGCCGTTTCGGCTCATGGCCGACATGCAAGGCGATTTGGCCCGCGTTTCGGGCGGCATTTCGCTCGATATGCCCGAATTCGAGGCATTTGATGCCGATATTTTGCGCGCATCGCTCAAAGCGCGCATGGACGGTCAGCATGTCGAGCTGTCGGCGCTCGAAGCCGAAACCGATTTCGGCGGCATCGCCGCATCGGGATTTTATGAAATATTCGACGGCGATTTTTCGGTCGATCTGTGGCTCGGAACCGCCCCCGGCGCCGACGCGTTCGCCTATATCGATCCGGACTTCGAACAGCGTCTCGGCGACGGTCTGTCGCCGCTCGAATTTTTGCCCGACGGCGAAATCAAACGCTTCTCCGGCACGCTTCGGTCGCATTTGCGCGCACGTTCGTCGGGCGGCGTCATCGAACTGAGCATGCCCGAACCGCTGTCGTACAAACTCGGCGACCCGATCTGGGACATATCGTCGGCATCGATTGCGCCGGTATCAAAAAAGAGCGATATCATCCTTGCATACGCAGACAGACGGATAACATCGCCCGCAGGTCTTCTCGTCGATTTGGGCAAAGACAGCGTCCGGATCGCCCCGAATGCGTCGATCGACTTCGATCGCCCGGCTTCGTCGTCTGTCGGCATCGGCGTCCATATCGAAGATCCGGGCATTTATGCCCGCCGGTTGGGCATCGATGCGCAAAGCGGTCCGTTCGGCGCCGACATCGCGTATGGGCAATGCGGCGGCAACGCGTGCGGGCATATCATCGCTTCGACGCGAAACGTTTCGTTTATGGGCGTCGATATTCCTGCCGCCGACATCGATTTGCAAATCGATCGATCGGTTTTAAAAACGCGCAAATTCCGCATCGAATCGCAATTGGGCACGATAAACGCGCAAATCAATGCCGGCATCGGGCCAAACATCATCGGTGCCCCGGCAAAAGCGCCCTTCGATGCGCTTGTGCGATTGGACGATATCGATTTGTCGGAGATTCCGATCGAAGCCGTCAAATCGCTCGGCGTCAAAGGGACGGGAAACGGCGTGCTGCGCATCGCCGGTCCGATCGATGATATCCGCGCCGAGGCCCGAATCGCCATCGGCGGCGCCTCGGTTTACGGCGTCGATATGTCCCAAATCCGTCTGAATGCAGGATACGAAAACGGACGGGCGTCAATCCCCGAACTGAGCATTTGGTTTGCCGGCGCAGACGACGCCGGCAAACCCGCGCCGGAAGACCTGCGCCATCCGGCGTGCGCACCCGATTTTTCGCTCTCGGCGCTGACTTACGACATCGCAAAAAATGCCGTTGTCTTCAATGTCGCGCTCGCACCCGTCACGCCCGATGCGTTCAAACCGTTTCGCGATCTCAGCTTGCCCGTTTCGGGTACCGTCGGGTTCGATTTGACGGCAAACGTCGACATCGATCAGGTTTTGGCGCTTGCAAACGGAAAAACGGTGCCGGCGCGCCGCGGCAAATCATCGGCCGATGCGACGTGGATCGAAGGCGCGATCGATATTTCCGGACTCGTCTTTGACGGGCTGCGCTTAGGCAATACGCAGCTGCGGTTTTCGCGATCGTCGCAATATGCGCTGCTGCGCGGCAATATCGTCGATTTGCTCGATCTTTCGGGGTTCGTGCGCACTTCGCCCAAACTTTCCGCGTCGATATCGGTCGATTTTCCGAATCTCGACGTCTTCGCTGCGCTCGATCGGATCGGAATCGATATTTCCGGACTCAAAAATTCATTCAATTTGCGCGAAGCGCGCGTCTCGGGATCGGTCGGGTTCTGCATGCGCAGTCTCGATGACATGCAAGTTTCGGTATTGTTCGACGATATCGCCATGTCGGTCTACGGCTATCCGCTGTCGCTCACGCAGCCGGCGTTTTTGCGCGCCGATCTCAAAAAAATGGAAGTCGGCGTCAGTCAGCTCGAATTCAAATATCGCGATTCGGTGCTCAAACTGAGCGGCAGCGGCGATGTCAAAGGCAACGTCGATCTCGATGTCAACGGGGAAATCGACACGGCAATCGCGCGATCGTTCGTCGACGCGATCGAAGCGTCGGACGGGCTTTTGGGGATTAATCTTTCGGCCCGCGGCAATATCTTCGACGCCGGACGATTCAGCCTCAGGCGGATGAATATCGAAGGTTATTTGGGGGTGCGCGATCCGATTCAATTCAAAATGGGCGTTGCGTCGTCGCCGTTCGAAATTTCGAAAGGGTTTTTCCTCATCGGGCGCGATCACCCGCTTTGCGGAAAAAATGAAATCTGTCTCTATACCCCCGATGCGCAGCCGTTTACGTTCGGAATAAACGGACAATGGCTCGAATTATCGTTATTTGCGGGATCTTTGGGATATGCCGATGCGCGATTGAGCGGAAAAGTCGATGTCGGCATCGCCCGGCTCTTTGTCAAAGACATCGCTTCGGCTCAAGGACGCATCGATTTGAATGCGCAAGCCTCGGGACGTTTTCTCGACAAACGCGGCGCTCTGAACATCGACCCCGCGCAATTCGGAATCGAAGGTCACGTCGCCGTCGATCGGCCGATCTCCGTCGAACTCCGATCGCTCAACGATCCGATCAACGTCACCGACGGCATCCTGAAAATTGCCCAAGGCGACGAATGCCCAAGCAAAAAACAGTGCATCGTCATCCCCGAAGACCGCGCCTTCAGCGGCAACGCAATGGGCGGCAATTTCCGCATCTCGAGCGAAATCGTCCGCGACGTTTTGACGCCGAAAAGCGGCTACTTGGCCATTACGGCCACAAATCTCGGATTTCGCATGAAAGACGAATTGTCCCTGAACGTCTCCCCCGATCTCTTGGTCACGATCAAAGACTTTTCGAACTTCGAAACGATCAAAGTTTCCGGCGATATCGATGTCGCCGACGCGACATACAAGAAAAATTTCGACGACGGTTCGTCAAACTTTATCAAAGAACAAATCCTGTCGATGTTTGTCGATTCGCGCCGGCGCGTTGCAACGTATTCGCCGTCGTTTTTGCGCAAAATGCCCGAATTGGGGAAAATTCAATTCGATGTCGGCGTCAGCGCAGAAAATTCGATTTCGGTCGACGTGCGCATCGCCGGCGCGACGGTCAATCTCGAACTCGGAACGCAGGCGCGGCTGGGCGGCACGATAACCGACATCGCGCCGACGGGGATATTCTCGATCAATTCGGGGGTATTTCGGATGAAAGACAACGATTTCGATTTCCAAAACGGCAGCCAAATCGCGTTCAGCGGTTCTCTCGACGGGAAAATCGACATCACGGCTTCGGCCGAAATCAATACCGAATCGAATGCTTTCAGCGCAGTTACGGGCAACACCGACCTCGACCGGCGCAAACGCATCTCGTCGGCATCGGCAAACGCCGCAAGCGACATGTACGCCATAACGCTGACCGTCGGCGGAACGCTGTTCCAACCGAAGTGGAGCTTCGAGTCAAGCCCCTATCTGTCCGACACGAACATCTATGCGCTCATTCTGACGGGCAAAACGATCGACGATTTCTCGGGCAACGATATTGCGATGGAATCGCTTTTGTCGCCGATTTTTTCGTCCCAGCTCGATGCGTTCGTCAACGCCGATCAGTTCAAATTCCTCTTCAGCGAAGGCGCTGCGCAATTCGTCTATGTCAAACAAATTACGAAGGCGCTGCGCGTTGCGGCAGGCGTCTCGATCCGCGGCAGCGAGGGCAATGAACAGGCGCTTTCGGGCGAGTATTATTTTAACGATAGGTGGTTTGTCGATTTGACCGGACAAAATACGTCGGACGAAGAAGGCAAAGCGCCGACGTTTAAGCTTGGCGCCCGATTGCACTGGCATCTCGGACTCGATTAAAACGGTTCGGCCGGGCAAAATGCGTCGCACGAAGAAGGCAAAGCGCCGACGTTTAAGCTTGGCGCCCGATTGCGCCGGCTTCTCGGACACGCTCGGAGCGGTTCGGCCGGGCAAAATGCGTCGCACGAAGACGGAAAAACTCAGCCTTTTAAGCTTGGCACCCGAT
>CAVGZQ010000183.1:0-6546 GCA_963633515.1 Bacteroidaceae bacterium
GCATTGAATGGCAATCATCGCGCCCAACGATGCGCCGCTTGCCACGCCAAGCGTATAGGGCGATGCGAGCGCATTTTGAAACAGCGCCTGAAAAGAAGCGCCGACGACTGCCAAAACGCCGCCGGCCAACATTGCCAGCAAAACGCGGGGAACGCGCAACGCCCAAAACACGCGGGCAGAGACGTCGTCGAACGGCACGCCGATAAATGTCGCGCCGACCCAAGGAAGCCCAAAGACGAGGGCGCATAAAACTGCGCAAGACACGATGACGGCGCGTTTTTCGCGGCGGCGCAAATCGGCGCATGCTCGCGCATTTTTCGGCGTTTGCGGCGATTGACGGAGCGTTTCGGGCGGCGTTTGCGGCGGTTGACGGAGCGTTTCGGGCGAAGTTTGCGGCGATTGACGGAGCGTTTCGGGCAAGGTTTGCGGCGGTTGACGGAGCGTTTCGGACGGCGTTTTTCGGCGCGATCGGATCCGCATACGGATTTCGTCCCAATCTTCGTCGGGGATATCGCCCAATGCCGAAGACAGAATTTTTCGCGACGGAAATTCATGGCGCGCAAATTCTATGCAATGCCCGTCGCGCATGACGAAAGCATTGTCGGCATAAGACGCAGTATGACGCAAATCGTGGGATACCGACAAAATCGTTTTGCCTTGCGCGCGAAGCGCGCCGACGATTTCAAAAAACCGGCGTGTGTGTTGCATATCGAGCGATGCTGTCGGCTCATCGAGCAACAATATTTGCGTATTTTGCAATATTGCCGAACATAATACGAGCATTTGGCATTCTCCGCCCGACAATTCATTCATCGAACGATGCGCCAAATGATCCAAATGCATCGACCGCATGAGCGCATATGCGCGATCGCATGCGCAGTCTTGCGGACGGTGTGCCGATATTTGGCTGGCATAGAGCCCTTGGGCGACAAAACGCACGGCATTGAGCGGCGCAATAGCTTCGAGGCGCTGCGGGACGTAAGCGACGATATGCGCGCGCCGATCGGGAGAAATCCGCATCAAATCGACGGCGCCGTCGCAAACCGTCCCTTCATCGGGGGGCAAAACGCCGGCCAAAATTTTGAGAAACGTCGTCTTTCCTGCGCCGTTTGCGCCGACGATATGCGTCCACTCACCTTTCGGAAACTCGCAAGAAATATCGTTTAAAATGCGTTTTTTATTTAAGGAAACCGAAATATGTTCAGCTTTCAGGAAGGTGTGCGAAGAATATTTTTTATCGCCGACAATCCCCCCGGCGCATCCGTGTGCCGCGCTCATCCGTGCCCCATCCGTACGCCGCCCCAAAAACGCGCGGCGGGCTAGCGTTGCGAAATTTTGGAACGCAATTCAGACAATTTATCGGCGAGGTCGGGGATATTTCCGATCGCCGCAAGCTCGGATTCGGCAATGGCAAGGCGCGAAGCGGCAGCTTTTAATTCGCCGTCTGCGATGAGTTTTTCGGCAATATGGATTTGCGCTTCGACGATGAGTTTATGCGCATCGCCGCTGCGTCGAAAAGCCCTCAGGGCATTGTCGTATTCGTTGTATGCGCGGCGTTTTTTGTCGCGGGCATATTCGAGATCGCCCAAGCGCATTGCGGCAATTCCCGCGCCGAGATGCGATTTTGTTTCGGAAAAAGCTTCGATCGCCGCCTCGGAAGCCTTGCGCGCCCGCGCATTATCGTCGGTCAGAAGGCTGAGATTGTGCTCGATAACGCCGATCCACGCCAAATGCGTTTCGGCGCCCGATTCGACGGCAGCTTTTGCCGCGCGCAGCGAAGCGCGCGCTTGGTCGGCGTCGCCGCGCTGCATCGATGCCATGGCGTTAAGCCAATGGGCAACGACGATCCATCCGCTTTTTTTTGGCAAAGCGGGAATCATTTCGACGGCTTTTTTCGCATTATCGGCGGCAGCATCCAAATTTCCGTTTGCCATCTCGATTTGTCCCAACCCGACATAGCCTTCGACGGCTTTTTCGGCGTTTCCGCCATTCGCCAAGCGCTCAAGCGCAGCCGCCGTCCGAGCCATGTTGGCGCGGTCGATTTGATCGGGCAACGCCTCATCCTGCCCATAAGCGCTTGCCGAAAAAAGGAAAACGCACGAACAACACAACAGCCGCAATACTTGTCGAAATCTCATAGAACAGCATCCTCACGGGGCCTGAAGCCTCGGCGGCGAAATATCGTCGGTGTTTTGAGCCTCGATGGATTCGATGATTTTTTGCGGCACTCTCGTCCGAATCGCGAGCTGCAAAACCGAAAGCTGAAACTCTGCGCGCCGTTTTTTGAGAAACGCGCCGGCATCGGGGCGGGACGGATTGACATCGCATCGTTTTACGGCCGCAAACGCGTCGGACACGCATCGGGTCACCGCCTGCATTTCGCCGCTGATATACCCCGCTTCGCAGCCCGCCGCCGCCGACATTTCGTTGTAATCGGCCCGGCGCCAAGCCGCCTCGAGGAGCGTAAGAATTTGCGCTTTTTTTTCGGGTTTTACGATCATCGACACCAAGCCCCGATCGCGGCAATAGCCCTCCCACAAACAACGGTAAGCCTGACGCGCGCCCGCCGATGTCGTCGCGCGCAAAAACTGACGCGGTTTTTGCTGCACCCTGACGAGCGGCAAACAATCGTGTTCATGCGCATAAAATTCGAAAGCCTGTGGCAAATTTCGAATAATATCGCCCCACTCGCGGACAATCGGGTCTTCGCGCGCAAAAAGCGACACGTCGCCCAATTGCCGTTCGTAAAACCACCGCCGATCGTCGTAAGAAATCGCCCCCAAATAAGCGACATCGACGCCGAAAAGCATGCCCAGCGCATGGCACAGAGCGGCGCATTGCAGCGATTCGCTGTTATCGCGGCGCTGGTTGAGCACAAAGGCGCACCGAAAGCGCTCGAGCGCCCGAACGAACGCGTTTTGCTGATTGGGCGATAATTTGGGATAAATATCGCCGAATTCCCAAGTTTTCGAGTGCGCCGCAATTTCCTGAATAATCCCCGCATCGCCCGAATTTGCCGCCATATGGCGGTTAATTGCATGACGGATCCAGCGAACGAGAAAACTGATCGAAACCGGCTCGGGCGGCGCAATCAATATCGGCAAATCGGCTTTGAGAAAAAACATCGACGCTTCGTCGAAATGCGCCGACGGCAAATCGAGAATGACTTCGTCAAAAGACGACGCGCGCCATTCGGCAAAGGCGGCGTCGCAATCGTCGGCCGCGTAACGCGCCGAAACGGCAAAAAGATTCGAAAGCGGCGTTTCGGCAGGCTCCGCGCTCTCGGCCGCGCACGGCTGCGGCATATCGAGCAGATATTGCAAAGCGCCGCCGTGATGCGCAAAATCGGCCAAGAGGACTTTGCTCCCTTTGGCGCAAAGCGAACGCGCCAGACTCACGGCGCATGCCGACGCGCCCGCGCCGCTTTTCGGGCTGCATAATGCAATCACTTTTGTCATAAGATTCGCATTTTATTTATATTTAACCGAAAAGATCGGCATTTTATTTGCTTTAACTGCCAAAATCGCATTGCATTTGCAACCGTTTGCGAAACCGCATTTATTTTGCATCATCCGCCGTAACACGCATTTTATTCATCTTCGCATTTGATTGCATGCATTAAATTCGAACATTATCGAAGAAACATGAGTTTTTATGCATGCCGTTTTTTTGCGCGGCGCGCTGAGGTCAAGTTCTTCGCCGCCGGCCGACGTCGGATTACAGCATCCGCCCTGCGCATTTTTCTTCGTGCATAAACTCGGCGATTTTGTCAAACGCTTCGTTGAGAATGATTTCATCGGGCAAAAAGACGATGCGAAAATAGCCTGCATCGGCCGCCCGATATCCGAACCCCGAACCGGGCACGACGACGACGCCTTTACGCAGCAAAAGCTCTCTGCACCACGCGACATCGTCTTTGACGCCGGCGACGCGGACGAACATGTAAAAACTTCCGTTCGGCCGGGCGCACGACAACCCGTCGATTTGCGCGATTCTGCGCAAGCAGCAATCGCGGCGCCGGGCGAGTTTTTCGAGCATCGGCGGCAAATGTTTCTGCCCGCCCGTCAAACACGGTTTCACTGCATATTGGAACGGGTGATTGGCGCAAAGCCGCGCCCGCATCAGCTTGCAAATCGTCTCGAAATACGGCCGCAGCGCCGATTCGGGACCGCTCGCGATGCCCCATCCGATGCGTATGCCCGGTCCCAAATACGCCTTGCTCAGCCCGTTAAACGTCACGAAACACGCCTCGGAGTCCAATTGCGCCATGGGCACATGGCGGCAGCCGCCGAACGTGAGCCGTTCGTAAATCTCGTCGTTGAGAATGAGCAGCCCATGCGCTTTTGCGATTTCGATGATGCCCCTGAGCCGGCGTTCGTCATAAATCGCGCCCGTCGGATTGTTCGGATTAATAACGGTTATCGCGCGCGTCCGTTCGTCGATAAGCGACGCGATTTGCGCCAAATCGGGTTGCCATCCGTCGGCCTGTTCCATGCGATAGAACCGAATTTCTGCCCCCAGACGATTTAAAATCGACTCGTAAAGCGGGTACGTCGGACACGGCAACAACACATTGTCGCCCGGATTGACCAGAGCCGTCAGCGCCAAATCGATGCATTCGCTGGCGCCGTTGCCGATATAAGCGCCCACGATCGCGCCGATGCGCTGTCGGTCGCGGGCATCGGCGACGATTGCCTCAAGCGCTTCGGGCAAGCCTTCCGACGGCGCATACCCGTTATGCCGCGCGTCGATCGCCCGATGCGCCGCCGCCTTGGCCTCGTCGGTCAAATCGAAATCGTAAACATTCGGATCGCCGATGTTGAGATACAAAATCCGACGCCCTTCCCGCGCCAAACGGTTTGCCGTCACCGTTACGTCGCGTATCGCGTAACGCACGTTTTGGGTCACCCGCGAGGGCTCAATCGCAAATGAATTTCTTTCAGAATTATCTTGCATGATACCAGCTTGACTTTGAATAATATTTATGCGTTTATCAAACAACCCGCATAAAGCAAGAAACAGAATTCGAAAACCGGCATATCGCAGCAGTCCTCGATATGAGCGCAACCGCATTATCCGTCATCGCGCCGACGGCGTTATATGCGGGATGCGCCGCCTTTTTCGTCTGCCGCCTGCGGCAGCAAGCCATCCGACGGCGCCGATTCGCCGGCCGCCCGCAGGGCTGCGGCAAATCGGCTTCGGCTATTGCCCGCCCTTGGGGCGGGCAATACGCCTTCGCAGCCTGCCGCCCGAAGCGGCAGGCAAGTTGCGCTATTGCTCCCTGCGGGAGCAATACGCGCAACCGGCCGAGCTATTGCGCTGCGCGCAATACGCTCGGCTTTTTCGTTTTTTTGCGCCCTTGCGCCGGCGCATATCTTTCGTCCGGGATAATAATACATCCATCCATTTTTCAGATTATTTCATATCATTGCAATCATGCGGCGCTTCGGACGGCGAAGCCGCAAATCCGAATTCAAAGCGTCAAGATTTTAATTCGAGCGCATTTTTGAGCATTTCTTTGACGAATCCGACATCGGGATGCCGAAACAAAAAGTAAAACTCGCCCATTGCATCGGCAAAAGCCCCCGGCACCGGCGCGCTTTCGATAATATGTTCGCCGTACATTTGCATGATTTCGCCGTTTGAATATTTAAACGATTCGTTCGACCGACGGCCTGCAAACCCGACGCTGTAACGAAGGGAATTGTTTAAGAAAGGATATTCGTCGTGAAACGATGCCGCCCACATTTCATACAAATCGATGTCGGCGGAATAATTCATCATGTCGATTGTATAAAGCCCGGGCGGCCTGACATTGATTTCCAGAAAGCAATATTCATGCGGCGCCGTGCGAAACCATTCGATGTGAAAGAATCTTTCGCGCACGCCGAAGGCCTCGAGACAGCGGCGTCCCAAATCGGCGAGCGTCGGGTCGATTTGCGTGACATTATAATAATATATCGAACGGCCGGCGTTGACGCATTCCATCACGCCCGAATTATATTCATGCGACGTTTGGAATTCGATGCGCCCGTGACGATCGATAAAACCGTCGAATGTCACAATCGCTCCGCGTATATATTCTTCGCAGATATAACGTCCGCGTATATTGGCATAAATCGGCGCAATATCTTCTTCGCGCTCAATGCAATACGTTGCGGCGGCGCCCACGCCGACGACGGGTTTGACAACGGCCGGCAGTCCGATCTCCCCGATAAAAGCGCGCAATTGCTCAAGCGATCCGACTTCGGCGCCGCGCGCGACCGGCAAGCCTGCGCCTTGCGCAACGCGCTTCATCCCGACCTTGCTTCGATTGATATCGGTTTGCGCCGGTTTTTGCCCGAAAATGTTAAAATCTTCGCGCAATCTCGATTCTATTCCCAACCAAAACTCATTCTGCGAATCGATGCGATCGATCTTGCCGTATTTCGACGTCAGATACCCCGCTGCGCGCAGCATGCTGTCGTATTGCGTCATATCGGGGACATAGACGTATTCGTCCAAAACGCTTCGCAATTCGTCGCCGATCGACGGGCTGTCGCCAAT
>CAVGZQ010000184.1:0-5295 GCA_963633515.1 Bacteroidaceae bacterium
GTCTTCGGTTGCTCCCAATTCGCGCAACGTCAGCGGCAAACCGATTTCGGCGATAAACTGAGCCAAGGCGTCGATTCCCGCCAATGCCGCGACATCGTCGGACATGCCCGACGCGTCGATATGCCACACATTGCGCGCAAAACGCGCGAATTTCGCCAAACCGCGGCGGAAAATATATTTGTAATACGGCACCGAAACGACCGCCAATCCCGCGCCGTGAGCGCAATCGGTATAGGCCCCGATTTGGTGTTCGATCATGTGAACTTCCCAATCTTGGGTCTTCGAAACGCGCGTAATCCCGTTAAGCGCCAGCGTCGCGCACCACATGATGTTGCTGCGCGCATCGTAATCGGTAGGGTTCGATATCGCAATGCGGGCGCTCCCGATAAGCGATTGCATGACGCCCTCGATTACATAATCGGTCGTATTGTCGTCGTCTCCGCTGAAATATTGCTCCATGAGATGCGACATGATGTCGAAAATGCCGCATGCCATTTGGTATTTCGGCACCGAATACGTATATTCCGGGTCGAGAATCGAAAACTTCGGGTTGACTTCGGGCGAAAACACGCGCCCGCCTTTGATCTTTTTGGCTTCGTTCGTAATGACCGAACCGGCATTCATTTCCGAACCCGTTCCCGTCATCGTCAGAATCGACGCAACCGGCACGATCGGCGTCGTGACTTGTTCGTTATTTTCCCAATACTTCTCCCACGCATCGCCGCCGCAATAAGCCGCAACCGAAATCCCTTTGGCGCAATCGATGACCGAACCGCCGCCGACGGCCAAAATCAGATCGATTTGGCGGTCGCGGACCAGCCGCGCGCCTTCGAGCATTTGATCGTATGTCGGATTCGGCTTTATTCCCGCCAACTCCGTCACTTCTTTGCCGCATTGCGACAAAATCTTTGTCACGTCATCGTAAAGCCCAATCTTTTTGATCGCGCTCTTGCCGTAAACAAATAAAATGCGCTTGCCGTAACGGTTCAATTCTCCGGCCAAATTTTCGATCGCATGGCGGCCGAAATAAATTTTTGTCGGATTGTAAAACGTAAAATTGTGTCTCATCTCAGATCCTCCTCGGAAATCAAATCCGTCATGCTGTGAAGGCTTACGCCGATTGTCGAAAGGTTATGACAGAGCGCCGATGCCGCCGGCGGCAAAATGCCCGCCGCGCCGAGCGCGATGAGCGCCCCGTTAAATCCGATCACGAAATGATAATTCGATTGGATGCGGTCCAAAAGCGCCATCGACAAACGCCGCAAATAAACGATTTCATAGAGCGATTTGCCGGCAATCGTCACATCGGCGACTTCGCGCGCAATCGCCGCGCCGTCGTCTATGGCAACGCCTGCCGACGCCGCGCTCATCGCCGGCGCATCGTTTATCCCGTCGCCCAGCATCAGCACGACATGTCCCTTGTCGCGTTCGGCTTGGACGAAGTTTGCTTTGTCTTCGGGCAAAACCTCCGAATGATATTCGTCGACGCCGACTTCTGCGGCAATCGCCGCCGCCGTCCGCTCGCTGTCGCCCGTCAGCATCACCGCCCGGCGCACACCAAGCTTGCGCAGCTGCAGGATCGCGTCGCGCGCTTCGCTGCGAAGCGGATCGGCGATGCATATCACCGCCGCAAGCTCACCGCCGATGGTCAAATACAAATGCGAATACTGCGCATCGAGCGCCGAAAACTTCTCTTCTTCGCCCTCGGGGATCTTGCAATGCTCGTCTTCGAACACAAAGTGCGCGCTCCCTATCACGACGCGCTGCGATTCGACTTGGCTTGCGATGCCGTGCGCCACGAGATAATCGACTTTCGAATGCATTTCTTCGTGCTGAAGCGACTTTTGATGCGCCGCGCGAACGACCGCATTGGCCATCGAATGCGGAAAATGCTCTTCCAAACACGCTGCGATGCGCAACATTTCGTCGCGTTCGCGCTTGCCGAACGGGACAATCTGAGCGACGGCAGGCGTCGCATGCGTGAGCGTGCCTGTCTTGTCGAGAACGATCGTGTCGGCTTGGGCTATCGTTTCGAGAAACTTTCCGCCTTTGACCGTAATGCGATATCCGACGGCTTCGCGCATCGCCGAAAGCACCGCAAGCGGCATCGCAAGTTTGAGCGCGCAAGAAAAATCGACCATCAGAACCGACAGCGCCCGCGTCACGTTGCGCGTCAGCGCGTAAACCAAGGCGCTGCCCAAAAGCGTATAAGGCACGAGTTTGTTTGCCAGCGACGCCGCCCGATTCTCGGCGCTCGATTTGAGCTGTTCGCTCGCCTCGATCATCGTCACGATGCGATCGTACCGGCTTTGCCCCGATGCTTGCGTCACGCGCATCGCGCAACACCCCTCTTCGACGGCCGTGCCCGCATAAATCGCCGTTCCCGCGCGTTTCGCGACCGCAACCGGCTCCCCGGTCAGCGACGCCTGATTGACCGTCGCATCGCCCGAAACGACGACCCCGTCGAACGGAACGATCGATCCCATCCGAAGCCGTATCAAATCGCCCCGGCAAACCGACGAAATCGGCACCTGACGATCGAGCGAATCGTCGGATTCGTCGGCAATGAGCCACACCTGCCCGATGTTGAGCGACATGCAGCGCGCCAAATCGCCGACCGATTTTTTGTGCGTCCATTCGTCGAGAATTTCCCCGATGCGAAGCAAAAACATCACCGACGACGCCGTCGAAAAATCGCCCCGCGCCATCGACAGCAATATCGACAGCCCGTCGAGCAATTCGACGCGCAATTCGCGCCGCGGCAAGCACTTTGCCGCCTCTCTTATGTAACGGATCGAACGGATGATCGTCAAAATCGTCCGAATCGGCTGCGGGAAAAACAGCGACGCTGCGCATTTTCCGACAATCGCCGTCACGAGCTTTTCTTCGTACATGCGGTTGAGAAGGCGCCCCGAATTGCTCGGCAAAACCGCGCCTTCTGCGCTTTTCGCCAAAGAAAACCGACTCAAATCCCCGATAAAAACGCGCCGCAATTCGGCCTGCGCCTGCCGGTTGCCCGGTTCGAAACAAACGATCGCGCATTGCGTCCGTTCGTGCACGGAGACCGATTTCACCCCGCGCCGCGTCATGCACCAAGCTTCGAGCCGATCGGCTTCGTCGGGCGTCATCCGATGCGCCGTGACGATTTGCGCCCGAATCCGCGCCCGTGTTTCATGACAAATGATGAATTTCATACGTCTTTAAACCAAACCATCGAAATCGAAGATGAAAAAATCTCCGAAAAAACAAATCATCGGCATCGTTTTGCGCAACAAAGCGCCATTTTTTTTGGGGGGGGGGGCGCCCTTTTGCCGCGGCTGCGGCAAAAGGGCTTTGGCCGCGGCGCCTCGGGGCGCCGTGCCTGCTTCGGCTATTGCGGCTTGCGCCGCAATACGCCTTCGCGGCCTGCCTGTTTGCTTGGCGCCTGCCGATGCCTGCGGCAGCCGCCAAGCAAATACGGCAGGCTTGCGCGGCGCGCGGGCGCCGCGCTTTGACGCTTCGCTTTGACCCCGAAAAACGGCGCTTCGGCGCGAGAATTTTTGCGATGTCGGGGCTTTAAAACCCATGCACCAAAAGACCCTCGCGTCAATAAAAAAGGCGCGAAGGGGATGCGCCTTTTTTCATTGCGCCGTCAACGCCGATGCAACGCAGATTATGCCGGATTTTATCAAAAACTAACCTTCCGATGCGTCGGCGACGACCGTTTCGGTTTCGCGTTTTTCGTTGATTTCGCGCGCTTGCGCGACGATATCGGCGGCATTTTCGCGCGCCGACGTCACCGACGTCATCAGCGAATCTTTGGCGCGCATGCCTGCCGCGACGATATGCGCATAGACGTTGCGCGCGTCGCGGCTTGACAAAATTTTAAGACCGGCCGAACCGAACAAAACGCCGCCGGCAAAAATCGACAGCGGACGGATATTTTTCAAACCAAACATTTTTTTGCCTCATTGCTGGGTTAAGCGGCGGCGCAATCCGGGATTTGACCGCGCAAATCCGCGCGCCGCCCGCCGAAATCGCGCCCGGCGGGCGCTTGCGCCGCGCATTATACGCGCATTTTTTGCAATGCGTCATGCGTATTTCGTCCGAAATGCGCGATTTTGCAGGCGCGGCGCTGTTCGGGATCAAGGCTGACGGATGGCGTCGAGCAAATTCCAGCCCGGTTTGGGCTGCAAATCGAACGCATCGAACCCGCATTTGGCTTCGATGAGCGGTTTAAGCCTGTATTGGCCCAAACCGGCGATCATCGCCGCGTTGTCGGTGCACAATTTCATGGGCGGGATCGACAAATGCAACCCTTCGGCGTTGCAGTCGTCGGTCAATCGCTGCCGGAGCCGCCGATTGGCCGAAACGCCGCCGGCGACGACAACCGTCCGGGCGCCGGCTTTGCGCGCGGCGCGGATCGTCTTGCGGGCGAGCGAATCGACGGCGGCTTCGAGCGCCGACGCGCACAAATCGCTCAGATCTTGACCTTCGGGCATCGACCCCATGCGCCGCAGCTGCGTCATGACGCTCGTTTTGAGCCCGCTGAACGAAAAGTCGAAATTGTCGCGTTGGGGCAGGGCGCGCGGGAACGAAAAACGGTTCCGATCGCCGCCCGCGCTCAGCTTGTCGATTGCAACGCCCCCCGGATAGGGCAGTCCGAGCATTTTTCCGACCTTGTCGAGCGCTTCGCCTGCGGCGTCGTCAAGCGTCTGACCGATCATTTCGTACTTTCCGACGGCATGAACCGCGATCAAATTCGTATGCCCCCCCGAGACGACGAGACCCATAAACGGGAATTCGGGCTTTTCTGTGCCGTCGGACGCATCGATGAGCGGCGCCAAAAGATGCCCTTCGGTATGATGCACGCCGACAAGCGGGATATTGCGCGCATAGGCATACGCCTTTGCCGCTTCGAGACCGACCAAGAGCGACCCGATAAGACCCGGTCCTTGCGTCACGGCCACGCCGTCGATATCGGACATCGATGTCCCCGATTCGGCAAACGCGCGGCGCATAACGCCGACGATTTCGACGATATGCGCCCGCGACGCAAGCTCGGGCACCACGCCGCCGTAGCGCGCATGAACAGGAATTTGGCTCGCTATGATATGCGATAATATTCTTCCGTCTTCGACAATCGCTGCCGAACATTCATCGCATGAACTTTCGATTCCGAGAATTTTCATCGTTTGTTTTCGCTGTCTGTCAATAAAAATAAAAAGCGCGGCGTATTGCGCGTCGCGCAATAGCCGCGCAGGCGGCGCGTATTGCCGCCGCAGCGGCAACAGCGACGCCCGCGAAGGCGTATTT
>CAVGZQ010000184.1:5305-6526 GCA_963633515.1 Bacteroidaceae bacterium
CGCGTGTTTCGAAGAAAAAGCGCGCGAAAAAACAACGCGATTTGTGCCTTGATTTTAAATAAAATGCGTTTCGCGGTTGCAATAATGCATGAAATTCAGTTTACGCCCGAATAGCACGAATAAAATGACCCGTCGGACTTGATGACGATGAGGATATTGTCGTCGCGCACGGCTTCGTCTTCGTCCTTGCCGCCGTCGCCGGCGGTCGTCGAAAACAGGTTTTCTTGGGGCATGTAGTCAAAGAGACGCGAAACGACTTCTTCGTAGGGCAGGTAGCGGCCGCTGAACGCGTAACGCCCGCTCGAGATGTAGGCGCCGCGCGCGGTGCGTTCGATCGAATCGGGCCAGACGGCGTTTAAAAATGCCGTTGACGACGAATCGTTGCTCCCCGAGCCGTGGTGGCAGACTTTGAGCAAATTCGATCCGACGAGTTCGGGGTTTTCTTTGGCGATGGCTATGGCCGCGCCTTCGCGCGTCTTTTCGGCGTCGCCCGTAAACAGCATCGACCGGCCGGCATAGCTTATTTTGAAGATAATCGACGTGCTGTTGCGGTTGTCGGCCGATGCCATGTTTTTGCTCGACGTGATGTACGTCGCTTCGACGTCGCTGCCGAAGAAGTCCATTTTGTCGCCCGTTTTGTAGAACTGCTCGGCGGGCGCGATGATGTTGGCGCTGTCGACGCGCCCTTTGACGACGTCGATCCACGTTTGGTATGACGCGTTGATTTCGTTGCTGCGCGTCGGATCGTACGGATCGATGTAGGCGTTGACGTTGTAGAGGTTTCGGAACAAATACGCCATGCCGCCGTAGTGGTCGGAGTCGGGATGCGACAAGATGACGGCGTCAAACGACATGCCGGGCGTAAAATCGTGAAATTCCAAGTAATCGGCGACGATCGGACCGCCCGCCGTTTTGCCGTACAAGCCCAAATCGCCCGAATCGACGAGGATATTTTGCCCCGTCGGCGTTTGAATCCAAATCGCATCGCCCTGACCGACGTCTATAATATGGATGCGAAGCGAATTTGTGTCGGGTTCGAGCTGCGCTTTCGTGCACATTTGCCCTTGGCGGACGACGACGGTCGAATCGGCGCTTTCTTCGGGGAGTTTGCGGCACTTCCGACCCGAAAAATTTCCCTCCGCGCATGAATAATATTCGCTTTCGTCGGGGTTCTCCGAATCTTCGTCGACGCATTTGCTCATTTCCGATTCGGAATTCGTA
>CAVGZQ010000185.1:0-885 GCA_963633515.1 Bacteroidaceae bacterium
GCATAGCCGTATATATGCAGAGGATCGCCTTCATTTCTGAAATCTTGCGTCAAAGTGTAATCGGAACTGTCCAACGATTTGCCGTTATACATCCCTGTTTTTTCGGGGAGCAGTTTAAAATAGCCATTTTTCGTGCCTGTCTTAACATACTCAACCGTAACCGCGGGAATCGGACATTCGTTCCAACCGCAACTCTGCGTTATATTATTATGATATGTGAAAGTATCGGCGACTTCGCACCCTTTTTCGTTGACATACGCTATCTCTACTTCATAACCATGATCTGTGCTGCCGTTATTCTCATAAGGATTTAAGTAGTATGTGAATTTATCCCCATCGCTCAAATCATCATACGACTTCCAATAAGTATTCTCAACGCCGATTATTCTGCCTTTATCGGTTTTGGGAGTAATTTTATTGCACGATTGAAACGCCAGGGTCTTCTTATTGATGCAAACAATAAAATCTTCTTTTTTTGTCCCCGAAGGGAAACCGGTAGCAGTGTTAAACTGACCTGTTGAAGGATTCCGATTATCAACATCAAGTTTCCCTCCATGTCCTTCGCTCTTCCCATAATATATCCTCGTTTTGTATTCATTGTTCTTGTTGTATACGACGACATGAGCATCGAGGTCGCTCGACGTTTGAACATCGCCCTGCATATGTCCCCAAACGGTTGTAAATCGCAAAATCGTGCCTTCCGTCTCGCCTCTCGACAATCTCGCCGCCTGCTTAATCTTAGAGTCTTTCGCGCTGCTCGACCCCGCGCTTCCCACCGCAAGCCCCGATAATCCGAATTTCACCAGCTTCTTGTAAGTATGGATAATTCCCGATTCTTTGTAAGATGCTTCGATGCTTTCCCGGCTGCTTGTATTCGGCCTAGCT
>CAVGZQ010000185.1:895-6513 GCA_963633515.1 Bacteroidaceae bacterium
CTATTTGCGAGTCGCCCGGTATTGCTTTCTCCCCTGCCGAATCCCAATCGCCGTCCGCTGTAAGCGTCGGAAACGGCATTCTGAACATATCGGCTTCTTTGTCGCCTTCGGCGCGGATAATTATGCTGTTTCCTGCGTCCGAATAATTCCTCGAACCGCCGATGATTTCCGCCAGCGCATTCGTCAGACGCGTGTTATTCGTGCCGCCGGGAAACATTTCATTCATCGATGACGACGTATCCAAAATAATAAAAACTATCGGCGGAAGGATTTCATCCGATCCGTCTTGCGCAAATGCTGCATCCGGCATGCAGCAATGCCATGCCGCGAACAGCGCAAAAACCGCCGTGAAAACGCTTTTTTTCATGCGACCTCCCCGCGCAAAAATGCGCATCGGGTTAATTTTCGATTTGAGATTTTATGTTCAGTGCATTTATTCAAATGCCTGTTTCGGTCGATGCCGAAATGACACATGAACGCGTCAGCATAACCATTCCGACGTCAAAATGCAATTGCGCTGCCGTTTGCACGCTGTTCACCTAATGGCAATTTGCATATATCGCTTTGATTATGCTGCACTTTTTGCCATCTCTTTTTTTTGCGCCGTCTCGGTGCTTGCAATCCCCGGATCGACAAAAAAGCAAAACCGCGCCAACAAAAAACACATCAAACCGCAGGCGACATAAAACACCTCAAACCGCCTTGCGATGCGCGCCGCTCATCCCACCGGCAACCCCATGTAGCCGAATGTGGTTTCGGCGGCGCGCTTTTTTTAAAAGTCAAGCAAATTCAAGACAAATCCCGCAAAAATTCTTGAATCGGCGACGCAAAGCGGAGTAAAACTATGACGTATTTCATCGTTCTCTCTCGCAAACAGGAGGATTAAAATGGATCGCGTTGTTGCCGTAGTTTTAGGCGGAGGCCGGGGCAGCCGTCTTTTCCCGTTAACCCACGAACGCGCAAAACCCGCAGTTCCGCTCTTCGGAAAGTATCGGCTCATCGATGTGACGCTCTCTAATTGCATCAATTCAGGAATCAACCGCGTCTTCGTTCTCACGCAATTCCTGAGCGCAAGCCTTCACAGGCACATCATGGAAGCCTACAAATTCGATACGTTCTCGCACGGGTTCGTCGAAATATTGGCCGCCGAGCAAACCGAACGAAGCCAAGAATGGTTCATGGGCACGGCCGACGCCGTCCGCTCAACGCTCCATCACATCCGACATTTCGCCAGCGAAGAAACGCTCATTTTGTCGGGCGATCACCTCTATCGCATGGATTACTCGAAAATGCTGTCCTGCCACCGCAGCAAACAAGCCGGCCTCACGATCGCCGTCTATCTCGTCAACCGCGACGACGCTTCGCGCATGGGGCTTTTGCGCGTCGACGCCGAAGGCATGGTGCAAGAATTCGTCGAAAAACCCAAAGATCCCGCCGTCATCGAACGTTTCCGCGCCCCCGAATCGCTCTGCCGCCGCGTCGGACTCAACCCCGACGAAGAATGGTATTTGGCGAGCATGGGCATATACGTCTTCAACAGCGAATTGCTCAAATCGTGCCTGCAAGGCACCGACAACGATTTCGGCAGCCAAATCATCCCCGGGCTCTTGGGCAACGTCCGCATCGCAACGCATTTGCACGAAGGTTACTGGGCCGATATCGGGACAATTTCGGCGTTCTATCAGGCAAATATCCAAGCCACGCAAGTCAACCCGCCGTTTCCGCTCTACTGCCCCGGCCAGCCGCTCTTCACGCATATGCGATCGCTTTCCCCCGCCCGCATCATCCGGTCGGCCATCCGCGACAGCCTCGTTGCCGAAGGCACCGACCTGCACGGCGCAATCATCTCCGACTCGGTCATCGGCGTGCGAAGCATCATCCGTCCCGGCGCCAGCCTCAAAGAAGTCGTCATGATGGGCGCCGACTTCTACGACGAAGAAAATCCCAAACGGCTCAACCCCAACGAAGAACTCGCTCACGGCGTCCCCTTGGGCATCGGGCGCAACGTCACCATGGAGCACTGCATCGTCGACAAAAATGCTCGCATCGGCGACGGCGTCATCATCCGCCGGCAACCCGACGATCTCAACCTCGACGGCGACAATTACTACGTCCGCGACGGCATCGCCGTCATTCCGAAAGGCGCCGTCATCTTGCCCGGAACCGTCATTTAATTCGGTTCGCGCGGTGCATCGCGCATATAATTCTTTAGTTTTAAATCCGATTCGATTTAAATCCGATTTATGCCGATGCGAATACTTTTGTCCGCCGGCGCATTTGCCCGCCGCGGGCAAAATACGCCGGCGCGTTTGCCCGCCTTCCGGCCGGGCAAACGGCTGCGGCTATGGGCATGCGTCACGCATGCCCATACGCCTTCGCGGCTCCGGCTATGCGCGCAACATGCCGAAGGCTCGTTGCGCGCATACGCCTGCGCGGCGCGGCTATCGGCATTCGCCGATACGCCGCGCTTTTATTTTGCTTCGCAAGCTGTCCGAATTTCGCGCCTTCCGACGCAAAACCGCCGCGACGCGCACGCCCGCTGCGGCAATCTGAAAATACTCCGATTCTGTCGGGACAAAACCCGGTCCGAAAAAACGATTTGACGGCGAACGGTCTTAAAACCGATGCTTTCCGGGCGCATTGCAGCGATTGAACAAAAACACCGGCCGTTCGCCGCAATCCGTTTCGCGAGTTCAAAAAAATCAATCGCCGTCATCGTCGGGCGATCGGTCGATCGTCAGCCGCACCGGGCGGCAAAGCCGCAATTCGGCGCGGCTTTTTAAATCGCAAGCCCGTTTATCCGTCACTTCCCCGACGATTGCCGCGATATGCGGGCGCGTTTGCATCGCTTCTTTCGCAATTTGACGGATATCGCCGTCGGTGACGGCGCACAGCGTTTTGCATCGCGCATCGATGTCGCAGCTCATGCCTTGCATCGCCATGGCGCTTATCCACTGCGAAAGCCGCGCAATCCCGTCGCAGAGCTCTTCGTGCTCCCAAATCACGCGCTTTCTTACCCGCGCCAATTCTTCGTCTGCGACGCCTTTTTGCGCAATATCGTTCAAAATCCCGTATACGGCGTCGATGACCTTCGCGACGCGCTTATGCCGGCACGATGTCCGTATTTGAAGCAGCGTCGTATCCAAAGCTGTGCTCAAATAAGCTTCGATATCGTAAACGATTGCCATTTCTTCGACGAGTTTTCGCGACAGCCGCGATGCCATGCCGTCGTCTAAGATGCGCACGAGAATTTCGAGCGCGGGAAGCTGCGGCGAATGCGGTCCGGGAAACAAAAAACCGAGCGATACGTCGCTCTGCGTCGCGCCGTCGTAATCTTTGACATGAAACAAAGGATCGGGCGCCGGCGCTTGCAAGCGATAGACGTCCGGCATTTTGCGCCGCGCCGATCGATGCGATTGCGGCGCAATCCGTCCGAGCGCCGTTTCGGCCATCTCTTGCAATGCTTCGATCGCCGGAATTGCCCCCGTGCAAACCAAAAGCATGTTGTCGGCGGCATAATGCGCTTCGTAAAATGCGCGAACGTCTTTGGCCGTTATTTTTTCGATATCTTCGGGATTTCCCGCAATCGGATGCCCGGCATCGCCGTAAAAAAGCGACGTCAGCAAATCGTCGGCGTTGATCAACGCATTGCCGTCGTCGTAATCCGACAATATTTCCTCGCGTATAATATCGCGTTCGCCGACAATCCCCGTCAATTTGGCATGCATCATGACATCGCCCAAAAGGGCGAGCGCTTCTCCGACCGATTCGCTCGGCATGCTGATGTCGAAACTCGTCGTTTCCCGCGCCGTAAACGCGTTAAAATCCGCGCCGATGCGTTCGAATGCTTCGCTTACGGCGCCGAAACTCGGATACCGTTTTGTCCCGCGAAACATCAGATGTTCGAGCATGTGCGCCGTTCCCCATGCCGATTCGTCGGCACAGCCCGAACCGATGTTGAGCATGATGCTCGCCCGGTGCACCGACGCCTGACGATGCGCGATGACGCGCATGCCGTTCGGCAGTTTAAATGTTTCAAGCGCCAATTGCGGCATATTTACCCTCAGAAATTTGACGCCGCCGCGCCAAAAGCGTAAACCCGCGCATGCATGCGCAGCGCGTTCGCGCCGCGCCGGGGCGATTCCGTCTCATCGCCCGATTCTGCGCGCAAAGCGCCTATTACCGCAATTTCGTCGGAGTGTCTATGCAACATCATGCGAGTATATTGGGGATGAGTTTGGGACTGGCCGTTTTGGCGCTTATCGGATGCGCATTCGGTCTCATAACGCCGTTGCATTCGCTTGCGCTCGTCGTCGGAATCGTCCTTTTCACCGCCATATCGTGCGGGCTTTTCTTTGCGACGCTCCATTTGCAAAAAATACGCTGATTGATATCGCGCAAAAAAACGCCTGCGCTCCGAAAATGCCCCAAAGCAGACCTTCAGCCGCTTGCGCGCGTCTGCTCCGCCCGACGCGCCGCGCGCCATGCGCCGGCGCGTTTAAACTGCAAAAACGGTTCGATCTGCCGCGAAACAAGCATGCCGGCAGCCGACAGGACGATGAGCGCATTGCTGAGCCGAAGCATTATCGCGGCAATTGCGGCAATTCCGAACGCAAAAAAAGCAATCTTCGGGCAAATAAAGCACGCAAGCGCGTTAAACGGGCGATAACAAAGGCTTTTCATTCCGCGCCCAATCGATGCGAAAAAAAACGATATGCCGCGTTTTTGAGCCGACTCTTCGCACAGCAATTGCGCGAGACATGCGCGCCGCGCAAGACCGCATAAAAGCAAAAACGCACCGGATGCCCCGGCAATAACCGCGCAAATCGACGAGTTTTTCGCAAAAATCCCAAACCACGCGGCTATTTGACAGCCCCAAAGCAATGTCTGAATGACGGCAAAAATGGATTCGATCGCCAAAACTCGGCATAAATCGGCAAACCAACCGGGCGCCGCACCGGTTTGATCGAAAATCGACGCCTCGCGCCAAAGCAAAAGACGCGTTGCCGATTGAAGCACGATATGCGCCGCCAAACATGCGCCAAATGCGATGCTCCATGAATAGACGATATCGCCGATGCGGATTTGCGTCGGGATTGCATTCCAAACGGCGGCCGCCAAAACGCCGACAAGCCCGACAACCGCAACATAAAAGACCGATGCGCCGAATCCTGCGGCAATGGACCAAATCAGCGTCGTTTTTCGGCTAAACATGGCGCGGACGATCGAACGTTGTTCGGTTTGGACGGCGGATAACTCTGACATTTGCTTTAAAAAATGAGGATATGCGCAATTTTGCGCGAAAAACTAAGCGATTTGCAGCCGTTTTTCGTCGTTATGCGGCATAAAATGTTTAAAGAATTTGGCTTCCGCGTCGGGCGTCAAAACCATGATAATTTCGGCGTCGCCGGGCAACGGTTCAAACGGCGACGGATTGATGATGCATGCATCGCCGCAAAGCATCGCAATGACCGAACATCCCGTCAGCGCGCGAAACTGAAGATTGACGAGAGATTTTCCGACCATTTTGTCGGGAATATGTATTTGGATGGCATAAAGCCCTTCGACCATGGTGTAGATATGCCCCTGAGCGAGGTGATTGAAGAGCAGCGTTGCGG
>CAVGZQ010000186.1:0-883 GCA_963633515.1 Bacteroidaceae bacterium
ATCGAAGCCAGCGCAGGCACCGGAAAAACATACACAATTTCGAAGATTTTTTTCGATCTCCTCGTCGAAAGAAACGCCAAGCCCGAAGATATTCTCGTGACGACTTTCACGCGCGATGCCACGGCCGAACTCAGAGAAAGGCTTCGAAAAGAAATTGAAGATGCCATCGCCGCATATAATAATCCCGATCAAAAAGACGCCAAATCCGATGATTATTGGATCATCGACGATATAACTTACAAAAAACTTTTGGAATGCGAGCGGCAATTTGACAAAATCGCGGTATCGACGCTCGACAGCCTGGTGCAGAGAATTTTGCGCGAAAACCGCGATTTGAGCCTGAGCTTCGGAGATTGCCGAATCGTCGAAAACTTTTCGGGCGACGATGCTTATCGGCATTTTATGGCCGACATCGTTGCCCGCGACGAAGACGGCACATTGATCGCCCTTATTTCCGCTTACAAAGATCTTGAAACCGACAAAATGACGTCTCTGCAAACCGATTCTTTCGAGTCGAAAGACGCTTTCAGAAACGATCTCGAAAAATATGCGTCGCAATACGCGATCCTTGCGAATCATTTAGATTATAAAGATCTCGGTTTTGACGGTTTCAATGATTTCGCGCGCCGGTATCGGAAATGGTTTGAAGAATGCATCGAATGCGCATCGCAACTTGGCAATGACGCCTTTGCAAAGCTGTTCTGCGATATCATCGGTCCGCTCAAACCTAAAAAAGAATTTGCGGCAAAAAGAGACTCCAAAACAAAAAAAAAATCCGAAACGAATAAAAAAGACGCCGATAATGACGCCGATCGCTTCATCGCGAACGAAATTTATATGCGCCTTTCCGACAAACGATGGAATAAGCGCAATTGGGTTTGGT